>CACHOJ010000033.1 GCA_902581405.1 uncultured Pelagibacteraceae bacterium | reverse complement strand
TTTAGATTCTTTTCAAAATATTTATTATAAATATGATAATTTAAAGTTATTACTTGTTGGAGAAGATGAAATAAATATTAAAAATTTATTGAAAATAAATTATAAAAAAATAACTAAGCGTATAAAAATTGTTCCATTCACAAACAATGTAAATAAATTTTTAAAAATTTCAGATATATTTGTATTTCCTAGTTACAGGGAGGGTTTCGGATTATCGGTTATAGAGGCACTTTCTACAGGTTTGCCAGTAATTGTGAGCGATACCTATGGTTTAAAAGACTCTTTTTTAAATAAAATTAATGGTCTAAAGTTTAAAACTGGTTCTCAAAAAAGCCTAGAAAAAAGTATAATTAATTTAATAAACAATAAAAAAATGAGAGTAAAATTTTCAAAAAATTCAAGACCATTTGTTTTGAAAAAGTTTGAAAAAAAAAGAGTAATTAACTTATACAGAAAGTATTTTATGAGATTGATATGATAATTTACAAAAGGTTTTTTGATATAATAATTGTATTAATATTTTCTCCAATTATTTTGTTTCTTTTTTTTCTTGTTTCAATATATCTATTAATCGCTATTTCATCTCCAATATTTTTTGTACAAATGCGTGCAGGAAAACATGGAAAACCTTTTAAATTATATAAATTTAGAACTATGGCAATTACAATGAATCAAAGTAATAATAATTTTGAAGATGAAAGAAAAAGAGTTTTAAAGTCCACATATTTTTTAAGACTTTTAAAATTAGATGAAATTCCTCAATTTTTAAATATTTTGAAAGGAGATCTTACTCTTGTTGGTCCAAGACCGCTTTTACTGGAATATAATGAATTGTATAGCAAACAACAGAAAAAAAGGTTGACTGTCCTACCAGGGTTAACTGGATGGGCACAAATTAACGGTTCGAACAACATAAGTTGGAAAAAAAAATTTGAACTTGATATTTATTATGTAGAAAATTTAAATGTACTCTTGGATATTAAAATTATTTTTATGACTTTAGTGTATATTTTTAAAAAAATTATAAACGGTTCAAATGTAAAAGAGAAAATAATTGGAGAAAAATTCAATGGGAAAAATTAGTTCAATTTGGCCATATGTTTCTAATAGGGAAAAAGTAATTATTAATAAAGTTTTAAAAAGTAATAAATTAAATTTCTGGACAGGTGAAAACTGTAAAACTTTTGAGAATAATTTTAGGAAATTTTTTAAAAGAAAATTTGCAATTACATTAAATAGTGGAAGTGTTGCTTTAGATATAGCAATAAAATCATTAGGATTAAATAATAGATCAGAAGTTATCGTAACGCCACGATCTTATATTTCGTCTGCAAGCTGCGTATTGAATAATAACTTAAAACCTGTTTTTTCTGACGTATCAATTGAAACACAAAACATTGATTTAAATTCAATTAAGAAAAAAGTTTCTAAAAGAACTAAAGCTATAATTGTAGTACACTTAGGGGGAATGCCATCAAATATTATTGAAATTATGAAATTTGCCAAAAGAAGAAATATAAAAGTTATTGAAGATTGTTCTCAAGCGCATGGAGCAAAAGTGAAAAATAAATATGTTGGCTCTTTTGGTGATATTGCAATATGGAGTTTTTGCAATGATAAAATAATGAATACACTTGGCGAAGGTGGAATGCTCTGTACTAATAATAAAAAAATATATCAAAACGCATGGAGCTTAAGAGATTGTGGAAAAAACATTTTAAGTGTGAGAAAAATTAATAAAAAAGACTTTAAATTTAAATGGCTACATGATTTTAATGGTTCTAATTATAGAATGACAGAAATTCAGGCAGCAATTGGTAATTTTCAGCTTAAAATGTTACCTTTTTGGGTTAAAAAAAGAAACGAATATGCAAATAAAATAAAAAAAATTGTAAAAAACTATAAATTCGTTTCAAATTTTAATTATAACAAAAATTATATAAATGCTTACTATAGGTTTTATATTTTAATTAATCAGGATTATTTAAAAAAAAATTGGAATACAGAAAGAATTATCAATGAATTAAATAAAAAAAAAATCTTATGTAATTTTGGTGCATGTCCTTTGATTTATAA
>CACHOJ010000032.1 GCA_902581405.1 uncultured Pelagibacteraceae bacterium | reverse complement strand
TAAAAAAACTTCTTATATAAAAGGCTAAAATTTTATCTCATTATTATGGCTCGTATAGCAGGTGTAAATATACCACAAAACAAATTAGTTAGAATCGGCTTAACTTATATTTTTGGTATTGGTGAAAAGAATTCAAATGATATATGTAAATCTCTTGAAATACCTAGCACCAAAAGAGTTAACGAATTAACAGATGATGAAATATTAAAAATAAGAGAATATATAGACCAAAAATTTACTGTTGAAGGAGATTTAAGAAGAGACACATCTTTAAATATTAAAAGATTAATTGATCTTGCTTCATATCGTGGATCTAGACATAGAAAAAAATTACCTGTTAGAGGCCAACGAACTAGATGCAATGCTCGTACTAGAAAAGGAAAAGCAATTGCTATAGCGGGTAAAAAATTAACACCACTCAAAAAATAACATGACAAAAGATAAAACTGAAACTAAAGATCAAAAAGTAGAAAATACATCTAAATCTAAAAAAAGTTCTTATTCTAAAAAAAAAAAAAATAAGAAGAATATTCTTAATGGTATTGCTTACGTGCAATCAACTTTTAATAATACAATAGTGTCTATAGCGGATACTAATGGAAATGTAATTTCATGGGCATCAGCTGGCCAGAAAGGATTTAAAGGTTCAAGAAAATCTACACCTTACGCTGCTCAAGTAGCAGCTGACTCTGCTGCTGTAAAAGCTTTAGAAGTAGGAATGAAAATTTTATCTGTAGAAGTTAAGGGGCCAGGATCAGGAAGAGAAACAGCACTAAGAGCGTTACAAGCTAGAGGATTTAAGATTATTTCAATAAAAGATACAACACCTATGCCGCATAATGGAGCAAGACCACCAAAAAAAAGGAGAGTATAAATGGAAACATCTGAAGTAAATGTAAAAAATTGGAAATCTCTTATTAAGCCACCAAAACTTGATGTGAACATAAGTGAGGACAAATCTTACGCTAAGATAATAGCTGAACCTCTCGAAAAAGGGTACGGACTGACTTTAGGTAATTCTCTAAGAAGAATATTATTATCATCAATAAGAGGTACAGCTGTAACTGCAATTCAGATTGATGGGGTGTTACATGAATTTACTTCAATAAAAGGTGTTAGAGAAGATGTAACAGATATAGTTTTAAACGTTAAATCACTCGCCTTGAAAAGTAGCTCTGAAACAACTAATAAACTTATACTGGATGCAAAAGGCCCTGGTGAAATCAAAGCCTCTCAAATAACATCTTCATCAGATATAGAAATTTTAAATCCAGATTTAGTAATATGTAATCTTGATGAAAATACTAATTTTCATATGGAAATGTCAGTAAGTAGTGGAAAAGGATATGTGTCAGCAGATATGAATAAACCCGAGGAGCCACCTTTGGGACTTATTCCAATAGACTCACTATTTAGCCCTGTTAAAAAAGTTTCATATTCAATAAGTACCGCAAGAGAGGGGAAAGCCCTAGATTATGATAAATTAACCATGGAGGTTCAAACTAATGGATCAATTTCGGCTGAGGATGCTGTTGCTTACTCTGCGAGAATTTTTCAAGATCAATTAGGTATGTTTGTTAATTTCGACGAACCTCAAGAGGTAATTGTTCGAGATCAACCAACAGAACCAGAATTTAATAAAAATCTTTTGAGAAAGGTTGATGAATTAGAGCTATCAGTAAGATCAATGAATTGTCTTAAAAACGATAATATAATTTATATAGGTGACTTAGTTCAAAAATCAGAAGGAGAAATGTTAAGAACTCCAAATTTTGGAAGAAAATCATTAAATGAGATAAAAGAAGTTTTAACAGGGATGTCATTATATTTAGGAATGGAAATACCCAATTGGCCACCAGATAACATAGCTGAGTTATCTAAGAAACTTGAGGAAGCAATTTAATGAGACATAAGATGGGCTACAAAAAGCTCAATAGAACATCGGAACATAGAAAAGCTTTAATTAAAAATATGCTTAACTCATTAATTAAGTATGAGCAAATTACTACAACATTACCTAAGGCGAAAGTTTTAAAACCTCAGGCAGATAAAATAATCACTTTAGGCAAGAAAGATACTTTATCAAATACCAAGACGTTAATATCAAAATTACAAGATGCCAAATCTACAAACAAAGTAAAAAAAACTCTTTCTAAAAGGTATCAAAATAGAAAAGGTGGATATACAAGAATTATTAAGGCAGGTTTTAGATATGGAGATAACGCACCTATGGCAGTAATTGAGTTTGTAGATAG
>CACHOJ010000031.1 GCA_902581405.1 uncultured Pelagibacteraceae bacterium | reverse complement strand
TCTGCATTTAGCGATCCATCTTTAGTACAATTTATTCATAGAAATCTAGCCTATTTGATTTGTTTATTTTATCTTTATATTTTTTATAACATTTATAGAAATAGAATTACTAACTTATATAAATCTATAAATATCTTAGGATTTTTTATTATTTTACAAATTGTGTTAGGAATTTTTACCTTACTTCATGGTGCACAGATAATAATCGCATCTATGCACCAAATAAGTTCAATTTTTTTAGTTAGTTCCTGTATTTATTTTTTGTTTGTAAATACAAAATCTAACTTACAGCTTTCAAGCTAGGTTTCCCAGAGGCTCCTAAAGCTTGATCTAAATCAGCTATAATATCATCAGGATGCTCTATACCAATAGATAGTCTAACATATCCTGGCGTGACTCCAGCAGCTAACAGTTCCTCCTCAGTTAATTGACTATGAGTAGTTGTTGCTGGATGAATAGCCAAACTTCTAGCATCTCCAATATTTGCTACATGATAAAACATTTTTAAAGACTCTATAAATTTTTTACCAGCTTCAACTCCACCTTTGACCTCAATACCTACTAAGGCACCATTACCACCTTTAAGGTATTTTTTAGATCTTGCTGCAATCTCACCTTCGTGAAGAGTAGGGTAGATTACTCTTTCTACATTCTTGTGTTTTTGTAAAAAAGCTACTGCCTTTTCAGCATTAGAACAATGTTGTTTCATTCTTAAAGGAGCAGTTTCTAATCCTTGGATAATGCCCCAGGCATTATCTGGCGCTAATGGTGCACCTAAATCTCTTAAAAGACAAACTCTAGCTCTTACAGCAAAAGAAACATTTGCACCTGTTAATTGAGGGACTACTTCACCCCATTTAGCACCACCATAACTCGCATCAGCTTCATTAAACAATGGTTGTCTCTTTGGATCTTTGGTCCAATCAAAATTACCACCGTCTACCAGGCAGCCTCCAATTACAGTACCATGACCACCTATAAATTTGGTTAACGAGTGTACAACTACTGCTGCGCCATGTTCGATTGGCTTACAAATAACAGGTGATGCAGTATTATCCATTATCAATGGAATGTTATGCTTTCGTCCAATATCTGAAACTTCTTTTATTGGGAATACTCTCAAGTAAGGATTTGGTAGGGTTTCTGCATAAAAACATCTTGTATTTTCATCAATTAATTTTTCGAAATTAGCAGGATCTGAAGGATCAGCATATCTACACTCTATACCAAGTTTTTTAAGAGTATGTGTGAATAGATTTACTGTTCCACCATATAAATCAGTTGAACTAATAAAATTATCTCCTGATTGACAAACGTTCATTATAGCAAATGTTGAGGCTGCTTGTCCTGAACCTACAGTCACTGCAGCAAGCCCTCCTTCTAGGGCAGCAACTCTTTTTTCTAAAACATCATTCGTTGGATTCATGATTCGTGTGTATATGTTTCCAAACTCCTTAAGAGCAAATAAATTTGCTGCATGATCTGTATCATTAAATTGATAAGAAGTAGTTCTATAAAGTGGTACAGCTACAGCCGTTGTAGCTGGGTCGCTTCTATAATCTCCACCATGTAAAGCTATTGTTTCTGGATTTTTATTTTTACTCATTTTTCCCCTTCCGTTTAAAAGACTATTAAACTTTAATGAAAAAATACAATCAAGCTTAAATTTAACTTGATAATGGGGGATAATTAGAAGTTATGAACTTTTTGAGAACTGTTAATACTCTATCTGCCTCCTCTAATAACATCATATGACCACAGTTATCAATTATATCAACTTGACTTCCATCAATTAAAGCCGCTAACTTCTTTCCTTCTTTAACAGGACACATTTTGTCATCCGTTGCTAAAATTGAAAGTGTGGGACATTTAATCTTTTTAGCTGCTTCGAAACCATTTTTGTAATTATCACAAGCCCGAAAATCAACTCCTAGAGTATTCTGTATAGTACGGGATTTTGCTAACATTGTACCGGTGTTAATGTGATATAATCCTGGAACTGGGTGACCTCCAAAATGTCCTGCTGGTCCATGAGCCCAATCCATCATCAAATCTACTGCTTTTGGATCGTTATTCTCAGCTAAAGAAAGTAATTGAGGGTTCATGGGTATTGCACCAGCTCCACCCATTAAACTTAATGTTTTAATTTTATCAGGGTATCGTGAAGTGCATTCTACTGTAACTAAACATCCTTGAGAGTGACCAACCAAAGAGGCTTCTTTGTGACCAACTGCATCAATTACAGCACTAACCCAGTCAGCCATTTCTTCAATTGATTTTAAACTTTCTC
>CACHOJ010000030.1 GCA_902581405.1 uncultured Pelagibacteraceae bacterium | reverse complement strand
AATCAAAAGTCATTATTTTGCCTGGAGTTGGTGCATTTGGTGAGGCAATGAAAAACATAAAAAAGTTAAAACTTGATAAAGAGCTAAAAATGCTTTGTAAAGATAAAAGTAAACTGTTTATAGGTATTTGCCTAGGTTTCCAACTTATGTTTGAAGAAAGTTTTGAATATAAAAAAACTAAGGGATTATCTATCTTGCCTGGAAAAGTTATTGGTATGTCAAATAAAGTTAATAGTTTGCCAGTACCACACACAGGTTGGAATATTTTAAAATTTAATAATTCAAATAAAAATAATTACTTAAAAAAAAATTTAAATAAAAAATCCTATTATTTTGTTCATTCATTTTATGCCCAGCCTCATAATAACAAGGATATAATGACGACAACAAAATATGAAAATTTAAATTTTACATCATCAATTTCAAAAGAAAATGTGTATGGATTTCAATTTCATCCAGAAAAAAGTGGAATAAATGGAATTAAATTGATAAATCAAATTTTAAAAAAACATGAAATTTAAACACTTAAATATAGAGAAACAAGTTAGTAAAGTTCCAAAAAAAGTTTTGTGGTGTAAAAGATGCGCAATGTCAAATCAAAGACCAAGGATTATCTTTAATAAAGAGGGTATTTGCAGTGGATGTAAGTACAATGATTATAAAAATCACTCTATTGATTGGAAAAAGAGAGAAGAAGAACTGCTTAAGCTATTAGAAAAACACAGAAGTAAAAATGGAAAATGGGATGTTGTAGTTCCAAGTAGTGGAGGAAAGGACTCAGGTTATGTTGCTCATCAACTTAAATATAAGTATGGTATGAATCCCATTACAGTTACATGGGCGCCACTTAAGTATACTGATATCGGTAAAGAAAATTTACAAAATAAAATAGATAGTGGTTTTGATAATTTTCTGTATACACCAAATGGGATATTTCACAGAAAGTTAGCTAGACTTTGTTTTGAAGAACTTGGAGATGCATTTCATGTATTTGTTTTAGGACAAGTCAACTTCCCTTTTTACATGGCAATGAAACTAAATATATCTCTTGTATTTTATGGTGAAAATGGTGAACTAGAGTATGCTGGTGATGCAAAACACAAAGATAAACCATTTAAACCAGCTGAGGAATGGGTCAAACAACATTTTAAAGGTGTAACTTTCGATGAACTGATTAAAATTGGAAAAAAACATAAAAAATATTTCAATGATATTAATTTTGAAAATCTAGATTTAAGTTATTATAAAATTCCAAAAATTTCTGATTTAAAAAAAAGCAAAATAAAGGGGAAGTATTTTTTTTCATATTACAAAAAATGGACACCACAAGAGAATTATTTTTATTGTACCTCAAATACAGGATTTAAACCAAATCCAGAAAGAACAGAGGGAACTTACTCTAAATATTCTAGCCTAGATGATAAAATGGATGGTTTTCATTATTATCTAAGGTATATTAAATTTGGTCTTGGAAGATGTACCGAGGAAGTTTCGCATGAAATAAGAGATAAGCATTTATCAAGAGATGAAGGAATAAAATTAATAAAAAAATATGAAGGTGAATTTCCTAAAAAATATTTTAATGAATTTTTAGAATATTTAGGAATTTCTGAAATGCATTTTTGGAGCGTTGTAAATAGCTGGAGACCAAAGCACTTATGGAAAAAGAAAAATTCAAAGTGGACTCTTAGATATCCAATTTCATAATGATTAAAGAAATAATTAAAGCTCAAAAAAACTCGATAGCTTGTATAGCTATAGGTGATAGTTTTTATAAAGCTTGGGAAAAGAATATTTTGCCATCATGGACAATGTATTGTAAGAAAAATAATTTAGGTTTAATTGTTTTCACGAGTGATTTGATTGAAAAAAATAGTATATACTGGAAAAAACCTACTTGGCAAAGGTGTTTAGTTGCCTCCGAAGTTAAGAAAAAATTTTCTCAAGTTAAAAATATTTGTGTAATGGATATTGATATACTTATAAACCCTTACTCACCAAATATTTTTAATTCTATGAATAAAAATAAAATTAATTTAACTTCATTGAGACATAATTTGCCCTACCATTATGATGATACAGTCAGGAAACTAGCATATTTTAGAAAAAAGTTTTTAAACCCAAAATATCCATTAGACTCACTTTTAAATTGTTCTCTAAAAACTCTTTATAAATTAGAAAAATTATCACCTCAAAAGGATGAATTAAATGTTGGTGTAATGGTTTTTAACATCCAAAAATTTGCAAAAAAGATTGAAAAATGGTTTTATCTTTATAAAAGAGGTTTAGATACAACAACATTGGGTG
>CACHOJ010000029.1 GCA_902581405.1 uncultured Pelagibacteraceae bacterium | reverse complement strand
AGTTTTCTGCATCTTTGAGATTTTCATATTTAATTACAGTCATTTTCTTAAATCTTTTTTTGTAGTGATCAATTAATTTTTCATATTTAAAAAAATCAATGTAAAATGAGTTATCAGGATATCTTAAGGAGAAATTTTCTTTATTTAAAAAAAAATGTTCTGGTTCTTGTAATGGTTTTTCGTGAACGCAACATTGAACATATATGGAGTTTAAAAAATCTGAAGGCTTCCTTATGACTAATATAATATGAGCATCAAAACCAAATGCTTGTAAATTTTTTTCAGCAAATTCCTCATAAAATTGAGGTTGTCTGTAACTACTTAATCCCTCATTACTTACTATTGTATTCTTTGGAAATGAAATTTTATTTACATCGAATCCTAAAATCATATTGGTTACATGTTTTGTCATTTGATTTTTCAGATTTAAATCAATTTGATTAATTATAGGGCTTTTATTGCTAATATGGTAATAACCTATGCTCTTTGAAATTAAAGGAAAAATTTTTGCTTGCATAGATGAACTTGCAGCTTTACCAAGTCCAATATGTATTACTAAATCATCTTTCATTTTTAACTATTTTTTTCTAACCAACATTGAAACATAAAAACATTCCATATTAGTTGTATATTTTGGTTGTTACCATTAAGCATTGGTTCTACATACTCATCATAAAATGATTTATCAATAACGTCATTTTTTTTTAAGTTTTTTTTAGATAAAACTCTCATTAAATCTGGTTTTAATTTATTTCTCATAAAAATACTTAATGGTAAAGAAAAACCTTTCTTAGGATAGTTGTGATAAACCTTTGGCAAATATTTTTTTGAAAAGTTTTTTAAAATAGGCTTATAGTTATTTTTGGATATTCTGATGTTCTCTGGCAAACTAAAGACAGCTTCAACAAGCTCGTGATCCAAAAATGGAGTTCTGACTTCTAAAGAATGTGACATTGAAAACCTGTCAGTCAAATAAAGAAAATCATCTTGCAATTGTGTTTGTAAATCTAAAAAACTCAAACTTTTAATTAAGTTCATTTCTTTTAAATTTTCCTTTAATTTTCTGAAAAAAAAATCACTAGTATTTTCCATCTTTGAATTATTTAAAGCCAAAAATCTTTTTTTCCAAATTTCATTGCATGTAAAATTTTGTGCTGAATAAATTTTATTAAAATTTGATCTATTTAAAACTTTACATTTATCCAAAAAATTGAATGGCCTATTATAATTTCCAAATAACTCATCTCCACCTACGCCACTAATAACTACTTTATATTTTTTTGATACATTTTTGAAAAAATACCACGAAGGTAGTCCCCCGCCAAACGGTTCATCTAAATTGTCAACTATATTATTGAATTCCTCTAAAAAATTATCATTATTTAAAAAAACATTAAAATGGTTTGACTTTATTTTTTTTGTTAATTTTGAAACTAAACTTAATTCATTCCATTTATCAAATATTTTATCTTTAAAACCAAGAGAACAAGTATTAACTTTTTTTTTGTGTAATTTACTATAAAAATAGCTGATAAGTGAGGAGTCAAGTCCCCCAGATACCATAAAACAGATCGGCACGTCTGAAATTGACCAATACTTTATAGCATTAACAAACTTATCAAGAATTAATTCATAGTATTCACTTTTTTTTTTTAAATTTATTTCCTTTAAGTTTAGATTCCACCATCTTTTTTTTTTAATTTTATTATTTGTAACATTAAATTCTAAATATGTTCCTGAATCTACTTTTTTGATATCATCATATATACTGTGGCTAGTATTACAGTATCCCAAACTAAAATAATTCCATGCAACTTGTTCATTAATTTTAAAATTAAAATTGATAGATTTATGCAAAGTCTTTAATTCTGACGAAAAATATAGAGTTTTATTAGCATAAAGATAGTATAAGGGTTTTATACCAAACCTATCTCTTACAAGAAAAACTTTTTTTTTTAATTTGTCATATATCGCAATTGAGAACATCCCATTTAGTTTTGATAAAAATGCAATTCCTAATTTTTTATATAAGTCTACAATTAGTTTACTATCCGATGTGTATCTTTTGTTAAAATAGAATAGTCCTAGTTCTTTATAATTATAGATTTCACCATTAAAAACTAATATTATATTTTTATTTTTACTATATTGAGGTTGACTTCCTGAGGTTAAACCTATTATAGCAAGTCTTGTCATTCCTAAACAAACTTTGTTTACTTTATCGTAGTAATAGCCCTCTGAGTCTGGGCCTCTATGAGCTTGAATAAAATTCATTTTTTTAACAATGCTTAAATTTTTAGAGTTAAAATTACAGATACCTGTTATTCCGCACATAAATTATTTTATTAATTTTCCTGATGGAATATTTTTATTAATAGATTTTCCAAATCCAATGATCGATTTTGAGCCAATTTCTATATTTTCTCTCAAAACAGTTGAGCTTCCAACAAAGGTTCCCATACCAATTTTGCAATTACCATTTATGACAGCACAAGTTGATATATGAGCGTGATCAGAAATTTTTACATCATGCTCGATACAGGAACTCGTATTTATAATACAGTTTTTACCAATCACAACGTTTGTATTTATTATTGAAGAATGAAAAATTATCGTCCCATCACCAATTTTAGCTCTCTTTGAAACTATGGACCGATTAGATACTATGCATGGAAAATGATGGCCTTTTTTTTGTAATTTTAAAAACAATTTTCTTCTAAAATTGTAATTTTTTATACTACCAATTGCAATGTGCAAGTTAAGTTTTTTATTTTTTTTTAATAAAGAGTCTATATTACCTAGAACTTTATAGTTTAAGAAAAAATTTTTATTATCATCAGAAAAAATTCCAGCAATTTCAAATTTTTTTGAAGTTTCTAAAACATCAATGCAGGAAG
>CACHOJ010000028.1 GCA_902581405.1 uncultured Pelagibacteraceae bacterium | reverse complement strand
TTCTTTTACGTATTTTAATTTATGGTGATGTAAACGATATTCTTTTTCTTGAGCTGTATCTTTCAATCTGATATTTAATCCATCAGATGGATAATTTTCATCAGAAATATCTTTAAGAAAAACTCTGTTTTCATCTAAATCTACTGTTGCACCTGAACTGACATTGTCATGAACACACTTAATACCAACCCAACAACCACTTTTTCTAGATAATTCAATTCCTATGATCCCATAATCTAATATTTCTTGAACACCACTTGGGTTTAAAAAAGGTATCATTGCATCGATCATCGCAAATTCGCTTTGGTGTGAAGTTGTAGATGACTCGCAGATATGATCATCTCCCATAAGAGCAATAACACCACCAAACTTCGAGGTTCCTGCTAAGTTTACATGCTTTAAAGCATCTCCTGCTCTATCAACTCCTGGTCCTTTACCATACCAAATGCCAAATACACCATCATATTTATCTTTTTTTCTTAGATTAACTTGTTGTGTACCCCATAAGGACGTTGCTGCGAGTTCCTCATTAATTCCAGGTTGAAAGAAAATATTATTTTCATCTAAATATTTTTTATTTTTTATAATTTGTTGATCATAGCCGCCAAGGGGTGAGCCTCTGTAACCAGAAATATAGCAAGCAGTGTTTAGATTCCTTTTTTTATCTCTTCTAGCTTGAACGATAGGAACTCTGACTAATGCTTGGGCACCAGTTAAAAATCTAGTACCTTCACTTAATTTATATTTATCCTCAAGTTTAATATCCACACTATATAACTTTACTATGCAAATCTGACTGAACTATATGGTTTTAAATCCATATTAGTATTTTCATTTGCAATCATCCCTGAAACTATTTTTCCAGATATTGCTCCTAAAGTCCATCCTAAATGGTGATGACCAAATGAATAATATACATTTTCATAATTTTTAGATGGCCCAATTACTGGCAAAAAGTCAGGCAAAGTTGGTCTGAAACCAAGCCATTCATCTTTATGTTCTGGTAATCCATCTAGCATTTCTTTTGCATTTAAAATTAAATTTTTAATTCTATTTTTTGATAGTGCATTTTCTAGACCACCAAACTCAACTGTGCCAACTACCCTTAATCCTTGGTCCATTGGAGACATTCCAAAACCTCTATTAGAATTTACAACTGGTCTAGAAATTAAATGATCAAAATCTTTGAAATGTACGTGATATCCTCTTTCAGTATCTAGTGGAATACTTTCATGTAGTTTATCTGTAAGTTTTTTTGAAAATGCTCCACAAGCAATTACTAATTTATCAAATACAAATCTTTGAGTTTCAGATCTTAATACTGGTTTACTTTCATCAAAGTTTAAATCTTGAATGTTTAATTTTAGAAATTTTCCACCCTTTTTAATAAAATTTTCAAATAATTTAACTAAAATTTTTTTTGGATTCCTTGCGTGCCTTGCATAATCATAAAATACTCCACCGGAATAAATTGGTTTTAAGTTAGGCTCTAAGTCATGAATTTCTTTTTTATTTACTATTTGCTGTTTTACTCCTAATTCTTCCCTAATTTTTATTTCTAACTCTCTACTTTTTAAATTTTTCTCATTCCAAATATAAAGTATTCCATTATTTTCAACTAAGCCGTCTAAATCGATTTCATCAAAAAGTTCATCATAAGCAATTAATGACTGGTCTAAAATTTGATGCATATATTTTGCGGTATGCATCATTTTGTTTTTTGTGCAATTGACAACAAATCTTGAAAACCATGGGATCATTTTTGGGACATAGTTCCATTTTAAAGCTAGTGGTCCTCTAGAACTCATTAACATTGCTGGCACATCAGATAAAATATCTGGTCTGTTTAATGGCACTGAAGCATAAGGTGAGAAATGTCCTGCATTCCCATAAGATGCGGCATTACCCGGCTCGTCCCTATCAAAGAGTATTACCTGATATCCTTTTTTCTGAAGAAAAAGAGCGTTACATACTCCTTGAATACCTGCACCAATTATACCAATTTTTAAATTTTTATCAGACATTTTTTTAAAATATAGATGGTGTTGAATTAAATTATATATGATATTTGATCGCGGCTGATATCAAAATATGTAATAAGTTTAATTTGTTATTATTTCCTGACTATAAATTTTACAACTCATCACAATACTTAGACCAATCATAATTGAAAGCATAGATGACCCTCCATAAGACATGATTGGTAAAGGTGCGCCTACAATTGGCAGCAACCCTATAACCATAGCTATATTAACGAATACATATAAGAAAAGGGCTGACGAAAAGCCAAAACAGTAAAGTTTTGCAAAAAAACTTCTACAAGAAAATCCTATTTTGATAATTCTGTAAATCAACAAAACATATAAAAATATAAGCAATACAGAACCAAGAAAACCGAATTCTTCTGAGAAAAGAGTGAATATGAAATCTGTGTGCTTTTCAGGTAAAAACTCTAGATAACTTTGAGTACCTTTTAAAAATCCTTTTCCATACATACCTCCAGACCCTATGGCTATTTTAGATTGAATAATCTGATAACCTGCACCCAAAGGATCTCTTTCTGGATTGAAAAAAGTCAAAATTCTTGATTTTTGATATGGTTTTAAAATTGAAATTATAAATGGCATAGAGACAAGAGCTATTAGCCCTGAATAAATAAAATATTTAATATTTAAACCTGCTAACCAAATAACAGCTATTCCACTTCCTGCTATCAAAATAGCTGTTCCTAAATCAGGTTGAGTAATGACTAAATAACAAGGTATCAACAAAAGTATTATAGGTTGTAGTAAATATTTATAACTTTCGATATCTACACTTTGTATCCTATGATAATATCTTGCAAAACAAACAATTACTGCGATTTTCATAAGCTCAGATGGTTGAAGATTAAATACGACTAAATTAATCCAACGTCTAGAACCTGAAGCTGAAATTCC
>CACHOJ010000027.1 GCA_902581405.1 uncultured Pelagibacteraceae bacterium | reverse complement strand
AAATCCATCTTTAGTCTTTTTGCTAACATTAATGCCTCTGATGCAGCTATCATTGAAATACCTAAGGACATATTATTACAGATTTTAACTCCAACACCACTTCCTTGGGGTCCAGCGTGTAAAATTTTTTGACCCATAATGTCCATTAATGGTCTTGCTAAGTTTACAGACTCGTCATCTCCACCAACTAAAAAATTAAGTTTGCCTACTCTTGCACCCATAACACCCCCAGTGACAGGTGCATCAATCATTTTAATGCCTCTACTTTTAGCTTCTTTGCCGAGTAATAACGAAGTTTCTATATCGATTGTTGAACAATCAATAATTAATGCATCTTTTGATATTTTATCGATTATTCCTTTTTCGCCTAAAAAAAGTGACTTAACATGTTTTCCCTCAGGTAACATTGAAATTATAAAATTTGCACCATCGAGTACTTCATCTAAAGTTTCTACTACGTTTAAATCTGCTTCTTTTGCTTTTTGTATCATTTCAGGAGAAACATCATAAACTTTAACTTTTTTTCCAGCTTTAACTAACTGGTCGGCCATTGGATTACCCATATTTCCAACTCCAATGAAAGCAATTTGATCTGTCATATTTAATTATCTATATTTGATTTTCCTCGATTTATCAAAACTGTTTTGCTTTGAGTAAAATGATTTATCATACTATCAAAAGCATATTCTTTACCTAGACCACTCATTTTTAAACCACCATAAGATACATTTGCTCTTGGAGCAACGCATTGGTTTACTTGAACAAACCCTGCTTCAATATCTTCAACAAACTCTAGAGCTCTAGACAAATTTTGAGTCCAAAGCACAGCTGATAATCCAAATGGTGTATCGTTCGCACTTTGCATTACTTCTTCAAATGTTTTAAATGGAATAGCGCAAGCTACTGGCCCAAAAATCTCCTCCTGACAAACAGGAGAGTCTACCGGTACCCCTGACATAAGTGTAGGCTCATAAAAGAAACCATTTTTATAATCACCACCTGTTGGTTGATTGCCACCATGTACAACTTTAGCTGAAGAAGTTTGCTTTGCTATATCCATATAATGCAAAGTTCTTTTTAGTTGCTCCTCTGAGATAATCGCTCCAATATCCGATCCTTCATCTAAAGCATTTCCCATTTTTAGTTTACTCAGTTTTTCAACTACACCATTGATAACTTTATCATAAATTTTTTCCTGAATATAAACTCTAGACCCCGCAGTACATGCTTGTCCTTGACGGGTATACCTCATACCATCAATTACTCCTTGAATTGCAATATCTAAATCAGCGTCACTCATTATTATATTTGGATTTTTCCCACCAAGTTCTAAAGTAACAGGACATAATTTCGGAGCAGCTTTTTTAGCAATGATTTTTCCAACAGAAAAGGATCCCGTAAAAGTTACTTTTCTTACCTTTTCATGAGTTACCAAAGGTTCACCACACTCTTCTCCGAGCCCTGAAATAACATTTAAAACTCCTGGTGGTAGTTCTTGTTGGAATATTTCAGATAAGAGTAAAGCGCAAAAAGGTGCTTGTTCAGCTGTTTTTAACACAACGCTGTTACCAGCAACTATTGCTGGAGCAATTTTAGCAACTGTTAAAAATAAAGGAGCATTCCATGGTACAATTGCACAAACGACACCAATTGGATCTCTTGTTGTATAATGAATAGTATTTGGGATATTGGGTGGATAATTCTCACCCTTTAACTCTCCTGATAGTCCTGCAAACATATTTGTTAGCTCAATAGATGCAGCGGTTTCTGGCACAGCTTGAGTTCTTAAAGCATTACCAGTATCTAAGGAAAGCAAAGTCTCAATTTCAGATTTTCTTTCCTCTAATCTCTTTGCACCTGCAGCAACCATCTTTCCTCTTTCACGTGCTGGTATTTTTTTCCATTTTTGAAATGCTTTAAAAGCAGATTCGACTGCAATATTAACATCATTCTTATCGCATTGTGGTGCTGAACCAATATTCTCTCCAGTACTAGGATTTAAAACTGGTATTTTTTTATCGGTTTGAGCAGAAATTAATTTACCATCTATCAAAATTTTATCTGATAATCTTTTTGCATTATTAAGAGCTAATTCATAATTTTTTTTAAAATTACTCATTATCTAATTCTCCCCCTCTAACCTTAGAGGAAAGCCATCCACCATCAATTTTAATCTCAGATCCGTTAATAAAGTCTGATTCATCACTTGATAAAAATACTGCTGCTCCTACAATATCTTTTGGTTGTCCCCATCTTCCTACAACTGTTTCTTTTCCCCAGGCTTCGCCATGTTTTGGATCTTCAGCATATTTTTGGTTGAAAGGAGTTGATATTAATCCAGGACAAATAGTGTTAACGTTTATATTTTTTCCAGTAAGATCAACTGACAATGCTCTCGTTAATCCTAGTACACCACTCTTAGCTGCAACATAACCTACTCTATCAGGTCTACCCATAAAACTAGCTATAGAACCAAAGTTTATAATTTTTCCCTTACCATTTTTAATCATGTGAGGAATTACAGCCTGACTTGCAAGAAATGGTGCTGTAAGATTAACTGAAATCATATCGTCCCAGTCCTGTTTAGTATGATCTAACAATTTTTTTACATGTCTTATACCTGCGTTGTTTATAAGGATATCAATTTTTCCAAATGTTTGAATGGCTTTGTCTACCATTTCATTAATACTGTCTTTTTTTGAAACGTCAGTTTTTACAATTATTGCTTCACTACCTGCATCTAAAATTTTTTTTTTAGCATTTTCTGAATTTGCAATATCTATTTCCGCTATAACAATCTTAGCACCCTCTTTTGCAAGGCCTAAGCAAATTTCTTCACCTATACCCTTACCTCCACCTGTAACTATTGCTACTCTATCTTTAAGCTTCATTTTTAAATGATTTGACGTTATTTTAAGAAAGAAACTAATGCTTTTTTCTCATTAATCCAAGCTTTAATTCCACCTTTTAAAACGTATACATTTTTAAAACCTAAGTCTTCTGCAAAGGCATTGCCTAAAATTGATGCGGTCTCTCCATCATTACTAACAAAAATAATTTCAATATTTTGAGACTCGGCGCCAGCTAAAGCTCTAACTCTATCCATTAAATAAACATTAAATTTTCCATTTTTATCAAACGCAGTTTCTTGAAATGATCCTTTAATTACTCCAGTTTTTTTCCATTGATCGTCCGTTCTAATATCTAATACAACTGCATTATTATCTAACAAATTTTTTAATTCATCAGATGAAATTAAATTATAATTTGGATCTAAAACATCAATAATCTTAAATTCAAAAATAAGATCTGAATTTGGTGGTATTACATCTCCAGCTCCAGAGGAACCATATGCTAATTCTGAAGGAATTTTTATTTTTCTGATTGTACCTTTATTTGTACCAACTATACCCATTTCAAAACCAGGTATAACTTCTCTCATTCCTATTTGAACTACCAAAGGTCTATCTTTTCCAACGTTAGTATCAAAAACTTTTCCATCAATAAATGAACCAGTATATTCAATTT
>CACHOJ010000026.1 GCA_902581405.1 uncultured Pelagibacteraceae bacterium | reverse complement strand
AAAAAAAATGGATCATCAATCCGCAACAGAAAAATATAGATATTTGAGTAAAATTTTTAAAGATAAGGTCGATATAATTCATGGTTCAATGAGAAAGGAAGAAAAAGATAAAGTATTGAATAAGTTTAATGATAGAAATATAGATATATTAGTTTCGACTACAGTAATAGAAGTTGGAATTGATTTTCCTAACGCAAATGTAATTGTCATTGAAAATTCAAATAAGTATGGATTATCACAACTACATCAATTAAGAGGTCGTGTGGGTAGAGGTAACAAAGAGTCAACTTGTATACTTATGTTTAAGACGGGACTAAGTGAAAGTGCTCGAAAAAGAATTACAGTGCTCAAAAACTCTAATGATGGTTTTAAAATTGCTGAGGAAGATTTAAAAATACGAGGATATGGAGATATATTAGGTTTTAAACAAAGCGGTTTAAAAAAATATAACTTGGCAGACCCTATTCAACACGAAGATCTATTTAAAGTTGCCGAGATGGAAATCAAAAAAATTGAAAGAAACAATATCAAAATTAAAAATTTTAATAAGCTTATTAAGCTTTATGATAAAGTAGCTGTAATTAATGATGCTATTTAGTTTTACTATCCGAGGTTCCGGCTGAGACTATAAATTTTGAAGCTTCCTCAAATGTCATATCAAGATAAACAATTTCACTCTTGGGAAACATTAATAAAAAACCACTAGTTGGGTTTGGCGTTGTAGGAACAAAAACATTTACAAGTTCTGTATTTGTTTTTTTTGAAATTTCTCCTTTATTTTCTTTTGTGGCAAATCCAACTGCCCACGTACCTTTTCTAGGATATTGAATTAGAACCACACTTTTTTTAGATCCTTTTTTAGGTGCAAAGGTCTCCGTCATTTGACCAATTGCTGAATATATAGTTCTCAAAATGGGTATTTTTTTTAATAAGTCATTAAATAATTGTAAGAATTTTTTGCCAATAAAAGAAAGTGATAGACCGCCAACAAATGTAATAAAAATTACTGATAATAAAATTTCTAGGCCTGGTATTGCAAATGGCAAATAACTATTAGGATTGATGCCTTGTGGTATTAATTTAGATGAGATTGAAATAAAAAAAGTAGTTAAATATAAAGTGATACCAATAGGTACTAAAACAACAATGCCTGTAATAAAATAATTCCTTAATCTTGCAAAAAATGAAATTCTTTTCCTTCTAAATTTAGACATATCTAATAATTGATTATAAATTACATGTAATATAAATATTATAAAAAGTGAATAGAAGAAATTTTATATATTTAATGGGTTGTGGCTGTCTTTCTGCAGGTTTGCATGCTTGCACTACTGCGCCAATCACAGAAAGAAAGCAATTAAAATTAATTTCAGAATCACAATTAAATGCTCATGCTGCTAAGGCATATGAGCAGGTTAAAAAAAAAGCAAAATTAAGTGATGATAAAGATAGTTTAGATAAAATAATACAGATTGGATCTAAAATTGAAAAATCAATTTCAGAATATTTTTATAGAAATGATATGGATGATCCAACGGCAAATTTTGAATGGGAATATATTTTAATTGATAATAAAAAAATTAGAAATGCATGGTGTATGCCGGGTGGTAAAATTGCAGTATACACAGGAATGTTGGATATTACAAAAAACGACAATGGTCTAGCGGCTGTGATGGGTCATGAAATTGCACATGCTGTAGCAAAACATTCTGTTGAAAGGGCTAGTAGAACAAGGTTGTTGAATACAACAACTGGAATTATTGATATTGCTACTGGAGGAAAATTATCTCAAGTTAATAAAACAACAGGCATTAATACTGTAGGTATTATATCCCAGATTGGGATTATGAACCCTTTTACCAGAAAACAGGAGAGTGAAGCTGATTATCTAGGATTAATTTTTTCATCATTATCTGGTTACGATATAAGAGAAACTACAAAAATTTGGGAAAGAATGAAAAAAGCTAATAAAGGAAAAGAGCCTGCAGAATTTTTAAGTACACATCCATCGAATGATAGAAGAATTAGTCAAATCAATAACTGGATGAATGAAATTATTTTAAAATACCCACCAATTATATAAAATGTTGGTGAGCCCTGATGGACTCGAACCATCGACCCATTCCTTAAAAGGGAATTGCTCTACCAACTGAGCTAAGGGCCCAACACGAATTTCTTATATTGATTTTTTTTTATTTAGCAATGGTAAAAATTTACAAAATATTAATATACTTGTCATGAAATTCATCAAAAGTTCCCATTTTAATATTTTTTCTAATCTCGTACATAAGTTCTTGATAAAAATTAATATTATTTAAAGTTAAAATCATTGATGCTAATATTTCATTGGTATTATGCAGATGATTTAAATAATTTTTTGAGTATTTATTTAAATCAAATTTTGTCACACTGCTATCTAGAGGTGTATTATCAAATTTATTCTCAGAATTTCTAATTTGAATTCTACCGTTCCACGTGAAAGCCAATCCTGTTCTTCCTGACCTGGTTGGTAAAACACAATCAAACATATCAATACCTCTTTTGACTGCTCCCAATATATCTGATGGTGTTCCTACACCCATTAAATATCTTGGCTTATCCTCTGGTAAATAGTCTTTAATACCATCTAAAACATCAAACATTTCCTTTTGAGTTTCTCCAACAGCCAAACCACCAATTGCGTATCCATCAAATTTTATGTTAATTAAATTTTTTAAAGACTCAATTCTAAGATCATTAAATAAACCACCTTGAACAATACCAAACAAAGCTTTATGAGGGTTATTTCCGAATTCATTCTTAGATCTTTTTGCCCATTCTGTAGACAATTCCATAGAGTTTTTAATTTTGTTATAATCTTTGGTGTTTTTTGGACACTCATCCATTACCATAACAATATCTGAATTAAGTTTTTTTTGAATTTTAATACTTTCCTCAGGACTTAAGATGAAAGTTTTTCCGTCTATATGAGATTGAAAAATTGCTCCTTTATTTCTGTCGATTTTATTAAATTTAGATAAAGACATAACCTGATAGCCTCCTGAGTCAGTAAGAATAGGAAGTTTGCAATTCATAAATTTGTGAAGACCACCAACAGCCTCGACTCTTTCAGTGCCAGGTCTAATCATTAAGTGATAGGTATTTGAGAGAATAATTTGACTGCCAGTCTTTATAATATCGTCAATAAAAACACCTTTTACTGTAGCCTGAGTTCCTACAGGCATAAAAGCAGGTGTATCTATTTCTCCACGATGAGTTTGAATTAATCCAACACGATAATTTTTATTTTGATTTTTTACGCTAAAAGAAAAATTCTTTTTTATGTCTTCCATCCATTAAAAACTACTCAGATTTAAAACTAATTATTTTATCAGGATTAGAAACAGATCCATTTGGTCCATCACCTTTTGTAATCATGTCTACAAACTCCATTCCTTCTAAAACTTTACCAAATACAGTATATTGTCTATCTAAATGCGGTGTTGGACCAAAGCAAATAAAAAATTGACTATTAGCACTATTTGGATTTGAAGATCTCGCCATAGACAAAGTACCTCTCTCATGTGGCAAATCATTAAATTCTTCTTTAAGGTCAGGTAAATCAGATCCACCCATACCTGCCCTACTTAAATTAAAATTATCAGATGATGAGTTTCCGAATTGCACATCTCCAGTTTGAGCCATAAAACCATCTATTACTCTATGAAAAACTACACCATCATATTTTCCACTATCTGCCAACTCAGTTATTCTTTTTACATGGTTTGGTGCTACATCTGGAAATAATTTTATTTTTACATCTCCATCTTTTAACTTAA
>CACHOJ010000025.1 GCA_902581405.1 uncultured Pelagibacteraceae bacterium | reverse complement strand
CATTAGTTGGAGTTTCAAAACCTGCAAGCATCATCAGACACGTAGTTTTTCCTGAACCTGAAGGTCCAAGCATTGTTACAAACTCACCTTCTTCAATATCTAAATTCAGATCTTTTACTACTAATACTTTTCCGTCATAACTTTTGTCTACTTTATCAAATTTTACGAAATCAGCTTTTTTTGGCATAAGATAGTTTTTAAAACATTTAGTTATGTTATTTGCAACAGTTAATTAACTCTTTATATGTAGCTCTTTTGGATAATTACAAAATAATTCGCATCCATTGTCAGTAACTCTTATGGACTCTGATGCTTCAACACCCCAATCACCAAATTGCATTACAGCTATCATATGAAAACAAGAATTTGGAACTAATTCTGTCATTTCTTCTTTATATATATTTAAAGTATGTTCACCCCAATCTGGTGGGTAACCAATACCAATTGAGTAGCCTGTTCTAGACTTTTTCTCTATTCCATATTTGTCTAAAATTCCCCAAAATGCTTGAGCAACATCATTTGCAGTATTTCCGGCTTTTGTTACTTTAATTCCAGCTTCTAGTGCTTCAATAGTCTTTTTCATCGTATCAATTTTTAGTTGATCGGGTTTTCCCAACAAAACAGTCCTTGCCATTGGAGCATGATATCTTTTGTAAACACCAGATAACTCTACAATTGTTGCTTCCCCCTCTACAAACTTATCTTGTGTAGCAGTTAAATGTGAAGCTGAGGTTCCCTTCCCTGTTGGAAGAAGTGTTGCAATACTCGAATATTCTCCCCCAAACTCTGGTGTTCCATAAAATAAAGTTTTTTGTATCTCTCCAACAGCATCGCATTGTCTTACACCAGGTTTAATTACTTCCATTGCAGTTTTCATCCCTTTTTCTGAGATCAATGCAGCATTTTTCATATATTTTATTTCTGCATCAGATTTTGCAAATCTCGCCCAGTTGACTAAACGTTCTGAGTCTTTAATTTTTGCGTTTGGCAAACCTTGTGTTATCTTTTCATAGCAAAAAGCTGTGAAGTAATGTGCATCCATTTCAACACCAATTGAAAGTTTATCCCATTTTCTATCTTTAATTATTTTTACTAAATAATCGTAGGGATGTTTTGGCCATGTGTGAATATAATTTTCGTCATAAACAATTATGTTTTCATCTTTAAGATAAGTTTTTATATAAGCGCCTCCAGCATCTTGTGCTCTTACAAAGCAAAGAGGTTCGTCTGCATTTATATGAACAATTGCACATTGAGCATAATAAAAAGACCATGCATCATAACCAGTCAAATAGTTCATATTATTAGTATCGTGAGAAATTAAAAGTTCAATGCCTTTTTTTTCCATCATTGACTTTACTTTTTTTAATCTTTTTTGATATTCCTCTCTGCTAAATGACATAATTTTCTATCTGAATAATTTTCCAAAACCTTCAACTTGATTATCTTTATTTATTTTAACAAGTGTATCCCAGATTAAAGCCTGGTTACTTGATAAAACAACTGTATTCAATTTTTTTTCAAGTTTGTCAATTATTGGAAGTACAGGTAAAGCTGTGCAAGATACAAATAATGCATCTGCACCGTTTAAATCTATTTTAGATAATACATCATACAAATAATTTTGATCTACTTTACCGATATCGTAGTCTGACTCTATATCAAAATAAGAATTTGAAGTTATTTCAAATTCTTCAGATTTAAAATATTCTATAACATCATCATTTAGTTTTTTGCTGTATGGAGTAAATAAACAAATCTTGCTTATATTTAATTTCTTTAAAGCTTTTATAGCAGCGGTACTTGGTGTTGAAACCTCAGCCATTGGTTTTGCAGCTTTTACCTTTTGTTCTATAGAATTGTATCCTGCAGCTATTGTTCCTGAAGTGCATCCATAGACAACACAGTCTATATCTTGGTCAGGGAGAATATCTTTTGCAACATCAGTTACTTTATCTGACATTTTAATCAGATTTTCTTTAGTTAAAGGGTTATAACACTCTATTCTATTAACAAAAAAATCAATTTCTCTATCCTTTATTACATTAATAAAATCTCTCTCAATCATAAAATCACTTGCAAGAGCAATAAGGCCAACTCGTGGATTTGATTTACTTATGTATTTTGGTTCTATTTTTGTTGAATTCATATTTTAAAAAAGAGAATATATCATAAGTTCTTGAATAATCATTAATATTAAATGAATTGAATGAATTTTAAAGACACAATAGTTGCATCACTGGTTCCTATCTTTTTAGGTTTTGGTTTTGTAATTGCAAAACCTGCTTTTGAGTCTTTTCCTCCAATACTTTTAATGGGATTAAGATTTATTTTTGCTGCTTCTATTTTAATTTGGTGGTTTCCTATTCCAAAAGGTTTCTTAAAAAAAATCTTTTTTGCTTCATTTATAGCAAACACCTTACAATACAGTATTACCTATACTGGTTTAAATTTTATAGATGCCTCAGCAGCGGTATTATTAGTACAAACAGAAGTTCCATTTGGAGTTATATTTGCTTTTTTCATGTTGAAAGAGAAACCAACTTTAAGAGCTTTAGTTGGAATTGGAATTGCCTTTATAGGAGTTTATATTTTAATCGGCTCACCTAATTTAGATGGAAAACTATTTGGTATCGCTCTTACTATTCTAGGTTCAGCAATATGGGCACTCGGTCAAGTAATTGTTAAACCTTTGAGTAAAGAAATTAATCCTTTAGCTTTAGTTGCATGGCTTGCATTATTTTCCGGACCTACTTTAATTTTAATTTCTGCAATAATTGAAGGTGATACAATATCATATTTATCAACTGCTAAATTTAATCATTGGTTAATAGCTTTTTACATTGGATTTATTATGCAACCTATAACTTATGGATGCTTTTATTATGTTCTAAAAAATAATCCATTATATAAAGTGTTACCTATAGTAACTATGGGTATACCACCGACTGGATTGCTTGCAGCTATTTTTTTATTAGGTGAGAAACCAACAGCTGAATTATTTATTGGAGGAGTAGTAATAATATTTGGTGTCGTAATGATATTATATAAAAAGAAAGAGGAGGTAAATTAATGAAGATAGGATTTATTGGCTTGGGAAATGTTGGAGGAAAACTAGCTGGGAGTTTATTGAGGAATAAATTTAATTTAACAGTTAGAGATTTAGATAAAAATTTAACAAAAAAATTTGAAGCTTTGGGTGCTAAAATAGCAAACTCTGCTAAAGAGTTAGCTGAGGAAGTTGATTTAATAATAACTTGCCTTCCTTCTCCTGAAATTTGTGCAGAGGTGATGGAAGGTCAAAACGGAATTTTAGAGGGTCTTTCTGAAAATAAAATATGGTTGGAAATGAGTACTACTGATGAGTCAGAGGTAAAAAGAATTGGTAAAAAAGTAATCGAAAAAAAAGCAATACCTTTAGATGGTCCAGTAAGTGGAGGATGCCATAGAGCTGCCTCGGGAAATATAGCAATATTTGTTGGTGGAGACAGGGATGCATTTGAAAATATTTTGCCTGCATTAACAGTAATGGGGCGTAAAATATTACATACAGGGGAATTGGGCACAGCGTCTGTTCTTAAAGTAATTACAAATTATTTAGCCTCCACACATTTGGTTGCTCTTGGGGAGGCATGGACAGTAGCTAAAAAATCAAACCTAGATCTTACGAAAGCTTATAAGGGAATTGCTGTGTCATCAGGAAATTCATTTGTTCATGAAACTGAGAGCCAAGTTATTTTAAATGGCTCTTATAATATAAATTTTACGATGGACCTTGTTTTAAAAGATACGGGTCTATTTGATGAACTCGCAAAAAAATTAAATGCACCTTTGGAAATTTCTCCTAAAATAGTTGAAATATTTAAAGATGGCCAAAAAAAATATGGCTCAAGAGCTTGGTCATCAATGATAGTAAAAAGAATGGAAGATCTGAATGAAATTGATTTTAGAGCTGAAGGATTTCCTGAAGAGTTAACAGATAATGAACCTGAAGAAAAAGGTTATGAAATTTAAATTCTGTGTTAAAGTGCATTTATGATTGAAAAGAAAAATTTTTATATAAATGGAAAATGGGTTGCACCAGTTAAACCAAATGATTTTGATGTAATTG
>CACHOJ010000024.1 GCA_902581405.1 uncultured Pelagibacteraceae bacterium | reverse complement strand
TAAAGTGTTTAATTTTAATTTATCTCTCAAACAGTGAAGCTGATATAAACCTGAAAATCCAGCACCAATAATTAATGCGTCTAAATATTTCATATTAAACTACCTAATCTTATTATTTAATTTATAAAGTATATGTTAAAAGATTTTTAAAAAAATTTAATTATTTTTAATTAATATGGAAAACTTTGATTATATTATTTTAGGTGCAGGATCAGCAGGCTGTGTATTAGCTAACAGATTGAGTGCTAACCCTAATCACAAGGTATTATTAATCGAAGCAGGAAGCAAAGATACTAACCCATGGATACATATCCCAGGCGGATATTTTAAGACAATGTTGAATCCTAAAACAGATTGGTGTTTTCAAACAGAGAGAGAGAAATATTGTGATAATAGAGAAATGGTTTATCCAAGAGGTAAAACATTAGGTGGAAGTTCATCTATCAATGGAATGCTTTATATAAGAGGCCAGTCTAATGATTTTAATTACTGGAGACAGCTTGGTAATGTTGGTTGGTCTTGGGAAGATGTTCTTCCATATTTTAAAAAATCTGAAGATTTCCAATTTGGTGAAAATGAATTTCATGGATCTGGAGGCCCTTTAGCTGTTCAAGAAATAAGAGGAACATTTAAAGTTTGTGATCTTTTTATGGATGCAGCAGAGGAGTTCGGCCATAAAAGAACTGATGATTTTAATAATGGAGATAACGAGGGCATGGGTTATTTTCCTTTTACAGTTAGAAATGGACTGAGATGTAGCACAGCAGTTGGATATCTAAATCCTGTAAAAAAAAGAAAGAATTTAAAAGTTGTAACAAATGCTCATGTTAAGAATATTGAGTTCGATAATAAAAAAGCAGACAAAGTAAATTACTGGATTGGTAAAAATGTAATATCTGTAAAAGCAAATAAGGAAGTGATTTTAAGTTCTGGAACAATTGTTCTCCTCAGGTATTGGTCCAGGTGAATTGTTAAAAAAAAATAACGTAAATGTTGTTAAAGATCACCCTGGAGTAGGAATGAATTTAACTGACCATTTAATGCTCAGACCAGTTTACAAAGTCAAAAATTTAGAGAGTTTAAATGATATTTATTACAGTATGACTAAAAAATTTATGACAGGACTTAAATATCTTTTATTTAGAAAAGGACCGCTTACTGTTGGGGCTAGTTATTTATGTGGCTTTGTCAAAAGTGATCCACACTTGGCAACTCCTAATTTACAGTTTCACGTTTCTCCTGCTAGTACAGATGTATTAGGCAAAGGATCTCTTCATAAATTTACAGCATTTACTCCTAGTATAACGAATGTAAGACCCACTAGCAGAGGTTCTATTGAACTAAAATCTTCAGATACAAGAGTGTCCCCAAAAATTAAAATGAATTATTTGTCTACAGATGAAGACAGAGAAATTGCAGGCAAAGCATTAAAAATTACAAGAAACATTGTAATGAATTCTAAAGCATACAAAAAATATGAACCAGAGGAATATAGACCTGGTATTCATATCACAGATAATGAGGAATTAGCTAAAGAGGCAGGAAAATTTTGCAGTACTATTTTTCACCCTGTAAGTACTTGTAGGATGGGTTCGGATGAAAATGCAGTCGTATCCGATAGATTAGTGGCTCATGGCTTGAAAAATTTAAGAATTGTTGATGCATCTGTAATGCCATCGATAACCTCAGGAAATACTAATGCACCTACTATTATGATTGCTGAAAAAGCAGCAGATATGATAATAGAAGATGCTAGATGACAGAAGAAATTACAATTTTTTTTCAAATAATATTTATTGATTTAATTCTTGCCGGAGATAACGCAATTATTATAGGAATGGTTGCATCGAAATTTCCTCCAGAACAAAGAAAAAAAATAATTTTCTGGGGAATTGGTGGAGCAGTAATATTAAGAATTTTATTAACGCTCATAACTGCTTATCTTTTACAAATAACAGGGCTAAGACTCTTAGGTGGTTTGTTATTGTTATACATAGTTTACAAACTTTATGTTGATGTAATTAGAAATTCACAAAATGATGAGGAAAACATCAAAGTAGATAGTTCATCAATGCTTAAAGCAATTTGGACTGTTTTGTTAGCTGATTTTACTATGAGTTTAGATAATGTATTGGGCGTAGCAGGTGCTGCCAAAGATCATTACTTTTTATTAGTTTTTGGTCTTGTTTTATCAATTATATTAATGGCAACTGCTGCAACATTAATTTCTCGATGGATTAAAGAATACAAATGGATAGCTTGGATTGGTTTATTTGCTATATTATTTGTTGCAATTGATTTAATTTATACGGACATCAAGTTATTTATTTAAATGTATTTGAAAAAAATTAATCTTAAAGGGAAATATGCTCTTGTAACAGGAGCAGGTAAAGGCTTAGGACGCGCTTGTTCAATCGCTCTAGCTGAAGCAGGCGCAACAATTATTGGTTTGAGCAGAACATCCTCTGATCTTGATAGATTAGAAAAAGACATAAAAAAGGTCAAAAGTAAATTAATCAAAATTAATTGTGATGTAATGAACTACAGCGAATTACAGGAAAAATTAAAAAAAATAAAAATTATTGATATTCTTGTAAATAATGCAGGGACTAATATTCCAGAACCATTTGAGAAAATAAAACAGCAAAGTATGAATTATTTGGTAGATCTAAACTTAAAAGCTGCCTTTAACGTTGCACAGTTAGTTGTAAAGAAAATGATTAAAAATAAAAAAAGAGCTGGATCAATTATAAATATGTCATCTCAACTCGGTCATGTAGGTATGTCCGGTAGAAATATTTACAATATGACTAAATTTGGAATTGAAGGTTTAACAAAGGGTATGGGTGTAGAGTTAGCAACGAAAAATATTAGAGTAAATACAGTTGCCCCGACATTTGTTGAAACTCCTATGGTAAAAAAATTTTTTAAAAATAAAAAGTTCAAAAATTTGGCTTTAGGCAATATTCCTATGGGCAAAGCAGCTAAAGAGAGTGATGTAGCTACAGCTGTATGTTTTTTAGCATCAGATGCTGCTGCAATGATAACTGGATCATCTATTCTGATAGATGGAGGATGGACAGCAAAATAATGAAAAAACTGTTGCTAATACTAGCAATTTTTTTTCCAACAAATATTTTTGCAATTGAATTTGATGGTAAATTTATTCAAGGTCATTTTATTTTAGGAAAAACAGATCCTAATTCAAAAATAATAATTGATAAAAAAGATGTCAAAGTATCAGATGATGGTTATTTTGTTTTTGGAATTGATCGAGATAGGAAGTTCGATGTTTTGATAACAAAAATTACTAACGGTAAATCAGAGAAAATAATAAAAAAAGTTTTTAAACGTAAGTATAACATTCAAAGAATTGATGGATTGCCTGAAAATAAAGTAACACCACCTGAATCTGTTTATAAAAGAATTAAAAAAGAAAATGGGAGAATTGGAGAAGCTAGAGCAATTAACTCCAATTTAACTTTTTTTTCTGAAAAATTTATTATGCCGGTTGAAGGTATAATTAGTGGGGTTTATGGAAGCCAAAGAATTCTTAATGGGAAACCAAGATGGCCTCATTACGGTATTGATATAGCAGCAAAAAAAGGAACTGAGATTAAATCTTCTGGTACTGGGGTGGTAACGATGGCTGAAAATGACCTTTATTACACCGGAGGTACAATTATTATGGATCATGGTCATGGTATATCGACAATTTATTCTCATTTAGAAAATGTAATGGTTGAAGTAGGAGATTTAATTAAAAAAGGAGATATAATAGGAACTGTTGGCTCCACAGGTAGATCAACTGGTCCTCACTTAGATTTTAGAATAAATTGGTTTCAAACAAGGCTTGATCCAATGACAGTTCTTCAATAGGCTACAGATATGAAAAATGATATTCAATCAGTGTCAAAAAAATTAGTAAAGGCTTATAATACTAATAAACTTATCAATCCAATTCCTGAAAAATTCTGTAAGAATATAAAATTAGCACATAAACTTAGATTATTATGTGAAAGTAAAATTAAGGATATAAAAGTTGGTTTTAAAGCGGGGGGTACAATAATTGCTCTCTTAAAAAAATTAAAAGAAAAAGAGCCATTTCATTCGACTGTATTTGGAAAAAATTTAATAAAATCTGGAGGAAGAGTAAAAATTAATA
>CACHOJ010000023.1 GCA_902581405.1 uncultured Pelagibacteraceae bacterium | reverse complement strand
GTGCCAATTTTAAAACTATCTTCACCTACGCTTATATCTTCATGTAAATACTTGCCATATAAAGACATATTAGAAACTAAAATTTCTTTTAATCCATCATTTTGAAGTTTTTTTGCCGTAAGAAAATTAATTTGTTCACCTATTTTTATTAAAACTTTATTATTTTTTGCATCAATTATTTCCTCAGAGAAATTTTTTGCTTTGTAGTTTTCTGGATCAAATTTTGTTTTCCATTTCTTCAGATTTTTATCATAAGTAAAAGTTTCTTTATCATAGAATTCGTTAACTATATCTGTTTTTGAATAACCTAAAGCTTGTAATAAGGTTGACACAAATATTTTTTTCTTTCTATCTATCCTGAAATATAAAAAATCTTTGACATCGAATTCAAAATCTAGCCATGATCCTCTATTTGGTATTACTCGGCAATTAAACAAAAGTTTACCACTAGCATGTGATTTTCCTTTATCATGATCAAAAAAAACACCTGGACTTCTATGCATTTGATTCACAACTACTCTTTGAACTCCATTAGTTATAAATGTTCCACTATTAGTCATCATTGGGACTTCGCCCATATAAACTTCTTGCTCTTTAGCCGATAATATATCTTTAGTATTATTTTCTTGATCTATTTCATAAACTACTAATCGTAAAGTACACTTTAAGGCAGCTGAGTAAGTAAGACCTCTAGTTATACATTCTTCTACATCGAATTTTGGTTTTTCTAATCTATAAGAAACATATTCTAGAGTAGCTTTATCATTTAGATCTTCAATAGGAAAAATGCTTTTGAAAACTCTATGAAAACCTTTAACCAAGTGTTGTTCTACATCTCCCTTAAATTCTGTTAATTCCTTATAGGAATTTTTTTGTACTTCAATTAAGTTCGGAATAGACAAACTCTCTTTGAGTTTACCAAAATTTTTTCTTATATGTTTCTTTTCTGTAAAAGATAATTCCATATAATTTTTTAATGCTGAATAGATTTATTCAGCAAGTAAATTCTTTCTAGTTTAATTACTTAAGTTCTACTTTAGCGCCTGCAGCTTCTAATTTAGCTTTTATTTCCTCTGCTTCTTTTTTATTAACACCTGACTTAACCTCTTTAGGTGCTCCCTCAACTAAATCTTTTGCCTCTTTTAATCCTAACTCGGTAACAGCTCTTACTTCCTTAATAACGTTAATTTTTTTATCGCCTGCAGCTGTTAACATTACTGTGAATTCATCTTTTTCCTCTGTAGGTGCATCACCTGCAGCGGCAGCTGGAGCTGCAGCAACTGCAGCTGCAGCTGTAACTCCCCATTTTTCTTCTAATTGTTTTGAAAGCTCTGCTGCTTCTACAACAGTTAAGCTAGATAAATCTTCTATGATTTTATTTAAGTCAGCCATAATAATAATTTTTTGTCCCTGGTTATTTTTTTGATTTTTCGAGCGCTAAAATAGCGATTTTTGAGGCCGGTGCAAGTAAAATACTTGCAATTTTTTGAGCTGGAGACCTCAAAATACCAACAATTTTAGCCCTAGCTTCATCCAGTGATGGTAATGTCGCAACATTCTGAACTCCAGCCACGTCTAAAATGTCTGCCCCCATGATTCCACCCAAAATTTTAAGATTTTCATTTTCTTTAGAAAATTTTGTAAGGATTTTTGCAGAAGTTATAGCGTCCTCTGATAAAGCAACTGCCGTTGGTCCTGTAAATAGATCAGATAGTTCTTTACATTTGGTTTTTTCTAAAGCTATTTTTGTGATTCTATTATTTGTTATTTTGAACTTTATACCATGATCACGCATTTTCTTTCTAAGATCATCTAACTGACTAACAGTTAAACCCTGATAATGAGTTACAATTATTGCTTCAGTATTATCAAACTGGTTTGTCATATCACTGATATACTGTTTTTTTTGCTCTTTATTCATCATAACTAAAAACTTTTTTCTAATTTTAATTTATATGAAACTCCCATACTTGAGGTAATAAATACTTGCTTAACTAAGTCTCCTTTAATAGTTAAATTTGTTTTTTCTTTTTCTAATGCATCTATCACGGCATTATAATTCTTTATTAATTTTTCATCATCAAAAGATTTTTTTCCAATACTTAAACCAATGTTTCCATCTTTATCATTCCTGATTTCAACTTGTCCAGCTTTTGCTTCACTTACAGCTTTAGATATATCATTTGTAACTGTTCCTAATTTTGGATTTGGCATCAAACCTTTAGGTCCAAGTATTTTTCCAAGTTTTGATAACTTTATCATCATTGAAGGAGTGCAAATTAGTTTTTCAAAATTTGTGTCACCATTTTTAATTTGATCTATTAGTTCATCGCTACCTACAATATCAGCTTTTGAATTTTTTGCTTCATCAAACTTGCTTTCCTCACAAACTACTGCAACTTTAACAGACTTGCCTGTTCCTCCTGGTAGGTTAACAACCGTTCTTAAATTTATCTCATTTTTTTTTTGCTTATTGTTAATTCTAAAACTTAAATCAACAGACTCATCAAATTTGGTTGTACAATTAGATTTTATTGAATTTAAAATTTTATCAATTGTGTCTGATGGTAATTCTTTAGTATTAACTGGTAATTTTTTATATCTTTTTGACTTCATTATTCTTTAACCTCAATTCCCATTGATCTTGCGGACCCAGCAATAATTTTAGCAGCTTCATCTAGATCATGTGCGTTAAGGTCTTCCATTTTTTTTTCTGCTATATCTTTAAGTTGTTGTTTAGAAATAGATCCAATTATATTTCTTCCAGGCTCTTTAGATCCACTTTTTAATTTCATAACCTCCTTAATAAAATGTGATGCCGGAGGTGATTTTATAACAAAGTCAAATTTTTTATCTTTATAAACTGTGATTATCACAGGAACAGGCTTTCCAGCAAATGATTTTGTCTTATCATTGAACGCTTTACAAAATTCCATGATATTTATTCCTCTTTGTCCTAAAGCTGGACCAACAGGCGGTGCTGGGTTAGCTTGACCACCTTTAATTTGTAATTTTACGTAACCGCTTATTTCTTTCTTTGCCATTAACTTGCCTTTTCTACTTGGTTATACTCTAAATCTACTGGTGTGGGACGTCCAAAAATAGATACAGAAACTTTAAGTCTTAGTTTTTCTTCATCAATATCCTCAACCAATCCACTAAATGAAGCAAATGGTCCATCTATGACTTGAACTTTTTCTCCAACATTATACTCTACACCAGATTTAGGTTGTGCAACTCCATCTTTTATCTCACCTAGTATTTTTTCTATTTCTTTATTTGACACAGGTATTGGAGTTCCTTTTGACCCCAAAAAACCACTAACTTTTTTTATATTTTTTATCATATGATAAATATTGTTATCCATTTCACTTTTTATAAGCACATATCCTGGAAAATATTTTTTTTTTCTTTGAACTCTTTTTCCCCTTTTAACCTCGGTGATATCATGAGTTGGAACAATTATTTCATCAATCTTGTCTGAAATTTTCGCTTTTTCGGCTTCCTCTTTTATTAATTGTGCAACTTTATTTTCAAAACTTGAGTGAGATTGAACAATATACCAATTTTTCATTATATACTTATCCTAAGTATTATTTCTAATAAAAATTTTAAAATTTGATCTAGTAATAAAAAAAACAGTGATGCTAAAACAGCCATAGCAAATACCATTAGAGCACCTTGTACGGTCTCTTTTGCTGTGGGCCATGTTACTTTAAAGGCCTCTTGTTTTACGTCCTGTATAAATTTTATAGGGTTTTTCATAATATTTTATTTGGCAGGAGCGAAGGGAATCGAACCCCCAACCTCCGGTTTTGGAGACCGGCGCTCTACCAATTGAGCTACACTCCTATAGAGTTTACTCTATAATTTTTGTTACTACTCCCGCTCCTACTGTTCTACCACCTTCTCTGATTGCAAAATTAAGTTTCTCGTCCATTGCAATTGGTGTGATAAGTTTTACTGTAAATTTAGCATCATCTCCTGGCATTACCATTTCCGTTCCTGCTGGTAATTCAACTTCTCCAGTAACATCTGTTGTTCTAAAGTAAAATTGAGGTCTGTATTTAGTAAAAAATGGTGTGTGTCTTCCACCTTCCTCTTTTTTCAATACATAAGCTTGAGCCTCAAATTTTGTATGAGGTTTAATTGATCCAGGTTTACATAGCACTTGACCTCTTTCAACATCGGTTCTTTCTACACCTCTTAATAATGCACCTATATTATCTCCGGCTTCGCCAGAATCTAAAAGCTTTCTAAACATTTCAACACCAGTACAGACTGATTTTTTAGTCTCTCTGATACCTACTATTTCAATTTCTTCACCTGTTTTAATAACACCAGACTCTACTCTTCCAGTTACAACTGTTCCTCTTCCTGAAATTGAAAATACGTCTTCAACTGGCATTAAGAAATCTTTATCTTTAGGTCTGTCTGGTTGTGGAATAAATTCATCAACAGACTTCATTAACTCCATTATAGAGTTTTTTCCTATTTCATCATCTCTTCCTTCAACTGCAGCTAAAGCAGAACCTTTTATAATTGGAGTTTTGTCTCCAGGGAATTTATAAGATGTTAATAGATCTTTAATCTCCTCCTCGACCAAGTCTATCATTTCTTTATCATCAACTTGATCTACTTTATTTAAATATACAACAATTGCTGGTACCCCAACTTGACGAGCAAGTAGAATATGTTCTCTTGTCTGTGGCATTGGTCCATCAGCAGCATTCACAACTAATATTGCTCCATCCATCTGTGCGGCACCTGTAATCATATTTTTTACATAAT
>CACHOJ010000022.1 GCA_902581405.1 uncultured Pelagibacteraceae bacterium | reverse complement strand
AGTTTTAAAGAAGAAATTCAAGTTGAGTTAAAACAATTATTAAGCAAATCTAAAATAACAACTATTATTGTAACACATGACTCATATGAAGCTTTTTATTTGGGAAGCAAGTGCGGAATTATTTTAAATAAACAACTTAAACAATTTGACGACCCATACAATGTTTATCATTTTCCAAATTCAATTGAGGTTGTAAATTTTTTAAATAGAGGAATTTTAATTCCAGCAAAAGTAACAAGTGAGAATAGTTTAGAAAATAAAGATCTAGGAACAATCCAAGGCAATTTTGTAAAACATTACCCTAATGGATCTGATGTTAAACTTTTATTGCAACCTGAAGATCTAGAGCATGATGACAAAAGTAATTTAAAGTTGGAAGTAGTTGATCGAAAATTCAGAGGAACAAATTTTATCTACACCCTTAAAACTGAGAGTAATTTACAAATTCCTGTATTTGTTCATTCTCATCATATTCATCAACATGAGATAGATGAAAAATTTGGTATTAAAAGACCAATTCATATTGACCACATTGTCTGTTTTTAATTATTATTGTACGTTAATAAATCCATGGATAAAGAATTACCAAAAAGCTCAAAAGTTGTAGTAATTGGAGGTGGTGTTGCAGGCACATCATGCGCATACCATCTTGCTAAATTTGGCTGGAAAGATGTCGTTTTATTAGAAAGAGATCAATTGACATCAGGAACAACTTGGCACGCTGCCGGTCTTATGGGCCAATTAGGAGCATCATCAACTATAACAAAACTTAGAAAATATACTTTAGATCTTTACCAAGATTTAGAAAAAAAGACTGGTTTATCAATTGGATTAAAACAAAATGGTGCAATTACAGTTGCAACAACAAATGATAGAATGCAAGAGTTACTAAGACAAGCAACGACAGCTCAATTATCAGATGTTGAAGTGCAAGTTTTAGATAAAAAACAAACAAAAGATTTATACCCAGTAGTAAATAACGAGGATATTATTGGAAGTGTTTTTATGCCAAAAGATGGGCAGGCTGACCCAGTAGGTGTCACTAACGTTTTAGCAAAAGCGGCTAGGACGGAAGGTGCAAAAATTTTTGAAAAAACACCTGTTAAAAAAATTTTGGTCAAAAATAAATCTATAGTTGGAGTAGAGACTGAACAAGGAAAAATAGATTGTGAGTATGTTGTTCTAGCTACCGGTATGTGGTCTAGGCAAATTGGTGAAAAAATGAATGTGAGCATTCCATTATATCCTAATGAACATTTTTATGTGATCACGGAGCCGATGAGGGATCTACCTACAAATTTACCAGTTTTGAGAGATTATAATAATTGTCTTTATTTAAAAGAAGATGCTGGGAAAATGTTAGTTGGAATTTTTGAGCCAAATGCCAAACCAGCATTTAAAGATACTGGTATTGTACCAGAAAACTTTTCTTTTGGAGAATTGCCAGATGACTTTGATCATTTTGAACCTTATCTAAAAAAATCTTTCCATAGATTGCCAATGTTAGAAAATGCTGGAATTAGAAAATTTTTCTCAGGCCCAGAATCTTTTACTCCTGATACACAATATTTATTAGGAGAGACTCCAGAAATAAAAAACTTATTCACTTGTTGCGGGTTTAATAGCATCGGTATAGCAAGTTCAGGTGGCGCAGGTCGAGTTACTGCTGAATGGATGATCAATGGACATATTAATGAGGATTTATTCTCGGTAGATATAAAAAGATTTCAACAATTCCATTCTTCAAAAAAATTTATTATGGAAAGAGTGACAGAGACACTTGGCGATTTATATGGAATGCATTGGCCATATAAACAACATCAAACCTCAAGAAACCAAATCACTTTACCGTACCATGAAGAGCTAAAAAAATTAGGTGCTTGTTTTGGATCTTCAGGCGGTTTTGAGAGACCCATGTGGTATTCTTTAAATGGTGCAAAAGCTGAATATGAATACAGTTTTGGTTATCAAAATTGGTATCCATCTGCTGAATATGAGACCAAAAATACAAGAAAAAATGTCGGTTTATTCGAATTAACACCTTTTTCTAAATTTGATGTTGCTGGAGAAAACGTTCATGAAGAATTACAAAAATTGTGCACAGCGAACATAAAAGATATTGAAGGTAGATCAACTTACACTCAGATGCTAAATGAAGATGGTGGTATAGAGACAGATGTTACTATAACTTGCCTGACTAAAAATCATTTTAGAATCATAGGTCCAGCTGCAACAAGAGAACACGATAAATTTCATATAAAAAAATACCTCTCTGAAAAAATAAACTTTAAAGATGTAACAGAGGATCTTGCATGCTTAGGATTGTATGGACCAAATACTAGAAAACTATTATCAAATATAAGTGATGATGATTTTTCAAATGAAGGAATAAAATTTAGTCATGGTAAAAAGGTGAATATAGATGGAATTGATGTTTGGGCTCAAAGATTATCATATGTGGGTGAAATTGGATTTGAGTTATACGTAAGAATAGAAGATAGCAAAAAACTTTTCTTAACTATAGTCAATGAAGGTAAAAATCATAATTTATCTCTATGCGGGGCACACGCAATGGATATAATGAGAATGGAAAGTGGGTTTTTACATTGGGGGCATGATATATCTCCCGAAGAGAATCAATATCAAGCAGGACTTCAATTTGCTATAAGTTATAAAAAAAATATTAATTTTATTGGAAAAGAAGCGTTATTAAAAATTAAAGATCAAAAACCAACAAAATTGTTGGCAATGATGGTTCTTAAAGATAATAAACCAGGACAACCTCTACTGCTCCATGAAGAACCAATTTACTTAGATGATAAAATAATTGGTAGAACAACTTCAGGGAATTATTCATTCAATTTTGAAAAAAATATATCTTTTGGTTATGTAAATTCTGGAAATACAATTGAAAATTTAATTGATAAAAATTTGTCTATTGAAATAGAAAAGAAAAAATATCCTGTTTCATTAATTCAAAAGCCACTTAATCAAAAAAACATTAAAAATGTCTAATGTTTAAAATTATTCCTAAAAAAAATAAGGCAGCAGAGATTATTTGTAATCTCAATAAAATTAATAAAAATGAATTGAAACAAATAAAATCTACACTTGATAAATATGGTATGATTTATTTTCCAAAACAAAAGCTTAATTCTAAAGCTTATCTAAATTTTGCACAAAAATTTGGGAAACCTGCGAACTATCCAAGGTTGAGAGGATTAAATAAAAAATACCCACAAATTACTGTTGTACAAAGAAAATCCTCAGACAAGGGACCAAGCTTTGGTGAACAATTTCATACAGACTCTTCATATACAAAAAAACCACCAAGATACACAATGTTGCTATCAAAATTGGTACCAAAAAAAGGTGTTGCAAATACTGAGTTTTCTTCACAGTATTTAGCATATGAAAAACTGACTAATAATCAGAAAATTAGACTTAATAAATTAAAAGGCATTTACTCATCACATGGACCTATATCAATTACTACAGTTGAAAGAGAGAAAGAAAAGGGAAAAATTTCAAAAGAATTAATTGCCAGTCACAAGATTATTAAAACTATTAATAATAAAAAAACTATATACTGTAGCCCTGGACATTTTATAAAATTTAACACAAATATGAATAAACATAAAAATAAATTAAAAAATTTTTTATTCAGTCACCAGACTAAAAAAAAATTTCAATATGCTTTAGAATGGGAAAAAGACCAGCTTGCTATTTGGGATAATAGAGCAATGCTTCATCAAGCTACTCCTTTTAAAGGAAATAGAATTCTTCACAGAATAACAATATTATAATCAAATGTATTCCATCTTTCTTGGGTTAACACCTTTTATTTTTATAACTTTGCTTGGATTTATATTTGGAAGACTGAAAATATTTGATCTAAGCCATGCAAAAGTTTTAAACTTATTTTTATTCTACGTTGCAGTACCTGCACTAATTATAAAATTTGTTGCACAGAGTGAAATTGGCCAGGTAGACATTAAGCAAATAATTTCATATTTTTTAATGCAAGCTAGTCTAGGTTTGCTTACTTTTTTTGTGACAAGTAAACTTTTTAAAAGACCCATACCTGAGTCAATTATATGGTCACTTATGGTTTCCTTGTCTAACCACGTAACTTTATTATTACCAATTACAAAAATTTATTTTGGGACAGAAGTTATAACGCAAGTTACCAGTATAATATTAATGGATGGAGTTATATTACTATCTGTGATTACTTTTTTCTTAGAATTAACTACAAAAAAAAATATTAAATTACTGTTTTTTCTAAGGAATGTGACTTTTAATCCAATGATATTTTCAATTTTAATTGGACTTTTGCTTTTTATATTTAACTATAAAATTGATAATACGCCGATTGATTATGTACTATCTGTTTTAGCGGCTTGTGTTTCTCCTGTTGGTTTGTTTGCAATTGGTATTACTCTTTCTTTTTATACTCACAAAGTTATTAATAAATTAACTTCAACCATCTCTATTTTAAAGTTGGTAATATCTCCGCTAATTTTATTAATTATAGCATTTATATTTTTTGATTCAGGATTACCTGAAAAAATACCAGGTGCATTTTTTGTAAGTGTAGCACCTTGTGGACACACTGCGGTAGTATTATGTTCAGCTTACAATGTTAGTCCTGAAAATATTATTAAAGCTCTATTTATTTCTACTTTTGTCTCTATAGGTACTATTTTTCTTACCGTAAATTATTTAATTAACTAATTTAAAATTTTTATATTAATCATTATATTTAAAGTATGGTTTTAAGAACATTTATATTCTCTTTTTTAATTTTTGTAA
>CACHOJ010000021.1 GCA_902581405.1 uncultured Pelagibacteraceae bacterium | reverse complement strand
ATTATTATTAAGTCTTAATAACAATAAAGAGAGGGATATATAATGAAAAAAATCACATCAATGATTTTAGCTTTAGTATTTGCAGTTTCAGTAATTGGTTCTGCATCTGCTAAAACATTAAAAATCCAACTTACTTTTCCTAAAACATCTTACGATGGACAAATCGTAAAAATGTGGACTGATAGAGTAACAAAATTAACTCGAGGTGAGTTAAAATTTGAACTTTTATCAAAAGGTGAAGTTGTTGGAATGAAAGAAACACTAGAAGCCGTTGATAAAGGTCTAGTAGACGGTGGTGCAGCATGGACTCACTACTGGTCAAACTATCACCCAGCTGCGATGTTATTTGGTTCACCAGTTGCTGGTGGAGGAATTGGGTTAAGTACTAAATCTTGGTTAGCATGGTACTTCGACAATGGTGGTAAAGAGTTATACGACCAATTGTGGAGCGAAATGGGAATGAATGTTAAAGGTTTTGTGATGGCATCATCTGGACCAGAAGCATTAGGTTGGTTTAAAGAGCCAATCAAAAATATGGATGATTTCAGAAAATACAGATTTAGAACTCCTCCAGGAATTCCAGGACAAACATACAAAGATATCGGAATTGCATCAGTATCTTTATCAGGTGGTGATATTTTACCAGCGCTTGAAAAAGGAACAATTGATGCTGCAGAGTGGTGTTGTCCAAAACCAGACTCAGTATTTGGTTTCCAAAAAGTTCTTAAAAACTATTATCTACAAGGTCTTCACCAAAACGTTGTAAATGGAGACATTTACATAAATGGTGATGTATATAATTCTTTAACTGATCATCAAAAATATGCAATGGAAGTTGCATCTGAAGCTATGATCACAAGAAATATTACAAACAGAGCTGTAGAAAATGGAAAAGCGTTAATTGATCTTACTCAAAATCATGGTGTAAAACTATGGGATACACCAGCTGATTATTTCACTGAGTACATGAACGCTGCTCAAGCTACTCTTAAAAAGAATGCAGCAGAAAATGCTTTCTTTAAACAAGTTTACGAGCACATGACAGAGCACGCAAAAGTTGTAGTACCTTTTATTGCACAAATGGAAACATCTGATGCATCAATTGGATCTGCATTTGCAGCACAACAATAAGTAACTTTATAAAAAACGGGGATTTAACTAATCCCCGTTTTTTTAATAATTTAATTTTAAATAATATACTTGTTCAATGGTTGATAAAGATTCAGATCCTAAAGTTAAAGAAAATCTAGATATTACCGATGAATTAATTGCTGAAAGAAGAACAAGTACAAAAATGCCTGAGGACATGATTCCTTGGATGGCAAAAACAATCGAATTTATTGACTCAAAAATGCTTTTATCAGGCAAAATAATAATGTGGATCACAATTCCACTTATTTATGCAATGATACATGAAGTAATTGGAAGACATTTTTTTAATAGACCTACACTTTGGTCTTTTGATATTAGCAGAATGCTAGCAGGGGCTTTGTTCATGCTTGGTGCAGCATATACGTTATCAAAAGGTATTCATATAAGAGCTGACTTTCTTTATAGAAATTGGACAGTTAAAAATCAGGCTAGAGTTGATCTATTTTTATATCTTTTATTTTTTATACCAGGTTTCTTAGTATTTTTTTATGTAAGTTTTGATTATGCTTATACATCAATTTGTGGAAGATCAAATCTTGAAGAATGTTTAGGTGGAAAAGTAAGAATTCAAAGAGCGATGGACACTACATGGATGCCAATAATGTGGCCATTAAAAAGTTGTATGCCAATCGGAGCCTTTTTACTTTTAGTTCAAGGTTTTTCTGAAATACTTAAAACATATTATGCCTTTGTGAAAGGAAGATGGCCTTAATGGAATTCTTTTCACCAGAAATAATCGGCGCAATAATGATTGGTTGCATGTTGTTTGCAATTTTTGTTGGATTTCCTATTTCATTTACGTTGATTTTTTTAGGTCTTGTTTTTGGTTATTGGGGATTTGGAAAGTTAGTTTTCTATTTAATGACCTTGCAATTCAATATGATAATGACCGAGAATACCCTAGCCGCCGTTCCACTCTTTATATTTATGGGAATTTTGATGGAACAAGCTGGATTAATGGAAAGATTATTTAACGCGGTACAACTAATGCTCTCGAAAACTAGAGGAGCATTGTTTTATGCTGTTATGTTTGTTTCAACTATCTTCGCGGCAGCAACTGGAATTGTAGGAGCATCTGTCACAATTTTGGGAATTATGGCTGGAAAAACTATGATCAGGACAGGATATGACACCAGACTCTCAGCGGGTCTAATTTGTGCTGGAGGTACTTTAGGAATTTTAATTCCTCCAAGCATTATGTTAGTTGTTATGGGTCCTGTATTAGAAATACCAGTTACAGATTTATTTGCCGCAGCAATCATCCCAGGAATTCTTTTAGCATTTTTGTATGCCGCTTACACAACGTTAAGATGTTTTTTAAATCCTAAACTTGGTCCTGTATTACCAGCTTCAGAACGACCAAAAAATATGGCTAAGGTTTGGTATGAGTTTTTAATGGGTTTAATTCCTCCTGCAGGTTTAGTTTTCTTTGCCTTAGGAAGTATTTTATTTGGTCTTGCAACTCCAACCGAAGGTGCCGGCATGGGAGCTTTTGGAGCAATACTTTTAGCACTGGCATATAAAAAACTTACTTACCATGGTTTGAAAGAAGCTCTATTGAAAACTTTAGAGATAACAGCATTAATTATGTTTTTAGTTGCGGCCTCAAATTTCTTTGGTGCGGTATTTTCAAAATTAGGAACTCCATCTCTATTAACAGACTTCTTATTAAATCTTGATGTAAATAAATATGTGATTTTAGCGATTATAATGGCTGCAATATTTCTACTAGGTTGGCCTTTAGAATGGGTTCCAATAGTATTAATAGTTTTACCAATAGTTCTACCTTTAATTTTAGAATTAGGTTTTAACTTAACTTGGTTTGCTATTCTTGTAGCTGTCAATTTACAAACCGCCTGGCTATCTCCACCTGTAGCTTTATCAGCTTATTTCTTAAAAGGTGTGGTGCCTCAATGGGATTTAAAAGATATATATTTAGGCATGATGCAATTTATGGTTATTCAATTAATTGGCTTAATATTAATTATTATATTTCCCCAAATAGCATTATGGTTGCCAAGTATAATGTATCCTAGCCCTTAGCTTTTTTATTAATTTGAGGAATAATTGTTCCTATTAAAATAATTATTAAGGATATAAATATATTAATGGATATTGTAGAATCCAAAACTATCCATGACATTGTTGCTCCAATAGGACCAGTTAAAGGATACATCAAACTAATTCTTCCAATTGGTGCTCTTCTTAAAGCAAAGTTATAAAATAAATAAGCTCCAAAAGTTATAAAAGATAATGTTATGGCTGCAAGAACTGGAGGACTTAAATTTAAATAATTATTATATTTAAAACTACTATCAGGCCACAATATAAAAAGTATTAGAACAGATAAGATTGCTCCAATCATGTATTGAAAAGTATTAACACCCAATTGATTTACTTTGGTTTGCATAAACCGTCTTCCAAGTACCTCATTAATAGAAACACACATCATTCCTAAAAATATAATAAAATCCCCCAAATAGTTTCCGCCACCAATTTTCTTTTGTGTTGATAATAAAATTAAAGTTCCAATAATTGTAATAAATGCTCCAATTATTACTTTAATTTCAATTTTTTCTTTTAAAAAAATTCTTGCTACAAAAGGCTGCCAAATAGGAAGTGTACTTATTAAAGCAACACCACTTACCGGAGAAGTTAGCAACAGCCCTATATGAAAACTAAGAGTTACCAAAAAAGGATTTAGTAGACCCATTAAAAAAGGAGTTAATCCAATTTTTTTAATAGATAAATCTACTCTCATTAAAAGTGCAAATATTAACATTAAAATAAATGCTAAAGAGAATCGAACTGCCATTAAATCCATTACATAAAATTCTTGTAGTGCTAATTTTACAAATGGGGGTCCAGAGCCAAAGCCTATAACAGCAATGAACATTGAAATGTAACCAATATTAATTTTTAGAAAACTCATAAATTAATATCTTACTGTTATCACTTTTATAGACATATAAAAATATTAGTTTAGAATCTCTAAAGTGAGTCAAAATATAGAATTAAAAAATTTTGAATTAGCTACAGTTAATCCAAGTAATAAAACATGGAATTCGGCAGATTTATTCTGTTATTGGGCAAATAGTATTCAAACTATTGCTGGATTTGCTCTTATATCTTCATTGTATTTAATCTATAATTTAAATTCTTATTTAGTTTTATCTTCCTCAATAGCTGCATCAATTCTTGTGTATTTTTTTATTTCTTTAATTGGTCAGCCATCCCAAAAACACGGATTACCTTTTCCAGTTTTGATGAGAATGTCCATGGGTCTAAACGGTGCTAGATATTTAAGTTTATTAAGATCAATTGTTGGAATTTTTATGTTTGGAATTCAAACATACTTTATATCCAAATCTATAACATACCTAACAAGAATTATTATTTATTACATATTAGACCCACAGATTTTAGAAAGTGAATTTGTTTTAGAATTTTTTCTAGGCTTAAATGTTATAGATTGGTTTTCATTAATAGTAACATTTTTCATTCAATTTTTTTTATTTACGAATGGTCAAAGATATAATCAAGGGTTTTTAAAATTCTCCGCAATATTTGTTTACTTCGGTTTAATTTTCTTTTTTGTTACGCTTATTTCTGAAAATAGCACTCAAATATTTCAATCGCTAAAATCTAATACAACTAGTACAAATTTGATTTCTAAATCAAATGTAATGCCCTTTT
>CACHOJ010000020.1 GCA_902581405.1 uncultured Pelagibacteraceae bacterium | reverse complement strand
CACTGTTGTTATATTTGATAGGGTTAGAGAAAATTTAAGAAAGTATTCGGATATTAAAATTTACGAATTAACAAATATTTCTATTAATGAAACTTTATCAAGAACAATAATAACTTCAGTAACTACTCTTCTAGCTTTATTATCTATATATTTATTTGGTGGCGAAATCCTTAAAGGTTTTTCTTTAGCAATGATTTTAGGAGTAATATTTGGAACATACTCATCTATTTATATTGCTAATCCTATTTTAGTAGCGTTAAATGTTAGTCAAAGAACAATTGTTAAAGAAGAAAAAAATTAATACAAGTTTTGAGCAACAACCATAGACAACAACATCGGCAACGATAGTAAAGTATTTGTTCTAGAAAATAACATTGCAGTTTTTGCTGACTTAGCTTTCACGTCAGGTTCTACTGTTACAATACCTAAAGCTTTTTTTTGATTAGGCCAAATAACAAACCAAACATTAAAAGCCATTATAATTCCTAGCCACATCCCAATTCCAATCGCTGTAGCCTTACCTCCGCCTGATCCAATTCCAAGGGCCATAGCTTGATGAACATAGCCATTCAAATATGCCAATATAAGACCAGATATTACTGTAAATAAGGCTGCCCATCTAAACCAAAAAAGTGCTGCTGGTGCAATTACTTTTCCAATAGCTGGCTTTTGCTCATCTGGAATTTTAGCCATGTTAGGTATTTGAACAAAATTAAAATACCAAAGAAGGCCTATCCACATAATAGCTACAATTACGTGTATGTACCTAAATAACCAACTCCAAAAAACTAGGTCTATATCAAATCCACCATTTCCAAAATATAAACCTAGGAAAAGTAAAATTGATAATGCTAAAGAAAGATGAATTGTTTTAGATAATGATTGTAGAATCGATGTCATTTGCTTTGATTTTATATCATTTTTAAAATAATTTTAAGCTGTTTTTTTAAATTTATTATCTAATAAAGGTTTTAAAAATTTACCAGTATAGCTTTCTTTAACATTAATAATTTCCTCAGGTTTGCCCTCAGCAATTATATTTCCACCTTTCACACCACCATCAGGACCCATATCTACAATATAATCTGCAGTTTTTATTACATCTAGGTTGTGCTCAATAACTACAACTGTATTTCCTGTTGCAACAAAAGTATGGAGTATTTCTAACAGTTTTTTAATATCATGTTGATGCAATCCAGTAGTTGGTTCATCCAATATATAAATAGTTCTTCCTGTTGATCTTTTTGATAACTCTTTTGCTAATTTAATTCTTTGTGCCTCACCGCCAGATAAAGTGGTTGCCTGCTGGCCAATTTTTATATAGCCCAGTCCAACTTTTTTAAGTGTTAATAATTTTGTCTTTATATTTGATATATTTTCAAAGTATTCACAACCTTCATCAACAGTCATATTTAAAACATCAGCAATACTTTTATCTTTAAATTTAATTTCTAATGTTTCTCTATTATATCTTGTTCCTTTGCATTCATCACATGTGATGTATACATCTGGTAAAAAATGCATTTCGTATGTTATTACTCCATCTCCCTCGCAAGCTTCACATCTTCCACCTTTTACATTGAAGGAAAATCTTCCAGGTTTATATCCTCTACTTTTTGCTTCTGGTAAATTAGTAAACCAATCCCTAATTGGTCCAAAAGCACCTGTGTAAGTGGCAGGATTTGACCTTGGGGTTCTTCCAATTGGTGATTGATCAATGTCAATAATCTTGTCTACTAATTCAATTCCTTTAAAACCTCTAAATGGTTTAGGTATTTTTCTTGATTTATTATTATTTAACGTAAGGTTTAACGCATTGTAAAGGGTTTGAAGTATTAAGGTAGATTTACCACTACCAGATACACCAGTAACACATGTGAAACTTCCTAATGGGATTTTCAGATTCACGTTATTTAAATTATTACCACTTGCACCATTAATTTCTAAAAATCTACCATTCTTTGCTAATCTTCTATTTCGTGGGATAGGTATATAACTCTTATTTGATAAGTATCTTCCAGTAATACTTTTGTCATTATCAAGAATATCTTTATAAGAACCTTGGGCTATTACCTCTCCACCTTTGTTTCCAGCTTCAGGCCCAAGATCAATTATATGGTCAGCATTTTCCATTGTTTCAGTATCATGTTCAACCACAATTACAGTATTCCCCAAGTCTCTTAATCTTTTTAATGCATTAATTAACTTTACATTATCTTTTTGGTGCAAACCTATAGAGGGTTCATCAAGAACATATAACACACCAGTTAATCCAGATCCTATTTGAGACGCTAATCTAATTCTTTGAGCTTCACCACCTGACAATGTTCCAGATTCTCTAGATAATGTTAAGTAATCAAGTCCAACATTTAGTAAAAAGTTTAATCTCTCGTTAATTTCTTTAAGTATGTGTTGTGCTATTTTTAGTTGCCTTTTATCTAATTTGATTTCTAGTGATTTAAACCACTCTTTTGCATCGTAAATTGATTTTTCTGTAACTTCACTAATATTAAGTTCATTAATTTTTACACATAAAGCCTCATCTTTTAATCTGTGTCCATTACACCTTTCACATTTTGTATCAGATTGATATTGTGAAATTTCTTCTCTTTTCCAATCACTATCAGTTTCTAAAAACCTTCTTTCAAGATTATTTACTACACCCTCAAATGTTTTTTTATGTGAATATTTTTCATATCCATCATCATAAGAAAATTTTATTTCCTCATCGTCTGAACCAAAAAGAATTACATCTTTAATTTTTTTTGGTAATTTTGACCACCTATCATTTAATGAAAATCCATAATGTTTTGCTATAGATGCTAAAGTTTGAGCGTAGTACAATGAAGACGACTTTGACCAAGGTTCAATTGCGCCATCTGCTATAGTTTTTTTTTCATCTGGTACTACTAATTTAGGATCTACATTTAATTTTACTCCTATACCTTCACATTCTTCGCATGCACCATAAGGACTGTTAAAAGAAAATAATCTAGGCTCGATCTCTTCAATGGTAAAACCACTTTCTGGACATGCAAATTTTGTAGAAAAAATCAAATTTTCAACTTTTCTAAATTTTTTTGGAAGCGTTTCATCTTCATACTCTACAAACATAAGACCGTTAGCTAAATTCACAGCTGTTTCAACACTCTCTGCTAATCTATTACCTAATGAAGCATTTAGAACTATCCTATCGACTAAGACAGAGATATTATGTTTAAGTTTTTTATTTAATTCTGGAACCTCATCAATGTCATATAATTTATTATCTACTTTAATTTTTCTAAATCCTCTTTTTTTATAACCAAGTATATCTTTTCGATATTCCCCTTTTCTTCCTCTAACAACAGGGGCATATAAGTAAATTGTAGATTTTTTAGGAAGGGTTTTTATTTTGTCTACTATTTGACTAATTGTTTGTGAAGTAATTGGCAAGCCTGTAAAAGGTGAATAGGGTATACCTGCTCTTGCATAAAGCACTCTCATATAGTCATAAATTTCTGTAACTGTTGCTACAGTAGATCTTGGATTTTTAGATGTATTTTTTTTGCTCAATAGAAATTGCTGGACTTAGACCTTCAATCAAATCTACATTTGGTTTTTTAAAAATTGTCTTGCGTATGCAGATAAGCTTTCAACATATCTTCGTTGACCTTCTGCGTAGACTGTATCAAATGCTAATGACGATTTCCCAGACCCAGATAACCCTGTAATCACGACAAATTTTTCTTTTGGAATCTCGAGTGTAATATTCTTTAAATTGTGCTCTTTTGCACCCTTAATAACTATCTTTTTGAGCATAATTTTTGTTGCTTTAATTTAATAAAATCAATATTCAGGTCTATAAGTGTTATAATAAACATTCTAAATATTAAAATATTATGGCTGGTAGTTTAAATAAAGTATTATTAATTGGTCGTTTAGGCGCAGATCCAGAAGTTAAACAAATGGTTAATGGAAAAAGTGTAGCCAGATTAAGTCTAGCAACCAGTCAATCCTGGAAAGATAAAAACACAGGTGAAAAAAAAGAAAAAACTGAATGGCATAGAATCGTTGTTTTTAACGAAGGATTAGTTAATGTTGTTCAACAGTACTTAAAAAAAGGAGCACAAGTATACGTCGAGGGTCAACTTTCAACAAGAAAATGGAAAGACGAACAAAGTGGACAAGATAAGTATTCAACTGAAATTCTTATACAAGGTTACAACTCTTCTTTAACAATGTTAGGTGGCGGCAATCAAAATAATATTGGATCACAAGATAACAAACAAACCTTTGATGATAGTCCTGCACCAGCCCAAAGTGATTTAGATGATGATATTCCATTTTAACTAGTATGGAAAAAAACGAAATCTCAAAAGTAAATAATAATATTAAACCAATCTCTATGTACGATGAGATGAGCTCATCCTATCTGTCTTATGCAATGAGCGTGATAGTAAGTAGGGCATTACCTGATATAAGAGATGGCTTAAAACCAGTTCATAGACGAATTATATATGCAATGCACAAAGGTGGTTTTGATTGGTCTAAACAATTTAGAAAATCAGCAAGAATTGTTGGTGACGTTATAGGTAAATATCATCCACATGGAGACCAAGCAGTTTATGATGCTCTAGTTAGAATGGTTCAAGAATTTTCAATGAGTTTACCATTAGTTGATGGACAAGGTAATTTTGGTTCTATCGATGGAGATCCTCCTGCAGCAATGAGATATACTGAGACTAAGCTAGCTAAAGTTTCACAGTTTTTAATTGATGATATAGAAAAAAATACAGTATCTTTCAAAAGTAATTATGATGAAACAGAGCAAGAGCCTGTTGTACTACCTGCTCAGTATCCAAATCTATTAGTAAATGGTGCTGGTGGAATTGCAGTTGGAATGGCTACAAGTATACCACCCCATAATTTAGGTGAGGTTGTAGATGGAACTTTAGCCCTTATCAAAAACAAAGATATTAAAATAAATGAATTAATGAAACATATCCCTGGACCAGATTTCCCAACAGGAGGTGTAATAATTGGTAAAGATATTATTAAACAAGGATACAAAACAGGAAGAGGCTCATTTAAAATACGAGGAGAAATATCTGTTGAAAATTTAAAAAATGGTAAAGATAGGCTTGTTATTTCATCGATCCCGTATCAAATTAATAAAGCTAATTTAAATGAGAGAATTGCAGAATTAGTAAGAGATAAAAAAATAGAGGGAATAAGTGATATTAGAGATGAGTCTAATAGCGAAGGTA
>CACHOJ010000019.1 GCA_902581405.1 uncultured Pelagibacteraceae bacterium | reverse complement strand
AGTTGAACTTGGAAATATAAATTTATTTTTTTGGAGTAAATTAAATAATATAAATTTTGCAGTCCATATTTTTTTAGGTTTATTTTTAATTTTTTTACAAAGAAAACTTTCGAAATAATTTTTTTTATTAATTTTATTTTTTTTTAATATGAATTCTCTCTCTTTAGTATATTTTTTCCAATTCTTTTTCCATTTCTCCAAAACCTTGCTCTAGTTGCACAGACAACACTTGTTTCTTCTCTAAATAATTTTGGTGCATTTTGCCTTGAGTGGTAACGTTTCATCCATGGCAATACTTTCGTCAGTTTTTTATTTTTAATAGTCCAAAAATGTCGATAAAGTTTTTTAACCGTAAAAGCGCTATCAATTTTTTTTTTTTTTCTCAATTTATTAACGGCTAAAGTAATATCATTGTGATCTCTAAAAATGTTAGTACAAGTTAAAAAAACACAAATATCAAATTTGTGACCAACAAATTTTTCATAACTAATCAAAGCATTCTTTAAAGTATCCTCTGTTGTGACAAAATCACCAGAGTATTCTTTCTCTCTAAGAAAAGGTACTTTTGCTCCATATTTTTTTGCTTCTCTCGCTATTTTTTTATTGTCTGTAGAAACAAAGATTTCGTCACACACCCCACTCTTTATTGCACTGATAATAGGAAAATATATTAATGGTTTTCCTCCAATTAAACTTAAATTTTTTAATTTGATACTTTTTGAGCCTCCTCTAGCAGGTATTATACAAATAACTTTTTGTTTCATGATTTACTCAAAATATTAATCTGTCAATTCTCATATCTTTATAAGATTTAAACCCACCATTATACATAGCTGTTTTCAGTTCAGACTTTAATATTTTAAAAATTTTACTAACACCACTGCTGCCGCCATTTATTAACCCATACATAGCTGGCCTACCAATACCTACATAATTTGCTCCAAGACAAAGATATTTTAATATATCCGAACCCTTTCTAACTCCTCCATCAACAAAAATTGTATTTTTGCCTCTTAAGTGCTGAATTTTTTTTAAAATATCAACTGCTGTTATACCTGAATTGAACATCCTTCCGCCATGATTTGAAATCCATAAGTTTTTTATACCTAAATTAACGCATTTATTTATATCATTTAGATTAATCAAACCTTTGGGGATTATTTTTAAGCTCGTTTTTTGTTTGGCCCATCTTAAAAATTCCCAATCATATTGCAAAGCTTGTGAAGGGTCAGGGCTAACTGGAAATAACCTTTTTCCATATTTTCTAGCATCGTAATTTGTTTCCCTCTCGATATATCTATGTGATCTTACAGAAGCATCAAAACAAAAACACAAAGCTAAACTTCTATTTTTTTCTGCTATTTTTATTTGACTCTCTATCCATTCTTTTTTACCAAATGGAAAAATTTGCCAAATCATTTTTAGATTTGGAACTTTTTTTCTTATTTGATCAAAACCTATTCTCCCTTGAGTGCTAAAAAAACTTAATATTTTTTCCTCATATGAGCCAATTGCAGTAGAGATTTCTCCATTTTGTGAAAATTGCGTTTGATGACCCATGGGACACAAAATAATAGGACAATCAATTTCTGTGCCAAAGACTTTACTTTTTAATGTGATGTTTTGATTTTTGGATAATATTCTTGGTATTATTTTAATATTTTGAAGATCAATTAGATTTTTATTAGACGTAAAACCATCTTCTGCTGCAGAATTTAACCATTTAAACGTTCCAGATCTAATTTTTTTTTTTGAGGTCTTCTCAGCCTGGTAAATCGATGAAAATAAATTTTTTTTCACTTTTTTTAATCAATAAAACTATAATTCTTAGAAATTACCAAAACTCTGATTTTTAAGCATTGTGTATCCTTTTATTAATTCTTTTATACCATCAGAGAGTGTATAGCTTGGTAAAAAACCTGTACCTTCTATTTTTTTATTGGAAACAATATAATTTCTTTGATCTGGATCTTTTTTAATTTTTTCCTCAACAAAAACAAAATTAGGAATATGTTTTTTTATTTCTTGACATAATTCAATTTTTGATAAATTTGCATCACTGAGACCTACATTAAATATTTCTCCTTTCATTTTTTCAAAATTATTTATTGCATGGATAAAAGAATTTACAACATCTCTGATATGAATATAATTTCTTTTAAAATGGCCTTCAAATACTACTAATGCAGAGTCGTGAAAAGCTCTGTAAGTAAAATCATTTACTAGTAAATCAATTCTCATTCTTGGGGACATGCCAAATACGGTTGCAAGTCTATAACTAATAGATTTTTCTCTTTCCATTAATTTTTTCTCAATTTCTACTTTGTCTGATGCATATTTTGAGATTGGATTTAAAGGAGAGTTTTCATCACAATAATTATTTTTATCTCCAGATCCATATGCACTGTTGGTTGTGGGCATAAGAATAAGTTGATCTTTTGAAACGCTTTTTATCATCTCAATGATTGCATCATGATTTATACTCTGAGCAGAATAAGGATCTTTATTGCATAATGGAGCACCAACGATTGCAGCCAAAGGTATTACTAAATCATTTTCTGCTAGAGTCGTTTTCATCAATATTTTATCTCTTATATCTCCATTTATAATTCTAAAATTCTCAAAGGCACACAAATGATTTAAGCTAGATTGTTTGTACATAAAGTTGTCTAGTACAGTTACTTGGAATTTTAATTTAACTAATTCTGGAACTAAAATTGAACCAATATAACCTGAGCCACCTGTAACAAGAATTTTCATATAACGGCTTTATTTAATGTATTAATAATTTTATCAATACTTTTTAGACTTAATTCTGGATAGTTTCCAATATAAAATGAATAAAAGTGAATATGTTCAGTATTTTTTAATTTAACTATATCAGATTTATTTATATGATTTTTTAAATATGGTTGTCTTAGTTGATTACCTCCACCTGCAGAACCCATTCTGTATTCAATTCCTTCTCTATCAAGTTTAGAAAGTATTTTTCTCATTATTTTATTATTTTTTTTTTTCAAAATAACATTAAATGCATAGTTGCTTGAACCTACAAGGTTGAATCCAGTGAAAAAAAACTCTGCATTTAATTTATTCAAAAAATATTTTAAGTTTTTTGTCCTTTTAAAAATATTTTTATCTAACCTCTTGATTTGTTGAAGTCCGAGAACACCTCCGATTTCTGTATTTCGTAAATTATAAGCAGGAAATTGAAAAATAAATTGAGTATTTAAATCTTTATATTTTTTTTTAATTTCTAATTGAAAGCTTTTATCTTTAACTTCCCTAACCATTCCATGTGATCTAAGCATTAATAAATTATGGTAAGCATTTTTGTCGTTTGTACATATCATTCCACCTTCAATTGTGCTTATATGGTGTGCATAGTAAAATGAAAAGCTTGATGTCCAACCGTATGAACCTAATTTTTTACTTTTAAATTTTGCACCGTGAGACTCACATACATCTTCAATAAGATAAATTTTTTTTTTTTTAAGATTATGTAATAATTTATCCGTTAAACAGTTAAATCCCTGAATATAACTTAAAAAAACAGCCCTAGTATTTTTATTAATTTTAGAAATGATTAAATCAGTGTTCATTCCCAGTGTATTTAAATCTATGTCGGCAAATACTGGTTTAAATCCACAATGTATAACTGATGATATATCTGACGACCATGTAAATGGTGGCACAACAACTTCACCACCTTTTGGATACTTCAATTTCAATAATTGCAATTGTAATAAATTAGCTGATGAGCCTGAATTTACAAAAACACTGTATTTAACCCCTAACCATTTAGACCATTCTTTTTCAAACTTTTTAACATTATCTTTTTGAGTGAGTATTGGATCTTTTTTAAGAAACCTAATAATTGCATTTAAATCTTTTTTTACAATATTATTTTTCATTAATGGATATAAAATTTTATTTTTCATATTAATTACATTTATTAATTAGGTTTAATTATTTATAAATAAAAATATTTTTAGTTTAAAAAAAAATAAAGGCAACAAGATTTAAAATTAGTTAGTAAGATAATTTATGGATTTAGTAATTTTAGCAGGTGGAAAAGGTAAAAGAATACAACACTTAAATAGAAATAAACCAAAACCTATGGTGAAAATTAAAGACAAAGTATTTTTAGACCTACTTATTAATCATTATTCTAAGTTTAATTTTGAAAAAATATTTATTTTAGTTGGATATAAGTCAAAAATAATTAAAGAAAAGTTTGATGGAAAATTTAGAAATTTTGTAAATATTGAGTGTATACAAGAAAGCACTCCTTTAGACACCGGCGGAGCATTAAGTCAGATTAAAAATAAAATAAAAAAAGAATTTATACTAATTAACGGTGATACATTTTTTGACATAAATAATATTGAAAAATTTAAAAAACTGAATTCTAATTCTAATGTTGGCTGCATGTCATTAACAAAAACCAAGAAATCTAAAAATATAAAATTTAATAATTTAATTTTAGATAAAAAGGGCTATGTAAAAAAAGTTGACAAGTCACCGTACATAAACGCAGGAGTTTATTACTTCAAAAAAGAAATATTTAGCTTTATTAAAAAAAAGAAAATATCTTTAGAAAATGAAGTTTTGCCAAAATTAATAAAATTGAGAAAAATAAAAGGAAAATATTTTAATAATTTTTTTTTAGACATTGGAACGCCAGAAAATTTAAAATATGCAAAAAAAATATTGCCAAAAAAAATTGAAAAGCCAGCAATATTTTTTGATAGAGATGGAGTAATTAATCACGATAAGGGATATACTTATAAATTTAGTAAGTTCAAATTTAGAAAAAATGTAATAAATGCACTAAAATATTTAATTAAGAAAAAAATTTATATTTTTTTAGTTACTAATCAGGGTGGTATAGCAAAAAATAAATTTAGTATAGAAGATTTTTTCAAACTACATAAAAAGATTAAAATAAAATTACTAAAAAAAGATATATTTATACATGACATAGAGTTTTGTCCACATCATCCAGATGGGATTATTAAGAAATTCAAAATAAATTGTAAATGTAGAAAGCCATCAAACATGATGATAAAATCAATTGAAGAAAGGTGGTTTTATAAGAAAAAAAAAAGTTATTTTATAGGAGATAAAATAACAGATAAGATTGCAGCAAAAAAATCTAATTTGAAATTCCAATTTGTTGAAGATGATATTTTAAAACAAATAAAAAAAATATTTTAAAATATATCTTTGTATTTCCCTTGTTTAATTAGCTTCCCATCATCTAATACTAGAATATTATCACAATCTTTTATAAGTGAAAATTTATGAGCTATAATAATTATTGTCTTTTCTCCTCTTAGTGAAACTATATTAGAGATTATTTCTGCTTCATTTTTTGGATCTAGGGCACTTGTGGCTTCGTCAAATATTATTAGTTCAGGATCTTGATATAAAGTTCTAGCAATTGCTAATCTTTGTCTTTGGCCACCAGAAATTCTCATCCCTCTTTCACCAATAATAGTATCTATTCCATGTTTAGTTTCTTTAATAAAATTTTCAAGATTTGACATTTTAATACATTGGTTAATCTTATTTAAGTCAATTTTCTCATTTTCAATTCCATAAGCAATATTTCCTTTAATCGTATCATCACTTAAAAAAATTGTTTGGGGAACATATCCGATTTTTTTTTGCCAAGACTTAATGTTATCATTGTTTAGCTTTAAATCATCAACATAGATTTCTCCTTCGAGTTTATCAAGTAGGCCAATCAATACATCCGCCAATGTTGTTTTTCCAGAACCACTAGTTCCAATTACTCCAACTATCTGACCTTTTTTTATTGAGAAGGTTATATTATTAATCGTCATCTTTTCACTATTCGCATGTCTAAAGCTCACATTTTTTAATTCAATTTTTTCTTTAAAATTAAATTTTAACTTATTATTTTGTTTTTCTAGTTCTGGTATGTTTGTTTTTAAATTTAAATCATTAATAATACTGGAAACAGGAGTATACTGATTTTGGAAAGTTGTATATGCTCCAGTTATTCTTGTTAAAGATGGCATTAATCTAAAAGTTGCGGCTAAAAATAGGGCAGTTATTTCTACTAAATTTGCATTATTTGATATTTTAAATATTGCAAAAGTTAATAAACAAAAGCTTAATACAGCAATTAATTCGAAAATAATTCTTGGAATTCCAGCAGTTATTTCCCATTTAGTTCTCCAATAAATTGCTTTGGAAATATTTTCAAAAAAATATGATATAATTTTTCTTTCTAATCCCATTACTTTAATTTCTTTTATGCCTTCTAGACTTTGAATTAACTCCCTATTTGAAAGACCATAATAATAAAAACGATTTGCACCCCATTTTCTTACTTTATTTTTCAAAAAAAAGTTCGCGAGAACAAATATTGCAAATGAAAATACAACAACTATTAATGTACCTTTGGGTTCATAAATTAATAGACAAGTTGTAATTGCTATTAATATCAGTGACTCTGACGAGATTTGACAAATAGCCCTTAAAGTAGAATTGAAAGAACCAACTTCTAAATTTATTTTATTTATCAAAATACCAGAACTTTTCGATAAATGATATGGATATGACTGAAATATATAAGTAGAAAATAATTTTTTTACTATTCTAGTTTCAA
>CACHOJ010000018.1 GCA_902581405.1 uncultured Pelagibacteraceae bacterium | reverse complement strand
CGATAAAATTATTTCACCATTAGTTACAGAAAAATCAACTAATCTTTCAGAATATAATAAAATTATTTTTAAAGTTCATTCAAAAGCTAACAAAAAGAACCTAAAGAATAGTATAGAAAAAATTTTCAAAGTTAATGTAATAAAAGTTAACATTATAAATAAAAAATCAAGAGTCAAAATTACTAGAGGAAAAAAAGTTAAGGTAAAAGGATTTAAAAAAGCAATTATAACTTTAAAGAAAGGTCAAAATATTGATCTTACAACTGGAATTTAAAAATGACATTAAAAACATTTAAACCATATACAAAATCAACTAGAGGCACCATATTAGTAAGTAGAGAGGGCTTGTGGAAAGGGAAACCATTTAAAGCTTTAACAAAGCCAAATAATGCTTCAAAAGGTAGAAATAATAACGGAAGGATTACATCAAGAAATCATGGTGGTGGCCATAAACATAAATATAGAAATATAGATTTTTATAGAAAAAAAATTAATGGTTTTGCTGAGGTTGAAAGAATTGAATATGATCCAAATAGATCATGTCATATTATGCTTGTAAAATTTGAGGACGGAGAAAGATTTTATTATTTAGCTCCTAAAGATATAAAGATAGGTGAAAAAATTCAAAATGGATCTGACTCAGAAATAAAAATTGGAAACTGCCTTCCATTAAGAGATATACCAGTCGGCATTGATATACATAATGTTGAAATAAATCCTGGTGGTGGTGGTAAAATAGCGAGGTCCGCTGGAACATCGGTATCAATTTCTGGAATTGATGGAAATTATTCTATTATAAAGATGACCTCTGGCGAAGTAAGAAAAATAAACTCTAACTGTGTAGCAACAATAGGCGTTTTATCTAACCCCGATCAAAAAAATATAAAAATAGGAAAAGCTGGAAGATCAAGATGGATGGGAATACGACCACACACCAGAGGTGTGGTTAAAAATCCTGTTGATCACCCACATGGTGGTGGTGAAGGTAAATCAGCTGGTGGTAGACACCCTGTATCACCTACAGGCCAATCTGCAAAAGGTTTGAAAACAAGAGATAACAAAAGAACAGATAAATTTATAATTAGAAGAAGAAAGAAGAAGAGAGCATAAATTATGGCAAGATCAGTTTGGAAAGGCCCATATATTGAGGAAAGTTTGATTAAAAAAGTTGAAAAACTAAAAAATGAAACAGTAAAAAAACCAATAAAAACTTGGTCTAGAAAATCAACTATTATTCCAGATTTTGTTGGAGTTAGTTTTTTAATTTATAATGGTAAAAAATTTATTCCAATCACAATATCTGAGGATATGGTTGGACATAAATTAGGTGAATTTGCTCCAACTAGACAATTTTATGGTCACACACCAGCAGATAAAAAAGCAAAAGTTGAAGGTGGCGCAAAAGGAGATAATAAAAAATAATGTCAAAGTTAAAGAAAATAGTAGATTCCAAAATTGTAAAATCTGTTAATAAAAATGTAAGATCAAGTACTAGAAAATTAAAACCTATTTTAAAATCAATTGTTGGCAAAAAAGTTGATATTGCTATTAGAAATTTAACATTTTCAGATAAAAGAATTTCTAAAGATATAAAAAAAACTATTTCATCAGCTGTTGCAAACGCAGAAAATAACTATCAGTACGATATAGATAAATTAATTGTCAAAGAAGCATATTGTGGAAAACAAGTTGTTATGAAAAGATTTAGAGCGAGGGCAAAAGGGAGAGCTGCTGAAATAATGAAACCTTATTCAAATGTAACAATAATTTTAACCGAATATAATAAGATGGAGAGTCATGGGTCAAAAAGTTAATCCTGTTGGACTTAGATTAGGCATTAATAGAGGATGGGACTCCGTCTGGTATGCAAAGAAAAAAGATTTTGGAAATAATCTAATCGAAGACTTTAAAATAAGAGAATATATTAAAAAAAATGTAATAAATTCAGGCGTTTCAAAAGTGATGATCGAGAGAACAACAAAAAAATGTTTTGTAACAATTTATACGTCAAGGCCAGGATTTGTAATTGGAAAAAAAGGAACAGATATAGAAAAAATAAAAGGAAATTTATCTAAGCTTACCGCAAACGAAGTTGTATTAAATATTAAAGAAGTTAAAAAACCTGAGACAAATAGCTATTTAGTTGCAGAAAATATAGCACAACAACTTGTAAAGAGAGTTTCATACAGAAGAGCAATGAAAAGAGCTATGCAATCAGCTTTAAGACTAGGGGCAAAAGGAATTAAAGTTTCAATTAGTGGAAGATTAGGTGGAAATGAAATTGCTAGAACAGAATGGTTGAGAGAAGGAAGTATACCTTCACATACATTGAGAGCAGATATTGATTATTCTGAGGCTGAAGCTCTCACAACGTACGGAATAATAGGTATTAAAATTTGGATTTACAAAGGTGAAATATTTACTAAGGAATTTAGTCAAGAAAGGAACAAGGCATAAAAATGTTGCAGCCAACAAGAACAAAATTTAGAAAAGCTCACAAAGGAAGAATCCACGGTAACGCATCAAGATGTAATTTAATGAATTATGGATCATTTGGATTAAAAGCAATTCAACCCGAGAGAATTATTTCAAGACAAATTGAGGCAGCTAGAGTAGCTCTAACAAGGCATATGAAAAGACAAGGTAGGGTTTGGACAAGAATGTTCCCAAACATACCTGTATCTAAAAAACCTACAGAAGTTAGAATGGGAAAAGGAAAAGGATCTCCAGAATTTTGGGCATGTAGAGTAAAACCTGGTAGAATATTGTTTGAAGTAGATGGTGTTCCTGAGCAAATAGCAAGAGAAGCTTTATACAAAGCTTCAGCAAAACTTCCAATCAAATGTAAATTTATTAAAAGAGTTTAAAATGAAAAAAAAAGAAATAAAAAAACTAACAAACAAACAAAAATTAGAAAATATAGAAAAATTAAAAAAAGATTTATTTAATTTTAGATTTCAGAAGGTTAACGGACAAATTAAAAGCCCTGCAAAAATTACTGAAACGAAAAGAAATATTGCAAGATTGAAAACTTTAGTAGAGGTAAAAAATGCCTAAGAAAGTATTAAATGGAATAGTTGTAAGTGACAAACCTAATAAAACAATAACTGTTTTAGTAGAGAGGAAATATCAACATCCTGTATTAAAAAAAGTGATGAGGGCACGAAAAAAATATAATGCTCACGATGAGGAAAATAAGTTTAAGATTGGTGATAAAGTTTCGATACGTGAGAGTAGACCTTTCTCTAAAAATAAAAAATTTGAGGTCATAGAGGAAATTAAATGATACAAGTACAGACTGAATTATTAGTTGCAGACAATACTGGTGCAAAAAGAATTGAGTGCATTAAGGTTTTGGGAGGATCTAAAAGAAGGTATGCAAGCATTGGTGACATAATAGTTGTTGCAGTAAAGGAAGCTATACCAAAAGGCAAAGTAAAAAAAGGATCAGTTCATAAAGCAGTTGTCGTAAGAGTCAAGAAAGGCATACATAGAAATGACGGTTCTAAAGTAAGATTTGATAACAATGCAGCAGTTCTTACGGATGATAAAGGAGAACCCATTGGGACAAGAATTTTTGGTCCAGTTACAAGAGAACTCAGAAATAGAGGACAAATGAAAATTATTTCTTTAGCTCCGGAGGTCTTATAATGATTAAAAAGGGTGTTAAAGTAAAAATTTTAGCTGGTAAAGATAAAAGTAAAGAAGGTGAAGTAATTGAAATTGATAGAAAAAACTTGAGAGCCAAAGTGAAAGGCATAAATATTGTTAAAAAACACGTTAAAACAACAAAAGAAAAAAAAGGTGGAATAGTCTCAAAAGAGAATTTTATACATTTATCAAATTTAAAAAATATGGAAATTAAGAAAAAAGAACAAATTAAAAAATAATGGAACCAAGAATAAAAACAGTAATAATTAAAGAAATAAACCCGAGCTTAAAAGAAATGTTTGGTTATAAGAATTTATATATGGGCCCAAAAATTGAAAAAATAGTACTTAATATGGGTTTAGGGTTAGATGGAAATGATGCAAAAATAGTCACATCATGCCAAGAGGATCTAGCAAGTATTACTGGACAAAAACCTGTAATTACAAAGTTTAGAAAGTCTATAGCAAACTTTAAAACTAGAAAAAATACAAATTCTGGATTGAAGGTGACATTGAGAAAAAATAAGATGTATGAATTTATTGACAGATTAGTAAATATTGCGTTACCAAGAATTAAGGATTTTAGAGGTCTGAGCTCAAATGGATTTGACAAATTTGGAAATTATACATTTGGAATAAAAGAACAAATTATTTTTCCAGAAGTTAATTTTGACAAAGTAGATAAAATTAGAGGCCTTGATATAACTATAGTAATAAAATCTATGGATAAGAAACATAGTTTTGAATTATTAAAAAAACTAAATTTCCCATTTAAAGATACAAGGAGTAATTAATGGCTAAGTTGAGCGCAATAAATAAAAATAACAGAAGAATTAAGCTTTCTGATAAGTTTTACAAAAAAAGAGAAAGTTTAAAAAAAATCATAATGAACAAAAAATTATCATTTGAAGAACGATTTAAAGCACAACAAAAATTATCTAAATTACCAAGAAATTCCGCAAAAATTAGAGTAAGAAATAGATGTCAAATAACAGGTAGACCTCATGGTGTTTATCGTAAACTAAAAATATCAAGAATAGCTCTTAGACAATTAGGTCTAGAGGGAAAAATTCCTGGTATGGTAAAATCAAGTTGGTAGAAAGGGTAATATGAGTTTAAGTGATCCTATTGGAGATATGTTAGCTAGATTAAAAAATTCTCAGATGAGAAATCATAAAAAAATTGAAATGCCGTCATCAAAATTTAAGGCAAAAATAGCTGAAATTTTGAAATCAGAGGGGTACATTGTAGATTTTGAGGTTATATCTGAAAAAAATAAAGCTAATTTACAAATAAGTTTGAAATATAATTCAGGCAATCCAGTTATAAGTTCAATAGAAAGAGTTTCTAAACCCGGCAGAAGAATTTTTTCTAGCGCAGAAAGTTTACCAAAAGTAAACAATGGTCTAGGTATAGCAATAATTTCAACACCAAAAGGAGTAATGACTGATATAGATGCTAGGAAACAAAAAGTCGGTGGTGAAATAATTTGTAAGGTATTTTAATGTCAAAAATCGGTAAAATTAACATTTCAATTCCAGAAAAGGTAAAAGTTATTTTAAGTGGAACTAATATAAATATAGAGGGACCATTAGGTAAGAAATCTCTTAATATAGACTTAGACATTTTTGATTTAAATATTAATGAAGGAAAAGAAGTTTCAATAAAACCAAAAAAAAATAATCAAGAGATGAAAAGACTTTGGGGTATGAATAGAAGTTTAATTAATAATGCAATTATTGGAACCAGCAAAGGATATGAAAAAATTCTTGAACTGAATGGTGTTGGATATAGAGCGGCACTAAAAGGCAAAATATTGAATCTTCAACTAGGATTTAGTCATGATATAAATTTTGATATACCAGATGGTGTTAAAATACTGGTTGAAAAACAAAATATTATAAAAATCTCAGGCACTGACAAACAACAGGTTGGAATGGTAGCAGCAGAGATTAAAAGTATAAGACCACCTGAGCCATATAAGGGCAAGGGGATAAAAGAACAAGGTCAGTATATTTTAAGAAAAGAAGGTAAAAAGAAATAATGAATTTAAATAATAAAGATAGAAAAAAATTTAGAGTTAGAAATAAAGTAAAAAGAGTTTCTTCAAAAGAACGATTTAGATTGTGTGTCACAAGATCGTCTAAAAATATAAGTGTTCAAATAATAGATGACACAAAAAATATTACTTTAGCTTCAGCTTCATCTAACACAAAGGAGATAAAACAATTAAAAAAAACAAAAAAAGAACTATCAACTATAGTGGCAGAGAATTTGGCAAAAAAAGCTAAAGATATGAAAATTACCAAAGTCTATTTTGATAGAGGAATTTATAAATATCATGGCAGAGTAAAATTATTAGCAGATGAGCTAAGGAAAAATGGAATGGAATTTTAAAATATGGAAAAAAATACAGAATTTGTCGAAAAATTAGTTCATATCAATAGAATAACTAAAGTTGTTAAGGGCGGAAGAAGATTTGGATTTTCTGCTTTAGTAGTTGTAGGTAATCAAAATGGTAAAATAGGAGTAGCCCATGCTAAAGCCAAACAAGTTCCTGATGCAATTAAAAAAGCCAATGAACTGGCTAGAAGAAATTTAGTACAAATACCTTTGAGAGAAGGAAGAACAATTCATCATGATATATTCGGCAAAGATGGCGCTGGTAAAATTAAATTAAGAGCCGCACCTAAAGGCACAGGTATAATTGCTGGAGGTGCTGTAAGAGCTGTATGTGAAGTATTAGGAATTAAAGACATTGTGGCAAAATCTCTTGGAACTGCAAATCCTCACAATGTAATTAGAGCATGCATGAAAGCTTTAACTAGCCAAATCTCACCAAAAAATATTTCATTAATCAGAAATAAAAAAATTTCAGAAATTATCGAGAAAAGGGGTTAATGAGCATGTTAAACAATACACTAAAGGTTAAATCTTCAAAAAAAAGACTTGGAAGAGGAATTGGCTCAGGGAAAGGCAAGACTTCTGGAAGAGGTGTAAAAGGACAAAAGTCTAGGTCAGGAGTTGCAATAAAAAGTTTCGAGGGTGGTCAAATGCCACTTTACAGACGGCTTCCAAAAAGAGGTTTTAATCCAATAAATAAAACAAAAATAGCAAAGATTAATTTAGATCAATTGCAAAATTTTTTAGATAAAAAAAAGATTAATACAGCTGATGAGATAAACCTAGAAATTTTACAAAAAAACAATCTTATAAATAAATCTTATTCAAAATATAAGATACTTTCAAATGGTAACATTAAATCAAAATTAAATATAAAAGCCGACTTTTCATCTGTCTCAGCAAGAGAAAAAATTGAAAAGTTAGGCGGTGTTCTAATAATAAAAAATCCAAAATAGTAAAATTAAATGAGCGAGTCATCTCAAACAAATGATTTAAGAAATAGAATTTTATTTACTATTCTTATTTTAGCTGTCTACAGATTGGGCACATTTGTTCCATTGCCAGGTATAGATCCTGAACAATTACAGGTTATGATGGACAGTAACCAAAAAGGTTTATTGGGCATGTTTAATGTGTTTGCTGGAGGTGCTGTTAGCAGAATGGCAATATTTGCTCTTGGAATAATGCCATACATTTCTTCATCAATTATTATACAACTTTTAACAGGCGTAACCGATTACTTCAAAAACCTGAAGGCACAAGGTGAAACAGGAAGGCAAAAAATAACTCAGATAACGAGATATGGAACAGTTTTATTGGCTACAGTTCAAGGGTATGGATTGGCTGTTGGATTAGAATCATCTGCTGATTTAGTAATAAATCCAGGCATATTTTTTAAAGTCTCTACAGTAACGACAATTGTAGCTGGAACAATCTTTTTAATGTGGCTTGGTGAACAAATTACTCAGCGAGGTATAGGAAATGGAATATCATTAATAATATTTTCAGGAATTGTTGCTGAAATTCCAAGAGCTTTAGTAACAACATTTGAACTTGGTAGAACTGGAGCTATCTCAACTACGATGATTATATTTATTTTTGTTTTGTTAGTTTTAACAATTTTATTTATTGTTTTTATGGAGCGAGCATTAAGAAAAATTCTTATTAATTATCCAAAAAGACAGATGGGAAATAAAATGTATGGAGGCGAGTCATCACACTTACCTCTTAAAATTAATTCTGCTGGTGTTATTCCAGCAATTTTTGCATCAGCACTATTATTGCTACCAGTTACTTTTTCAAATTTTAACATTTCACAAAATGAAACCTTTTTAAACATTTCATCATATTTTTCTCAAGGACAGCCTCTTTATATGATTTTGTATGCATCAGGGATTATATTTTTTACCTTTTTTTATACATCGATTACATTTAATCCAAATGAAACAGCCGAAAATTTAAGAAAATATGGAGGATTTATTCCAGGGATAAGACCTGGTGAAAGTACTGCTCTATACATAGATACAATTCTAACAAGATTGACTACTATAGGCGCAATATATTTAACTTTAGTTTGCCTAATGCCAGAATTTTTAATTGCAAATTATCCTATACCATTTTATTTAGGTGGAGCTTCAGTATTAATTGTTGTTGTTGTAGCTATTGATACAGTTACACAAGTTCAAACGAGATTAATGAGCTCTCAATATGAACAATTGATAAAAAAAACAAAATTTGGAAAATAGACTTAAGTGTGAATGTAATAATATTTGGACCACCAGGAGCAGGAAAGGGGACTCAGGCGCAAAATATTGTAAGAAAATTTAATCTTCACCAAATTTCAACTGGCGA
>CACHOJ010000017.1 GCA_902581405.1 uncultured Pelagibacteraceae bacterium | reverse complement strand
AGGATATGGAGATCCAACATCGAAAGCATTAGGCATACCAATCGAGTGGGTTGACTATTCTGGTGGACTTTCAGAAATTAAAGCGCAAATAGAAGCAGGAGCAATCACATGGGATATTATAGACGTATTCGCTTATGATACTATTAATGGTTGTGACGAAGGAATTTTTGTTGAATTTGATTTTGACAAAGACTTCCCACCAGCACCAGATGGTACACCAGCTAGTGAAGACTTCTTCACTGATATGCCAAGTAAATGTGCGGTAGGAAATATCTTATACTCTTGGAACTATGCTTATAATAGTGATCTATTAAAAAGCACTCCAAAGACTATCAAAGATTTCTTTAACACAAAAAGATTTCCTGGAAAAAGAGCAATTTACAAAAGTGCATTAACTAACTTAGAAATTGCATTAGCAGCAGATGGTGTAAAAATGGGTAAAGGTGGAGAATTTATCTACAAAAAATTAGAAGACCCAGCATATGTTGATAGAGCGATGAATAAGATCAAGGCACTTTGTGAAGATCCAAATGGCGGATGTGTATTTTGGTCAGCAGGAGCTCAACCACCAGAATTATTAATGAGTGGTGAAGTTGTAATGGCAACTGGTTGGAATGGAAGATTTTTCAATGCAGCAGTTGGAGAAGGCGCTCCAATAGTTCAAGTTTGGGATGGACAAGGTCTTGACTATGAATATTTTGCATTAGTTAAAGGTGGACCAAACCAAGCTGACGCTATGAAAGCTTTAGCAATGATGACTAACACTGAAATGTTAGCAGGAAGTGCAAAATATATTGCATATGCACCATGGAGAAAATCATCAATTGCAGTTATGGAAGCAGGAGAGCCGTGGTATAAAGATGGAAAAACAAATATGGTTCCACATATGCCAACAGCGCCAAATAACTTAAAAAGATACTTCTTAGTAGACGCTGAGTACTGGGCTGACAATGGCACAGAGCTTGGTGAAAAATGGGAAGCTATGAAAGCTAGTATTAAATAATTAAAGTTTTAAACACTTTAATTTTATATTATATTAAGGGCGGTTATTTTAACCGCCCTTTTTTTATGAGCTCAGAAACAGGAAAAATTTTAACAACAGATGGAATTCCCTTAGAGGAAAGTCTTAAACAGGCAGAAAAGAAAAATAAAATTAAAGCTTTTCTACTAGTTGCCCCATTATTATTGTTTTTAATAATTACATACATGATTCCAATTGGAGATATGTTTTCTAGAAGCATAGACGACAAAATGGTTACAAACATGCTTCCTAAAACTTATAAAGCAATGGAAACTTGGGATGGTAAAGAACTTCCACCAGAGGAAGTTTTTGAAGCATTTTACTTGGACTACAAAATTCTAGTTAAAAATAAAACAGCAGGAAAATTACAGACACAATTAAACTATGAAAAAAACGGATTTAAGAGTGTTTTAAAAAAACTAGCAAGAAAACAAAAGAAATTTGAGGAGGGAAACTATAAAGAACAAATAATGAAGGTTCATAAAAGATGGAGAAATGTTGAATATTGGAGAGCAATTAAAAGAAGAGCTCCTTCTTATACATATTCAAAATACCTGAAAGGTGTAGACATGTACTCCAATGAAGATGGAAAAATTGTTCAGGTTTCTGAGGATAGAAGAATTCATAGAATATTATGGATAAGAACAGTGGAGGTAGCTTTTTTTGTTACTTTATTTTGTTTTTTGATGGCTTACCCAATTGCACATTTACTGGCAACTTTGCCAATGAAATATAGTAATTTACTTATGATTTGCGTTCTTCTTCCTTTCTGGACCTCTTTACTTGTAAGAACCGCCAGTTGGATGATTTTGTTACAGCAACAAGGGATTGTAAATGATTTCTTTGTTTGGACAGGTCTTGTTGCGGACGATAACAGACCTGAGATGATGTATAATAAAACTGGAACTTACGTAGCAATGACTCAAATACTTTTACCTTTTATGGTTTTGCCTTTGTATAGTGTCATGAAAACGATCTCTCCAAGTCTTATGAGAGCAGGTAAGTCTTTAGGGGCAACTCCAGCGGTTGCATTTTTTAAAGTTTACTTTCCACTTACAATTCCGGGAATAGGCGCAGGTTGTCTATTAGTGTTTATTCTAGCAATTGGTTATTATATTACACCAGCACTTGTTGGAGGCGCATCTGGAACACTTATTAGTAATCAAATAGCATATCATATGAAAAGTACTTTAGATTGGAGTTTTGCATCTGCAATGGGTCTGATGCTTTTGACTGGTGTGTTAGCAATATATTGGATTTATAATAAACTTGTGGGAGTTGATAACATTAAATTAGGTTAATTATGGCATTACCAAAATATACAGAACCACATTATAGAATTTGGCATTACTTTTATTTATTAATTTGTGGTTGTGTCTTTTTCTTTTTGATAGCTCCTTTATTTGTAATTTTTCCATTATCTTTTAATGCAGAAGAATTTTTGGTTTTTTCTGATGGAATGAAAAGATTAGACCCTGATGCATTCTCATTGAGATGGTATAAAGATATGATTTATGGAACAAAAAATCCATGGGGTTTAGCTGCGAGAAATAGTTTTATTATTGCAATTTTTGCAACATTGGGATCAATTATTTTAGGTACTCTTGCTGCATTAGGCTTAAGCAGCAGACATATGCCTTACAAAGGTTTGATAATGGCAATTTTAATTTCACCAATGATAGTTCCGCTTATTATTTCTGGAGTAGCGATTTTCTTTTTCATGGCAAAGGTAGGTTTGGCAGCTACTCATTTAGGTATTATATTGGCTCATATTATTCTTGGAACTCCGTTTGTGGTAATAACTGTAACTGCAACACTTTCAGGTTTTGATCATAGTATTACACGTGCTGCCTCAAGTCTTGGAAGTAGCCCGTATAATACATTTATGAAAATTACTTTACCTTTAATACTACCTGGAGTTATTTCTGGTGGTCTTTTTGCTTTTGTAACCTCTTTTGATGAGGTGGTCGTTGTATTATTCTTAGCTGGCTTAGATAATACTACAATACCAATTCAAATGTGGACTGGGCTTCGAGAACAATTAAGTCCAACAATATTAGCTGTAGCAACCTGTTTGATTATATTATCGGTATTAATTTTATTAACTGCTGAACTTTTAAGACGAAGATCTGAGAGATTAAGAGGAATAAATAGATAATTTAATTGACACTCTCAATTACTGTCGCAATTCCCATTCCTAAACCAATACACTGAGTAGATAGGGCGTATTTTTTATTTTCTCTTTTTAATAAATCAGCCGCTTTACCAGTAATTCTTGCACCTGTTGCACCAAGTGGATGACCAAGCGCAAGAGCCCCACCATCTAAATTAACTTTATCTTTATCTATACCTAAATCTTTAATACACGCCAATGATTGAGAAGCAAAAGCTTCATTCAATTCAACAATATCAATTTGGTCAGCTGACAAGTTTGCCCTCTTTAAAGCTTTTTTTGAAGCACCAATTGGACCTAGGCCCATGTAATCAGGGTCACAGCCTTCAACAGCAGTAGATACTATTCTTCCTAATATATTTAAATTATTTTCTTTTGCATAACTTTCCTCACAAATTAAAGTTGCCGCAGCGCCGTCTGTTAAAGGTGATGAAGTTGCAGCTGTAACTGTTCCATTTTCATCAAAAGCAAGTTTTAATCCATCTAATTTTTCCATTGTACTATTTGGTCTAATATTTCCATCAGTATCACAATCACCAATTGATACGATTTCATTCTTAAAATTCCCTTTGGTCTGAGCCTCGTGTGCTTTTTGATGACTTGATATAGCAAACTCCTGTTGTTCATTTCTTGAAATGTTATATTTTTTTGCAACATTTTCTGCAGTTGTTCCCATTGAAAAATAAACATGTGGATTATCTGTCTTACTTTCAGGGTAGGGGATTGGTTCAAAACCAGTATTTACTCTTGTCATGCTTTCTACTCCTCCACAGACAAATACTTTTCCAGCACCCAATGAAATTTTACCAGCTGCGATATGTATAGCTTCCATTGATGAGCCACACCATCTATCTACAGTCATTCCTGAGGTTTTAACATTCATACCACTGAGAAAAGCAGTCAACTTTCCAATATTAAAACTTTGTTCTCCTGTTTGAAATGCACAACCAACGACAATATCCTCAATGTCGTCTTTCTTAACATTTGATTTTGATACTAAATCTTTAATTACTTCTGCTAATAGATTAACTGGTTTTGAGTCTATTAAGGCACCTTTTCTAGCCATAGTAAAAGGTGATCTTGAAAATCCTGCTATAACTGGTTTAAACATAATTTAAATATAAGGTTAATCAGGAAATGGTAAAGAAGTTATAATGCCTTTTCTGTTTTTTCCATTAAAAGTGTTTATAAAAACTTCATTCCCGAATTCCCAAAAATCTCTATTTATCATTGATAAACCTATATTTTTCTTAATTCTTGGGGAATAAATTCCAGAAGCAATTTGTCCAATCTTTTTATTGTTTTTTGAGTATACTGGCAAAGGAACTCCTGTTGGCTTGCAGGGTTCACCATCAAAAATTATTCCTCTCATCTGTTGTTTAATTCCTTCAGATTGAATCTTTCTCAAAGCATCTTTTCCAATAAAATCATGATCATATTCTTGCTTACAATATTTCTCAAGATTGCATTCTAGTGGGTTATTTTCTCTAGTGAAATCATTACCATAGGACATAAGTCCTGCCTCAATTCTATCAATTAGGTTTGGACATCCTGGAGATAAATTAAATTTTTGACCATGATCCCAAATGATATCCCAAAGCTTTTCACCAAGTTCAATTTCATTAAAATGAGTTTCAAATCCTTTAAAATAAATTTCAAAACCATCTTGCTTGCTATATCCTGACCTTGCGATTATTTGTTTTGTACCCAAAAAATCAAAAACTTTAAAATTGAAAAATTTTAATTTTTTTATGTCTTCACCAAATATTGAAACCAAAAGGTCTTCGGATTTAGGACCTTGAATAGCCAATGGATAAACATCTGGCTCTACTATTTCAACATTATATCCAGAACCTAATGCAATACCTTTTGCCCATAGCAGAATATCTGAGTCAGCTATTGAAATCCAAAACATATCATCGTCTAGTTTAAGTAAAACAGGATCATTGATCATTCCTGCGGTCTCATCTATTATTGGAATATAAAAACATTTTCCAGTTTCCATTTTTTTTATTGAGCGAGGTGTCATTTTTTGTACAAGTTTTGCTGCATCAGGACCTGAAATTTGTACTTGTCTTTGGCAAGATACGTCCCAGACTTGAACTTCCTCTCTTAAATGCCAGTAATCTTCCTCAACTGTATTTTTAAATCCTTTTGGTAACAACATGTGGTTTACAACTGTAAAATCTGACACGCCACATTCTTCAACCTTGTTAGTAAATGGAGTGCGCCTTATACGTCTAGACATATTTAATTTAATATTTTTTTGATGTATTAAATTTTCACCACTCATTCTATTTTGACCACCATACAGTATAGCTATTTTTAGAAATTATTATGGGTATATGATATTTTTTATTATTATCTTCCATTTTAAATTTAATATTTATTTCAGAAACAATTTTTTTCTCAGAAAAATAATCACCAGTTTTGCAAATCATTTCATATTCGCACTTGATATCATCATCACTTAGATTAAATTCTTTATGTATTCTACCACCATCATCGGATTTACTTTCAAAGAAAATTTCTTTGTCTCCATTTTCTTTTATTTGATAAATTATTACATCAATATTCCCAGCATGAGATCCATTAGTAGCATCTAATAAGTGTGATGAAAATATTGCCATTTTATTCTATTGATGACTTTTCTCTTTTGCTTGCAACTGCAGAGACTATTGGGCTTAATACTGGTTTTGCTTTAACATTTACACATGCAGGTTTTCCACTTTCCATTGCCCTTTTAAGTGCCGGTGCTAGCTCTTCTCTTTTATTAACTAATTCTCCATACCCTCCAAAACCCTCAAAAATCTTATGAAATGGGATGTCTCTAAAATCAGTTGCAACGCTTTTTCCACTTTTAAATAATCTCTCTTGTTGTTGTCCAATTGAGGCCAATCCGCCATTGTTATCAATTACAACAGTAATAGGTTTTTTTTCATAAAATACACTTTCAATAGACATACCTCCTGATAAAAACGCACCATCTCCACTTATAAGAACAACATTTGAATCTGGATTATGATTTTTAGCAGATAAAGCAAACGAAACACCAACACCTAACATACTAAATGTTCCAGGATGCAAGATACCTTTTAATTTTTTACCTTTTGCACCTGCAATATTAATTGCAATTTCTGACCAGAAATGTGTATTCCCTCCATCTATAACAAGCCAGTCATTTTCGCCCATTTCTTGTTGGACATCTAATGAAAGTTGTAGAGGATGAATTTTTCCCCCATTTTTTTTTGATGCCTCAGCCTCTATCTCTAAATCTTTCAAGGATTTATCTACCCATTCTTTTTTCTTTTTTTTATTTTCTTCGAACCAAGTTGTACCTAAAGTCCACTTATTATTTTTCTTTAAATTAGATAATGTATCCAGAAAAACACCAGGATCACTTAATAAACAAAAATCAGCCGCTCTATTAAGTTCTACTTCCTCGTGAGAACCATTTATACAAACTAACTTTGATGATTTAGGTATAAAAGGTGGGTTTCCAAAATTCATTTGATTGTCTAAACGCGCTCCAACTACAAGTACTAGATCTGAATTTTGTAGTGCATATTCTGAGGGAGGATATTGGTGTATATCAGCTAATCCCATATAAGCATTTGCTTCCTCACCTAATAATTTTTGATGATATGGGACATTAAAGATTGGTATATTTAAATTATTACCAGCTGCTTCAAGATTTTTTTCTGAATGAGACCACCAAACTCCATGGCCACCTATTATAATTGGTTTTTTAGCATTACAAGCAAGTTCTAAAACTTCTGATAGAGAATTTGGATCTGGCCAAGCTTTTGCTAAAGGTTTCGCTTTATGAGAAAATGGTCTTTCTTCTAATCCTACTTCTTCTGCAAAAGATGAAAACATTATATCTACCGGAAGACTAAGATGTACTGCACCTGGATAACCGTTGGTGGCAATGTGATATGCTTTGTCGACAAATTCTCTTATTCTAGCTCCATCGGTAATGCTTGCACTGTATTTTGTTAAAGGGGCTGCGATTGAAACATCATCTATTTCTTTAAATCCACCTGAACCTTGCCTTTTAAGGCTGCTTGAACCTGTAATATAAATAACAGGACTTCTCTCACCCCAAGCCTCCATCATAGAAGGAACTGCGTTTGTAAATCCCTCTGGTCCTACTAAGCATACTGATGGTTTACGAGTAATTCTTGTATTGCCATCTGCTAAATGACCTGCAATTTGTTCGTGAGGAGTATTTATCACTTCAATTTGACACTCAGCAAACCCCTCAATTGCTGGATTACAAAAACCTCCCGCAAGAGTAAAAACTTTACTAATTCCCTTATCTTTTAGAGCTCTAGCTAATAACGCTCCACCTCTAATTTTATTCTCACTCATTTAATAATTTACCTTATTAATAGTATTGTCTATTACTATCTCAGATGTTACATCATTAATATCATTTAATCCAACCAACCCTAGAGTGGTACTAACTTCTTCTTTTATAATCTCAACTATTCTTCTTAATCCTTTTTTACCATCTGCTCCCATAGCATACATTACGGGTCTTCCAATCATTGCATAATCTGCACCAAATGCTAGCGCTCTCACTATATCACTTCCACTTCTTATCCCACTATCAAAGATTAGAGGAAAATTAGTTCCAACCGATTTTCTGATTAGCGGAAGCATATTAATCGCTGCTGTAGCACTGTCTAATTGTCTACCACCATGGTTTGAAACCTGAATAGCATCTGCACCAGCATCTTTTATTTTTATTGCATCATCAGGAGACATTACTCCTTTAACAATAAGTTTGCCTTTCCATTTATCCCTTACTCTTTTAAGGGTATTCCAATCAGTAGAACCTCTACTTTCTTTTCTTTTAAAAATTCCATCTCCACTTTTTGACGTTACATAATTCATAGGCTTAGGAATTCCACTCATTAAAGTTGATATAGACCAAGTCGGATGAGTTGCAAAATCAAAAAATTGTTTTGGACCTATCTTAAAAGGATAAGAGAAACCATTTTTATCATCTCTAGTTCTTCTAGATAAAACTGGTACATCTACAGTTAAAATTGCTACCTCATAACCAGTATTTTTTGCTCTTTCCAAAAGCTCCATCACAAAATTTTCATCTTGGAAAATATATAACTGCATCCAAGAATGACCTTCTGAGAGTTCATACATCTTTTCTAATGTTGTAGTAGAAGCCATAGAAACACAGGTTGGAATATTATTTCTTGCACTTTCAGCGGCTAACATAGAGTCTGCTCCTGGCCAAGATAAATTAGTCATTCCCATTGGAGCAAAACCAAATGGAAAATTAAATTCATATCCTAATACCTTTTTTTTAAGAGATCTTTTTTCAACATTTCTTAAAACTTTGGGCTCTAATCTAATTTGGTCTAGAGCTATACTGTTGATTTCGGCAAGTTTCTCATCTCCAGATGCGCCATCAATAAAATCAAAAACTAGTTTGGGAAGACGTTTACGTGATAGTTCTCTCGCATCTTTTATGCTAAAGATTTTTTGACTTGGTAAAATATTATCACTCATTGTTCATTTTAATGTATTCTTTTAAGTTAAATTGTTTATTTTGATTAACAAAATAAGCATTATGACCTTTTCTAGAAGAATAAACCTCTGTTGGTTTTCCGTCAATAAAAAGTACTG
>CACHOJ010000016.1 GCA_902581405.1 uncultured Pelagibacteraceae bacterium | reverse complement strand
AATAATGCAATTTACTGCTACCTGGCATTTTTACATTTACTTCTCTTTTTTGATTATTTTTTGATGATTTGATAAATTTATAAATTGTTTTACTGTCTATACCTCCCAATCTAAGAATATTAGGCTTACCGACAAGATTTATTATAGTAGACTCCAAACCTACCTTTGAAGAGCCTCCTTCTAAAACAAATTTAATTTTATTTCCAAATTCATCAATTACGTCTTGTTTTGAAACTGGACTAATACTTGATGAAATATTTGCACTCGGAGCTGCGAGAGGATAATCAATTTCTTTTAATATCTTTCTGGTTAAATGATGACTTGGAAATCTTACTGCTACCAAATTTGAGTTATTTGTGACTATTTTTGAAATTTTACTAGTCTTTTTAAGCTTTAAAACAAACGAAATTGCTCCTGGGCAAAATTTTTTGTAAAGCCTCCTGAAAACACTATTTAATTCACAATCCTTTTTTAATTGATTGATATCATAATAGTGAACAATTAAAGGATTACTACTAGGTCTTTTTTTTAACTTAAATATTTTTGATACAGCCTTTTTTGAGTAGGCATTTGCAGCCAACCCATAAACAGTTTCGGTTGGGATTGCTACACATTCATCATTATTCAAATATTTTATTGTTTTTTTGATATTTGAATCGTCAATTTTCATATAATATTACCAACTAATATATGAATGAAAAAAATTTGCTAGATGATATTACATCAAAATCTTTAAATGAGCTTACGGATTTAGCTGATAAAATTATTAAAAATTTGGAAAATGAAATAAATTTAGAAAACAAATCAGAGGACTATGCAAATTTGATTAAAATAAATAAACTTATAGAAAAAAAATTTCAAAAAAACTTTAAAGAAATATCAGAAAAATCAAATTCAAAAATCAAAGAAATAAAATCAAAGAAAGATGGAAAAAAAACTAAATAGAATTGTTAAAAAAACTAACGATTATCTTTATCGATATTTTTCTAAAGAAAAAAATACAGATCTAATCAAACCAATGTTGTATGGACTTCTTCCTGGAGGAAAAAAAATAAGATCAAAAATATTATTTGATGTTGGTTCAATATTTAAAATAAATAAAAAAAATATCTTGCAAGTAGCTGCTGCAGTAGAGTGCATTCATGCTTACTCACTAATTCATGATGATTTACCCTGTATGGATAATGATAATTTAAGGAGAGGAAAGTTGACGACCCATAAGAAATTTAGTGAGTCCACAGCCATACTCGCTGGTAATTCTTTACTTACAATAGCTTTCCAAATTTTGAGCCAGAAAAAATTAAATTTAAGTGAAAAGAAGAAAATAAAATTAATAAACTTACTATCAGAGAGTTCTGGTCATTCTGGTATAGCTGGAGGTCAATATCTAGATTTAAGTTATGAAAAAATAAAAAAAAATAAAAGACAAATTATTGATATGCAAATTAAGAAAACTGGTAAGCTTTTTAGTTTTTGTTGTGTGGCACCAATTATTATGTCAGGTAAAATAAAATATTTAGGAATGTTTAATAAAATTGGTAATGAAATAGGCCTATTGTTCCAAATTGCTGATGATTTAATAGATTTAAAGGGAAAAACATCAACCGTTGGAAAAAAAACTAGAAAAGATTTAAAAATGGGAAAAGCTACTTTAATAAGTTTACTAGGTACTAAAAATACTATTAAATATGCAAATAAACTGAAATTAAATATATTCAAAAGTTTAAATAAATTTGGAAAAAAAAGTAGAGATCTAGAAGAAACCATAAATTATATTTTAAGTAGAACAAAATGAGCAGTAATTACAAATTTTTAAACAATGTCAATTTTCCAAGTGATATCAGAAAATTATCTCAATCTGAGATAAAAGTTTTGGCCGAAGAGGTCAGACAAGAATTAATTGACGTTGTTTCAGAAACAGGTGGACACCTAGGAGCTGGTCTTGGAGTTGTAGAGCTCACTGTGGTTTTGCATTATATATTTAATACTCCACATGATAAATTAATTTGGGATGTTGGGCACCAAACTTATCCTCATAAAATATTAACTGGTAGGAAAAATAAAATTAGAACACTTAGAAAAGGGAGGGGATTGTCTGGTTTTACAAAAAGATCGGAAAGCGAGTATGATCCATTCGGCGCTGCTCATAGTTCAACTTCTATATCTTCGGCGTTAGGAATGGCTGTTGCTAATAAATTGTCAAATAAATCTGATAATGTAATTGCGGTCATAGGTGATGGAGCGATAAGTGCTGGTATGGCATATGAGGCAATGAACAACGCAGGAGAAAGTAAGACAAAAATGATAGTCGTTTTAAACGATAATGACATGTCAATTGCAAAACCTGTTGGAGCTATGAGAAAGTATCTTGCAAAAATTCTGTCAGGTAAGATTTATTTTAGTTTTAGAGAGACATTAAAATTAATCATATCTGCCTTCTCAAAAAGATTTAAAAACAAAGCAGGGAAAGCAGAGGATTTTTTAAGATCTGCAGTTACTGGTGGTACTTTATTTAATTCCATGGGATTTTATTACATTGGACCAATAGATGGACATGATATTGATACAATGGTTTCTGTATTTAAAAATGCAAAAGAAATTAATTATGATGGTCCAATTTTAGTTCATGTAAAAACTGAAAAAGGAAAAGGTTATAAATTCGCAGAAAAATCAGAAGATAAATTTCATGGAGTTTCAAAATTTAATGTAAAAACAGGAGAACAGATAAAGTCTTCATCTAATGCACCATCATATACAAAAGTATTTGCTAACACCTTAATCAAGCATGCTGAAAAGGATAGTAAAGTTGTTGGTATAACTGCAGCGATGCCATCAGGAACAGGTATTGATTTATTTGGAAAAAAATTTCCTAACAGAATGTTTGATGTTGGAATAGCAGAACAGCACGCAGTAACTTTTGCCGCTGGAATGGCTACTGAGGGATTTAAACCATATGCAGCAATATACTCAACTTTTCTTCAAAGAGCTTATGATCAAGTTGTTCATGATGTTGCAATTCAATCCTTGCCAGTAAGATTTGCAATTGATAGAGCTGGACTAGTTGGCGCTGATGGACCAACACATGCAGGCTCGTTTGATATAACATACTTATCAACACTACCGAATTTTGTAGTAATGGCGGCTAGCGATGAAGCCGAACTTGTAAGAATGATCAATACCTCAATAGATATTAATGATAGACCTTCAGCTTTTAGATATCCAAGAGGAAATGGTCTAGGGGTTGAATTACCAGAAATAAATGAAAAAATTGAGTTGGGTAAAGGAAAAATTATTAAAACTGGAAAAAAAGTTGTAATTTTAAATTTTGGTGCAAGACTTCATGAGTGTATTTTAGCATCTGAAAATTTATCTAAAAAAGGAATAAATATTTCTATAATTGATGCAAGATTTGCAAAACCTTTAGATGAAAATTTAATCTGGCAAATTGCAACAGAGCATGAAGTTTTAATCACAATAGAGGAGGGATCTATTGGTGGATTTGGATCTCATGTTAGCCAATTTCTTAGTGAAAAAAATCTTCTAGATAGCAATTTAAAATTTAGATCAATGATATTGCCCGATAGGTTTATAGATCATGATAAACCAGAGTTAATGTATAAATTTGCAAATCTTGATTCAATTGGAATAGAAAATAAGATTTTAGATACATTAAATTCAAAAGTTTTAATAAAAAAATTTAATTAAATTTTATTTTGAGCAGTGTTCATTAAATAGTGGTCAAGAATTACACAATGCATCATAGCTTCTCCTATTGGGACTGCTCTAATTCCTACACATGGGTCATGTCTTCCTTTAACAGATATTGTTGTATTTTTGCCAAACTTATCAATCGTTTTTCTAGATGATAAAATCGATGAAGTCGGTTTAACAGCAAATGAAATTTTTATTTCTTGTCCTGTTGAAATTCCACCCAAAATTCCACCAGCATTGTTTGATTTAAAACTAGTTTTTCCTTTTCTTTGTAAAATTTCATCAGAGTTTTCTTCCCCAGTTAGCATAGCGGAATCCATTCCTGATCCAATATTTACCCCCTTTACAGCATTAATGCTCATCATTGCAGCTGCTAAATCCATATCTAATTTGGAATATATTGGCGCTCCAAGTCCTAGAGGTATTCCTCTTGCTCTTATCTCAATTATTGCCCCACAAGATGAACCAGCTTTTCTTATGCCTAGTAAATATTTTTCCCAGAGCTTAATTACAGATTTATCGGGACAAAAAAATGGATTTGTGGATATAGTTTTATCTTTCCATTTGTTTATATCACACCCTAAAATTCCTAATTGAATAACTGCACCGACTGCTTGATATTTAGCACCAATCTTATTTTTCAAAACTACTTTTGCAATTGCCCCTGCTGCAACTCTTGCTGCAGTCTCACGGGCCGATTGTCTTCCACCTCCTCTATAATCCCGAATTCCATACTTTTTAAAATAAGTGAAATCTGCATGTCCTGGTCGAAATTTGTTCTTTATCGTCTCATAATCTCTAGATCTCATGTCTTTGTTATAAATTATTAAAGATATTGGAGTTCCAGTAGTTTTTCCCTCAAAAACACCAGATAAAATATTAATTTTGTCGTCCTCTTTTCTTTGTGTTGTGAATTTAGATTGACCCGGTTTTCGTTTATTAAGTTCTTTTTGAATATCACTTTCCTTTATAGGAACATTTGGTGGGCATCCGTCCACAATACACCCAATTGCAGGACCATGAGACTCTCCCCAAGTAGTAAATCTAAATAACTTTCCAAAAGTATTAAATGACATTATCTTACTGTATAAATTATTTTTTTAAAATTATGAACGAAAAAAACTCACTTGGATTAAATCTTTGCTTTAAAGATCATAATAACCCAATAAAACTTTTTGAAGAATGGTTCAATAAAGCAAAAAAAACTGAAATTAATGACCCAAATGCGTTTGCTGTAGGTACTGTTAATAAAAAAGGATTTCCAACAGTCAGAATGGTTCTTCTTAAAGATTTTGATAAAAATGGTTTCGTTTTTTATACAAATTTAAAAAGTGATAAAAGTAAAGCCATTAAAAATTCTTCAAAAATTTCCATGTGTTTTCATTGGAAAAGCTTACAAAGACAAATTAGGGTAATTGGTATTGCATCTAAAGTTTCAAAAAAAGAAGCTGATGATTATTATAAATCAAGAGCATATGGAAGTAGAATTGGCGCTTGGGCTTCACAGCAGAGCAGCATTTTAAAAAAAAGAGATGATTTATATAAATCTATTAAAGAATTTAAAAAAAAATTCCCAAATCCAAAAAAAATACCACGACCAGAATACTGGTCAGGCTGGAGAATAAAACCTAAAGAAATAGAATTCTGGCTTGATGGTCAAAATCGAATTCATGAAAGATTGAAATACATTAAAAAAACTAAAAGTTGGAAAAAAGTATTGCTAAGCCCTTAGAAATTTCTCTCTATACTAAAAGATGTTAAATTTTTAAGCACATTTTTATCATCAGACTCTTCAAATACACTTAAAGAATTAGAAGCTAAATTTATGTAATGCTCTGCTTTTTTATAACACTCTTTAATTATATTATTTTTTTTTATTAGATTTAGAACATATTCTAAATCTTTCTTTTCACGAATTTGTTTTTCAAATAAAGATTTTAATTTTTGTTTTTCAAAATCATTTAATTTTTGATAAAGTAGAATTATAGGTAAAGTTACTTTACCCTCATAAAAATCATTACCAATGTTTTTTCCAAATAGTTTTAATTCAGAATTATAATCTAATGTATCATCCGCAATTTGAAATGTGAGACCTAAGTTTTTTCCATAAAATTCTAGAGCATTTTTAAATTTTAAATCTTTTTCTGAAATAATTGCGCCAACTTTAGTAGCTGCTGCAAATAATGATGCAGTCTTTGAGGAAATAATATTAAGATAAGTCTCCTCTAACATGTCTATTTCTTTATTGTGTTGCAATTGTAGAACTTCACCTTGAGCAATTTCTGATGATGTGTTAGCCAAAAGTTTAAGCAATTCTAAATTTCCATCTTCAACCATCATTTCAAAACATTTGCTTAAGAGATAATCGCCTACTAAAATTGATGAGTGATTCCCCCAGATCTTATTTAAGGTCTTTTTCCCTCTTCTAATTTTAGAGTTATCAATTACATCATCGTGCATTAAAGTTGCTGCATGGATTAATTCAACACATGCGGCTAGATTAACATCTCTTAATCCTTTCTCGTATCCACAAATTTTTGAGCACTGCAACGTTAATAGAGCTCTAAGTCTTTTACCTCCGGTGCTTAAATGATATTTTGTCATCTTTTGAACTAACTCAACTTTACTTGCTAATCTGGAATTAATTTTTTCTTCAACTAGAATCAACTTATCTTCAACTGAGTTTTTTAAGTCAGTATAAGAATTATTAATTTGTTTTTTAAGCTGTATTACAGTTCCCATATTTTAAAACTATTATATACAAATTATTAATATACTTATCAATTGACGCACCTTATTCTTTAATTATAACTAGGGTTTATAATATAATTATAAAATTTATAAAAATTTTAATGTTTTCATTTTTAAAAAAAAAAAAAGTTATTAGCCATCTTAAACTATCTGGCGTTATAGGAAATGCTGGAAAATTTAGACAGGGAATAGATTATTCAAGCCAGGAAGAAATAATTAAAAAAGCTTTTTCACTAAAAAAAGCATTAGTAGTAGCAATTACAATAAACTCACCAGGAGGATCTCCAGTTCAATCACATCTGATATATAAACTTATTAAGGAACAATCAAAAAAAACAAAAAAAAAAGTGATTGTTTTTGCTGAAGATGTGGCTGCGTCCGGTGGATACCTGATCGCTTGTGCTGGTGATGAGATATATGCAAACTCAAGTTCGATAATAGGATCAATTGGCGTTATATCTGCATCATTCGGATTTAAAAACTTAATAGAAAAAATTGGAGTTCAAAGAAGAGTATATACAGCAGGAAAGAATAAAAGTACTTTAGACCCTTTTCTTGATGAAAAAGAAGAGGATATAAATCGGTTAAAAAATATTCAATTAGAAATTCATCAGGACTTTATTGATGTCGTTGAGGAGAGTAGAAAAGAAAAACTAAACAAAAACTCTGGTATTGAACTTTTTTCAGGTGAGTTTTGGGCTGGAAAAAAAGCAAAAGAATTAGGTTTAATAGATGGTTTGGGAAATGCAGAACAAATATTAAGAGAAAAATTTGGAGATCAAATTGAGATTAAGAAGTTTGAAAAATCTAAGGGATGGTTGTCAAAAAAATTATCATCCTCAGAAAACTATGCTGAGAAGATTTTAAGTGTGTTAGAGGAAAGATCAATCTGGCAAAGATATGGCCTCTAAAATAAAAAAAAATAATTTTTCTTTTCAAGATACAATTTTTAATTTGCAAAAATTTTGGGCAAAAAAAGGTTGTGTAATATTACAACCGTACGACCTAGAGGTAGGAGCTGGAACATTTCATCCTGCAACCACTCTAAGATCTCTAGGACCAAAACCATGGAAAACTGCTTATGTCCAACCATCACGTAGACCTACTGATGGACGATATGGAGACAATCCAAATAGATTACAACATTATTATCAATTTCAAGTTTTAATAAAACCTTCTCCAAAAGATATTAAAAAAATGTATTTAAATAGTTTAAATTCGATTGGAATTAATCATGAAGATCATGATATTAGATTTGTAGAAGATGACTGGGAAAGTCCAACTTTAGGAGCAGCAGGCCTTGGATGGGAAGTTTGGTGTGATGGAATGGAAGTTACACAATTTACTTATTTCCAACAAATGGCTGGCATTGAATGTAATCCTGTGTCTGTAGAAATTACTTATGGTTTGGAAAGATTGTGTATGTTTATTCAAGATAAAAAAAACGTTTTTGATTTGAATTGGAATAATGATGGCATTTTATACAAAGATGTTTTCCATCAATCAGAAAAAGAATTTTCAGCTTATAATTTTGAATATGCCAATACTGATAATTTATTTAAAATATTTGATATGCTTGAAGAGGAAACAAAATTATTAGTTGAAAAAAAGATTTCACTTCCAGCATACGATCAATGTTTAAAATGTAGCCATGTATTTAATATTCTAGATGCGAGAGGGGTAATTAGCGTAGCACAAAGGGCTGAATATATTGCAAGGATAAGGGAACTAACTAAATCAATTGGGAAAGTTTGGATTGAAAGCCAAAGTTAATGTCAGAATTATTTGTAGAGCTATTTAGTGAGGAAATTCCTGCAAAGCTTCAAATTAATGCAAGGAATGAGTTAAAAAAAAATATTAAAAATTTTTTTATTGATAACCAAATTAAATTTAATGAAAATTTCAACGTTTATTCAACGCCAAATAGACTAGTTCTCCATATTGATAAAATCCCAAATGAAATTAAACTTAACTCACAAGAAATAAGAGGTCCAAATGTTAATGCCTCTGAAAAAGCTTTAGAAGGATTTATTAGATCAAATAATACAACATTAGAAAAAATCTTTAAAAAAAGTACTGAGAAAGGTGAATTCTACTTTTTTAAAAAAGAGACTAGAAAAATAAAAGTTTCAGATTTATTAGAAAAAAATTTAAGTGAAATCTTAACAAAGATAACTTGGAAAAAATCAATGAAATGGGCAAATTATGATCTTTACTGGGGAAGACCTCTTAAATCCATTTTAGCAATATTTAATAAAAAACCTCTTAATTTTGTTTTTAATCATATAAATAGCTCTAACAAAACTTTTATAGATAAATCACTAGAAGAAGGTTTAAAAATTTTTAATGACTTTAATTCGTATTTAAAATTTTTTAAACAAAAAGGTATTTTAATTGATCAAGATTTAAGAAAAAAAATAATACAGAATAAGATTAATGAAATAATTAATAAAAAAAAATTAAAAATCGAACAGAACGATAGGCTTATAGATGAAATAGTAAATATAGTTGAAAAACCAGCAGTAATTGTTTGCGATTTTGATAAAAAATTTTTGAATGTGCCTAGTGAAATATTGATTACGACTATGCAGAGTCATCAAAAATATTTACCAATTTTTGACAAAAAAAATAATCTTACAAATAATTTTTTTGTAGTTTCAGATATAAAAGACAATAAAGGGTTTGTTAAATTAGGAAATGAGAGAGTGATCGAGGCAAGATTAAGCGATGCCGAGTTCTTTTGGGAAAAAAATAAAACTCAAAATTTAATTAAACAAGTAGATAAATTAAAAAATATAAATTATTTTAAAGGTTTAGGATCCTACTTTGATAAAATTCAAAGAATGAGAAAGTTATCATCATTAATTTCTGATGATTTTTTAATTAGTAAAGATAAAATTGAAATAGCCACATCAATTTGTAAAGTTGATTTAATGTCTGATCTTGTTGGAGAGTTTCCAGAACTCCAAGGTATTGTTGGCGGTCACTTTGCAAAGTTTCAAGGGTTTGATAAAGAAGTTTGTCTTGCTGTATCTGAACAATATTTGCCTAACGGGATGGAAAGCAAACTACCAAAAAAAATGTACAGTGTTGCTTTATCTTTAAGTGATAAACTAGATTCATTAGTAGGTTTTTTTGGAATAAATCTAAAACCTTCTAGTTCAAAAGACCCATATGCCATAAGAAGAATGGCAATAAGTCTTGTCAGATTAATTATTGAAAATGAAATAAAAATCAAACTAAAAGATTTAATCGTTTACACCTGTTCAGCATATAGAGATCAAGGCTATGATTTTGACACCAAAAAGATACAAAACGAATTAAGCGATTTCATAATTGAAAGATTAAAAAATTATTTAAGAGAAAAAAAAATAAGACAAGATATAATTGAAAGCTCAACATTTTTGCTTGGATTGGATGATTTATTAAAGGCTTATAAAAAATCTTTATGTTTAAATAAAAATATTAAAAAAGAAATCGGTTTTGAAACTATTGCAGTATACAAAAGATCTTCAAATATATTAAATACTGAAGAAAAAATATCTATCGAAACTCTTGGTTTTGCAGACCCAGGCTTATTTAAAAATGATTATGAGAAAAA
>CACHOJ010000015.1 GCA_902581405.1 uncultured Pelagibacteraceae bacterium | reverse complement strand
TTAAATTATTTTTTTTTGTTATTAACGATGCTACGCTTAACTTCTTTTCACTTTTATTCAGTTTTCTCATTTTATAGCTTGTTTGTCCTTTAGGACCATGCGCAACTCCACCACCTACAAATATTGGTGCTTTCTTACTTGCGTGTCTTGCATTACCTGTACCTTTTTGAGCATAAATTTTTGAAGTAGATCCAGTTATCTCATTTTTTTGTTTTGTTTTGGCTCGTCTTCCTTTGTAATTTGCATTATTTTTATATAAGACGTTGCTGATCAACTGTTCATTAACTTTAGCCGCAACTATTTTATCAGATATATCTATTGTCTCTTTTTTTCCATCAATATTTAATTTGTCAAGTTTCATAAATTATTTTTTTTTATCTTTTGTTTTCTTTGATTTTTCTGAAATTTCTATTTTTTCATCAATTGTAAGTTTATTTATGTTTTTAACTGCTTTTTTTATTAATACTTCTGAGTTTTTCGATCCAGGTATAGACCCTTTTATAAAAAGTAATTCATTTTCCAGATCTCTTTTAATAATTTCAAGATTTTGCATAGATCTGATTTTATTCCCCATGTGTCCAGCCATTTTTTTTCCTTTAAATACTTTACCTGGATCTTGGTTTTGTCCTGTTGATCCATGGGCTCTATGCGATATTGATACTCCATGAGATGCTCTCAAACCACCAAAATTATGTCTTTTCATTGCTCCGGCAAAACCCTTTCCAATGGTTTTGGATTTAACATCTAAAAATTTTATATCTTTAAAAATTTCAATTCCAAATTCATTTCCCTCTTTATATTCTTCTATATTTTTTACCCTAAATTCCTTTAAAATTTTTTTTGGTTCTGTATTTTTATTTGCAAAATAACCTTTCATAGATTTCGATAACTTTGAATTTTTAATCTTTCCAAACCCTAGTTGAATGGCATTATATCCTCTTTGCTCCTTATTTATTAATTGTATAACTCGACCCTTTTCTACTTTTAAAACTGTTACAGGAACTGATTGTCCTGTTTTAAAAAATTCCCTAGTCATCCCTATTTTTTTTCCAATTAATCCTATTTCACTCATTATATTTTTATCTCCACATCAACACCTGATGCTAAATCAAGTTTCATTAATGCTTCTACGGTTGCAGGTGTTGGCTCTATAATATCTATTAATCTTTTATGTGTTCTTGTTTCGAATTGTTCTCTACTTTTTTTATCAATATGAGGAGATCTAAGAACTGTATATCTTTCTTTTTTAGTAGGCAGTGGTATTGGACCTTTAATATTGGCACCTGTCCTTTTAACAGTATTAACTATTTCCTCTGTAGATTGATCAAGAACTTTATTGTCGTAAGCTCTAAGTTTAATTCTTATATTTTGTTTTTCCATAATTAACCTGTTTTTTTCGTTACTTCGTCTTGTACATTTTGTGGCACCTTATCGTAATGATCAAAGAACATAGAATATTGTGCTCTACCCTGTGACATAGATCTTAAGTTGTTTATATAACCAAACATATTTGCAAGAGGTACCATTGCTGTTATAACTGTTGCATTACCTCTTTGTTCTTGAGTACTGATTTGCCCTCTTCTACTATTTAAATCACCTATCACATCACCCATATAATCTTCAGGTGTTACTACTTCTACTCGCATTATAGGCTCAAGCAATTTTAATGTTGCTTTAGTGCAAGCTTCTTTGAAGCATTGTCTTGATGCTAATTCAAAAGCTAAAACACTTGAGTCTACGTCATGGTGAAGGCCGTCAACAATAGTTACTTTGTAATCTATAAGAGGGAAACCTGCTAAAATTCCACCATCTGCTACGCTTTCTACACCTTTTTCTACACCTGGTATAAATTCTTTTGGAATTGCGCCGCCTTTAATTTTACTTTCTATTTCTCTTCCTTTACCAGGTTCAAGAGGTTCTACAGTAAGTTTGACTCTTGCAAACTGTCCTGCACCTCCACTCTGTTTTTTGTGTGTGTAGTCATTTTCAGCAGGTGACAATATTGTTTCTCTATAAGCAACCTGTGGAGCGCCAACATTTGCTTCTACTTTAAATTCTCTTTTCATTCTGTCTACAATTATGTCTAGGTGTAACTCTCCCATTCCTTTGATTATTGTTTGTCCAGATTCTTCATCGGAGGTAACTCTAAAAGATGGGTCTTCTTTAGCCAATCTTCCTAGGGCTTCTCCCATTTTTTCTTGGTCAGCTTTTGTTTTAGGTTCTACAGCAATTTCTATTACCGGATCCGGAAATTCCATAGGCTCAAGTAATACTGGGGCATCTTTATTTGCAAGAGTATGTCCAGTAATTGTATTTTTTAAACCAGCTAAAGCAACTATATCACCAGCGTTTGCTTCTTTAATATCTTCTCTTGAGTTTGCATGCATTAAAAGCATTCTTCCAACTCTTTCTTCTTTATCTTTAGATGTGTTGTAAATACCAGTGCCTGACTTTACTGTTCCAGAATAAATTCTAATGAATGTTAAACTTCCAACAAATGGATCATTTGCAACTTTAAACGCTAAAGCTGAAAAAGGGGCACTATCATCGAATTTCATTTCAATTTCATCTTCTGAGCCAGGTTTTGTTCCCTTAATTGATCCAATATCTTTTGGACTTGGCAAGTAATTTACAACTGCATCTAATAAAGGTTGTACACCTTTATTTTTAAATGCTGAACCAGTTAAAACAGGAACAAAATCAAATCCTAAGCAACCTTTTCTTATACATTTATTTAAATCTTCCTCTGAAATATCATTCCCCGCAAGATAGTCTTCCATTAATTTCTCATCTTGCTCAACAGCAGTTTCAACTAATTCTTGTCGATACTTTTCGGATATGTCTTTTAAATCATCAGGTATATCTACTAATTCCCATGCAGCGCCAAGATCTTCATTTTTCCAAACAACAGCTTTCATTTTAATTAAATCAACCACACCTTTTAAAGAAGATTCTGCACCAATTGGAACTTGCATTACCAATGGTTTAGCACCTAATCTATCTTTTATCATTCCCACACATCTAAAAAAATCTGCACCAGTTCTATCTAATTTGTTTACAAAACAAATTCTAGGAACCTTATATTTATCTGCCTGCCTCCAAACCGTCTCTGACTGTGGCTCAACACCTGCCACACCATCAAAAACTGCAACAGCACCATCAAGAACTTTTAAAGATCTTTCGACTTCAATAGTAAAATCGACATGTCCAGGTGTATCTATAATGTTGATTCTATGATCATTCCAAAAACAGGTTGTTGCAGCAGAAGTTATTGTAATTCCTCTTTCTTGCTCTTGCTCCATCCAGTCCATTGTAGCTGCTCCATCATGAACCTCTCCAATTTTATGACTTTTTCCTGTATAATAAAGAATTCTTTCAGTAGTTGTAGTTTTGCCTGCATCTATATGAGCCATAATACCAATATTTCTATATTTATCTAATGTGTGCGTTCTAGACATTTAAATTACCATCTAAAATGAGCAAATGCCTTATTTGACTCTGCCATTTTATGTGTATCCTCTCTTTTTTTTATTGCTGATCCTTTGTTTTGATAAGCATCAAAAATCTCATTGAAAATCTTATCAGACATCTTTTTGTCTTTTCTTTTTCTTGATGCATCTATTAACCATCTTAATGCTAGAGCTTGAGATCTTTTAGATTTTACTTCAACTGGAACTTGATATGTTGCTCCTCCAACTCTTCTCGACCTAACTTCTACAGTGGGTTTAATATTATTAATTGCGTCATTAAATACATTTAAAGGTTCATCTTTTGATTTTGTTTTTATTTTTTCAATAGCCTCGTAAATAATTTTTTCTGCTATAGTTTTTTTTCCATCATACATAATTGAATTAATTAGTTTTGGGATAATTGTGGATTTATATTTAGGGTCTATAACAGGTAATTTTTTTGGTGCTTTTCTTTTTCTTGACATTTACTATTTACCTTTTTTTGTTCCGTATAAAGATCTTCTTTGTTTTCTATTCGCAACGCCCTGTGTATCAAGATTTCCTCTAAGTATATGATATCTTACACCTGGCAAGTCTTTAACTCTTCCCCCTCTAATCAATACGACAGAGTGTTCTTGAAGATTATGACCTTCTCCTGGGATATAAGCAGTGACCTCAAATCCATTTGAAAGTCTAACACGAGCTACTTTTCTTAATGCAGAATTAGGTTTTTTTGGTGTTGTCGTATAGACTTTAACGCAGACACCTCTTTTCAAAGGCTGCTTTTGTAAAGCTGGAACCTTATTTCTTGTTACTGGTCTAGTTCTACTTTTTCTAACTAATTGGTTAATAGTTGGCATAAAAATAATATATTTGTTTTTTGATGAGAATAACTGGCAAGTTATTTATGGCAGCGTTTAGTGAACTAGTCACTACATTCCAACCAAAAACATGGCCAAAATACATTAGAAATTTTATTTGTCAAACTAAATTAAGGTCTAAAAGGTGTTATAATTATTGATTAATTTGAGCCTCAGAGGTCTCGGCTGCCTCTTGGTCAGATAAAAATTTTTGATCGTCTTCAAGAGCTTTCTTGTTCCAAGTATTTTTTATAGCTCCTGTTCCAGCAGGTACTAATCTTCCAACAATTACATTTTCTTTTAGCCCTGATAGTTTATCAACTTTACCTTTTATAGCAGCATCAGTTAAAACTCTGGTAGTTTCTTGAAACGAGGCTGCGGAAATAAATGACTCCGTTTGTAAAGAAGCTTTAGTTATCCCCATTAAAACCCTTTCACCAATAGCTGGTTTCTTACCTTCAGATTTTAGTTCATCATTCATATTCTCAAATTTAATTCTATCAATAACTTCTCCTGGTAGTAATTTACTATCACCAGACTCTTTTACCTCAATTTTTTTTAGCATTTGTCTAAGTATCACTTCAATATGCTTGTCATTTATTATTACACCTTGTAGTCTATAAACATCTTGAACTTGGTTTACAAAATATTCTGTCAATTCTTCAATTCCCATTATTCTTAAAATATCATGTGGTAAAGGTTGACCATCTAAAAGATATTCGCCTTTCTTAATTTTTTCTCCTTGGTTAAAATTTATATGTTTGCCCTTAGGTATTAAATAACTTGAAGTTTCTCCGTTTTCAGCTTCAATAGTAACTCTTTGTTTGCCCCTAACTTCTTTGCCAAAAATTACACTTCCATCATTTTCTGCAATTATAGCACTGTCTTTTGCTTTTCTTGCTTCAAATAATTCAGCAACTCTTGGCAATCCACCAGTAATATCTTTAGTTTTAGTTGTTTCTTTAGGTAGTCTAGCTATTACATCTCCAGCTGAAATTTTTTGTCCATCCTTGACTGAAAGAATTGAGTCAGGAACTAAATAATATCTAGCTTCATTATCATCAGCTTTTTTAATTACATTTCCTTTTTCATCTCTTAAAGTAATTCTAGGTTTAAGATCTGTATTTTTAGATTGTGTTTTCCAATCAACAACAGCTTTTGTTGATATACCTGTCGCATCATCAACAGTTTCAGCTATTGATACGCTATCTATTAAATCCACATAGTTTGCTATACCATCTTTTTCTGCAATTACAGGAGTAGTATACGGGTCCCATTCACAAATTTTTGCACCTTTTTTTACTTTTTGTTCATTTTCAAAAAATAATTTAGATCCATAAGGAACTTTATAAGACGCAACTTGCAAACCTTTATCATCCTCTATTGAAATTTCTGTATTTCTACCCATTACAATTTGATTATTTTTTGAGTCTTTAAGTAAGTTTGTATTTATTATTTTTAAAATTCCATCTGAGCTAGATATAATTTGTGAATCTTGTTTAACAGATGCAGTTCCTCCAACATGAAAGGTTCTCATTGTCAATTGTGTTCCTGGCTCACCAATTGATTGTGCTGAAATCATTCCAATTGCCTCACCAACATGTACCATCTTTCCTCTAGAAAGGTCTCTGCCATAACATTTTGCACAGACTCCTTCTTTTGAGCTACAAGTCATTACTGAATAAACATTTAAGGTCTTTACACCAGCGGCATCTATTTTTTCACATCCGCTTTCATCTATCATTTGATCTTTTTTAATTATAATTTCACCAGATAAAGGATTTTTAACTTCTGTTGCTGTAACTCTTCCTAAAGCTCTTTCTGATAAGCTTACCATGATATTACCACCTTCGAGAACTTCAGTTAATTTTATATATCCTGGATTGTCACAATTCTCTTTAGTAATAGTTAAATCTTGAGCTACATCACACAATCTTCTAGTTAAATAACCAGAACTAGCTGTTTTGAGCGCTGTATCAGCCAAACCTTTTCTAGCGCCATGCGTTGAGTTGAAGTATTCAAGAGCTGTTAAACCCTCTTTAAAATTTGAGGTAATTGGTGACTCAATAATTTCTCCTGAAGGTTTAGCAATTAGACCTCTCATTCCTGCTAATTGTTTCATCTGAGCAGCAGATCCTCTTGCTCCGCTATCTGCCATCATAAATACCGAGTTAATCTTCAATCCATCCTCAGTTACCTCTGTCGCAGAGATTCTCTTCATCATTTCAGATGCGACTCTGTCTGTACATTTAGACCAAGCATCGATAACTTTATTATATTTTTCACCCCTTGTAATTAATCCTTCTGCATATTGACTTTCATAGTCAGCAATTAATTTCTTTGTCTCATCAATAAGTTGTTGTTTATTGTCCGGTATAACAAGATCATCTTTACCAAATGATATTCCTGCTTTAAAGGCATGTTTAAAACCAAGATCCTTTAATTTGTCACAGAATATCACAGTACTTTTTTGTCCGGAAAATCTAAACACATGGTCTATAACTTCAGAAACAACTTTCTTTGGCAACAATCTATCAACTAATGAGAATTTATTATTTATATTTTTAGGTATTAAATTTGAAAGCAAAAATCTTCCAGCTGTACTTGTGTATTTTTCAAATTTTTTTTCACCCTTCTCATTGACCGTTTCAAATCTAGAGACTATTCTTGAATGAACTTTAATTTGTCCAGTTTCTAAAGCATGTTCAATTTCTGTTGTATTTACAAAATATCCCTCAACTTTTTCTGTTTGAATTGGTGGTTGTGATAAATAGTAAATACCTAAAATCATATCCTGACTAGGAACAATGATTGGTTTACCGTTTGATGGACTCAAAATGTTATTTGTAGACATCATTAATACTCTAGCTTCTAATTGTGCTTCTAAACTCAATGGTACATGTACTGCCATTTGGTCACCATCAAAATCTGCATTAAATGCTGCACATGTCAAAGGATGCAATTCAATTGCATTACCTTCAATGAGTTTAGGCTCAAAAGCTTGAACACCAAGCCTATGGAGAGTTGGTGCTCTATTTAATATTACCGGGTGTTCTCTTACAATTAATTCCAAAGCATCCCAAACTTCATTTCTTTCTCTCTCAACTAATTTTTTTGCCTGCTTAATTGTTGATGCAAGACCAAGTTTGTTTAACCTTGCATATAAAAAAGGTTTAAATAATTCTAATGCCATTTTTTTTGGCAAACCACATTCGTGTAATTTCAAATCAGGTCCTACTACAATTACTGATCTTCCAGAATAATCCACTCTCTTTCCAAGTAAATTTTGTCTAAATCTCCCTTGTTTTCCTTTAAGCATTTCTGCCAAAGATTTAAGAGGTCTTTTCCCAGTTCCAGTTATTACTCTACCTCTTCTTCCGTTGTCAAAAAGAGCATCAACTGATTCTTGCAACATTCTTTTTTCATTTCTAACGATAATATCTGGGGCCTTCAGATCTATTAGTCTTTTTAATCTGTTATTCCTATTAATCACTCTTCTATAAAGATCATTCAAATCAGATGTTGCAAACCTACCACCATCAAGAGGCACTAATGGTCTGAGTTCGGGGGGAATAACTGGAACAGTTGTTAATATCATCCATTCTGGCTTATTGCCTGTTTCTATGAACGACTCTATTAATTTAAGTCTTTTTATTGATCTTTCCTCTGAGACTTTTGATTTAGTTTCTTTTATACTTTTTATTAAATTTTCTCTTTCTTCCTCTAAATTTATTGATTTTAAAATTTCAAGAATTGCCTCAGCTCCTATACCAGCTGTAAAAGCCTCTTCTCCATAATCATCTTGAAATTTTATAAGTTCTTCCTCATTAAGTAATTGATTTTTTTTTAATCCAGTTAAACCAGGCTCTATAACAATGAAATTTTCAAAATACAAAACTCTTTCAACTTCTTTTAGTTTCATATCAACAACAAGCGAAATTCTACTTGGTAAAGATTTTAAGAACCAAATATGAGCTACAGGTGTAGCTAAGTTGATATGGCCCATTCTTTCACGTCTTACATTAGATTTTGTGACCTCCACACCACATTTTTCACAAATAATACCTCTGAACTTCATTCTTTTATATTTTCCACAAAGACACTCATAATCTTTTATTGGTCCAAATATCCTTGCACAAAATAGACCGTCTTTTTCTGGTCTAAAAGTTCTATAATTAATTGTTTCAGGTTTTTTAATTTCACCAAATGTCCACGATTTTATTTTTTCAGGACTGGCTAATGTAATTTTTATACTATTAAAATTTTGCGCTTCAGAGATCTCTGATGATTTAAATAAATCTGATAATTCTTTACTCATTTTATTAATTTAACTCCACATTTAATGCTAGCGATTTTATTTCTTTAACTAAGACGTTAAAAGATTCCGGAATTCCAGACTCAAAGTTTTCTTCACCTTTTACTATCGTTTCATAAACTTTCACTCTTCCTGCTACATCATCTGATTTTACAGTTAAAATTTCTTGGAGTGTATAAGACGCCCCATATGCTTCAAGTGCCCAGACTTCCATTTCACCAAATCTTTGTCCTCCTAATTGGGCTTTTCCTCCTAGTGGTTGTTGCGTAACTAAACTGTATGGGCCGGTTGATCTTGCATGTATTTTATCTTCAACTAAATGATGAAGTTTTAGCATATAAATAATTCCAACAGTGACTGGTCTATCAAATTTTTCACCTGTCCTTCCATCCCACAATGTAGTTTGTCCAGAATTAGGTAATTTTGCTAAGTCTAACATATTAGTAACATCTTTTTCTTTAGCTCCATCAAAAACCGGTGTTGAAATTGGAACTCCGTTTTTAATGTTTAAACATAAATCTTTAAAGTCAGTATCTGACAATTTGTCAATGTGCTCTGAATAAACTTCATCACCATAAATATTTTTTAGGAATTTCGAAATCTTTTCTTCCTTTTGTATTTTTTTTTGGTTTTGATTTATTAAATCTGTCAGTTGTTCTCCTAACTCCTTGCATGACCATCCTAAATGTGTCTCCAATATTTGGCCAACATTCATTCTACTTGGTACTCCAAGAGGATTAAGAACTATGTCTACAGGTTTGCCATTTTCTCTATATGGCATATCCTCTACAGGCACTATTTTACTTACAACACCTTTGTTACCATGTCTTCCTGACATTTTATCTCCAGGTCTAAGCCTTCTTTTGATTGCAACAAAGACTTTTACCATCTTCATTACACTTGGCAGCAGATCATCTCCCTGTCTAATCTTTAGTACTTTATCCTCAAATCTTTCTTGGATATCTTTTTTTGCGTTATCATATTGAGATCTCAATTGGAGTAAAGTTTCTGATTTTTTACTATCATCTATGTTAATTTTAAATAGTTCAGAAACTGGTAAATTAAAAATAATTTCCTCGTTTAATATTGTTCCAGATTCATAGCTTTTTATTTTTTTGGATATTTTTGTGTTAATAAGTATTGAGCTTGCTCTTTGCTTTATACTTCTCTCTAGTATTTCCTCTTCAACATTTTTATCTTGTTGTACGCTTTCAATTTCAGCTCTTTCTATTGTTATAGACCTTTCATCTTTGTCAATTCCATGTCTGTTAAAAACCCTCACATCAACAACTATTCCTCCACTACCACTAGGCATTTTAAGAGAGGTATCAGTTACATCTATAGCCTTTTCTCCAAATATGGATCTTAAAAGTTTTTCCTCTGGTCCTGATGCAGAGTCTCCTTTAGGTGTTACTTTACCAACCAATATATCACCAGGTTTTACTTCAGCACCTATGTATACGATTCCTGATTCATCCAAATTCTTCAGGGACTCTTCATTTATATTTGGTATATCTCTAGTTATATCTTCTTCACCAAGTTTTGTGTCCCTTGCCATAACTTCATATTCCTCAATATGTATTGAAGTAAACACGTCATCTGTCACACATCTTTCTGAAATAAGAATAGAGTCTTCAAAATTATAACCCTGCCACGGCATGAATGCTACAGTTACATTTTTACCTAATGCAAGTTCACCTGTTTTAGTTGATGGTCCATCTGCTATAATATCTCCTGATTTAACTTTATCTCCCACTCTTACTAATGGTTTTTGATTTATACATGTGTTTTGATTTGATCTTTTAAATTTTTGCAAATTATAAATATCTACACCCGACTTAGAGTAATCTTTTTCACTAGAAGCCTTAATAACTATTCTTTTTCCATCAATTTTATCAACAACTCCATCTCTTTTTGCAACAATTGTAACTCCTGAGTCCAAAGCAACATCGCTTTCAATTCCTGTTCCAACTAAAGGAGCTTCTGGTTTTAAAAGTGGAACTGCCTGTCTCATCATATTAGATCCCATCAATGCCCTATTTGCATCATCATTTTCTAAAAAAGGGATCAAAGATGCTGCAACAGAAACTAATTGTTTTGGTGAAACGTCTATATAATCAATATTTTCTGGTTTAGATAAAATAAAATCTAAATTTGCTCTACTAGAAACTAGTTCTTCAACAAACTTTCCGTTTTTATCTAATAAAGAGTTTGCCTGTGCAATAGTAAATTTTGTTTCTTCCATTGCCGATAGATATTCTATTTTATCTTGCACAACTCCGTTTTCAACTTTCTTATATGGACTTTCAATGAAACCATATTTATTTATTTTAGAATAAGTTGATAAGCTATTAATTAATCCAATATTTGGTCCCTCAGGTGTTTCTATAGGACAAATACGACCATAATGAGTTGGATGAACGTCTCTTACCTCGAAACCTGCTCTTTCTCTTGTAAGCCCCCCCGGTCCTAATGCTGAAACCCTTCTTTTATGTGTAATTTCAGAAAGTGGATTTGTTTGATCCATAAATTGTGATAACTGAGAAGTAGCAAAAAAATCTTTCAATGAAATTGTTAATGGTTTTGCATTTATAAGGTCTTGTGGCATTGCAGACTCAACATCTAATGTTGTCATTTTTTCTTTTATCGCTCTTTCCATTCGATAAACTCCAATTCTAGCCTGATTTTCAACAAGTTCACCCACTGATCTAACTCTTCTATTGCCTAAATGAT
>CACHOJ010000014.1 GCA_902581405.1 uncultured Pelagibacteraceae bacterium | reverse complement strand
AGATTTAAAAAAGTTAAAAAATTGATCGTCAGCATTCAATATAATTGAACCATTTTCTACTATATTATTAATTATCTCTGATTTAGCTTGAGCTATACCACTTAAATTTTTAAAATTTTTAATGTGAGCATATGATATATTTGTAATTACACCTATATTTGGTGATATTTTTTTAGTTAAAGAGTCAATTTCCCCCTTTTTATCCATCCCTACTTCGAAAATACCTATCTTATCACCCTCATTAATATTAAATAATGAAATTGGGACCCCAAATTTGTTATTAAAAGATTTTTTTGAGTAAGATGTTTGACACAATTTACTTATTGTTTGTCCTAACATCTCTTTTAATGAAGTTTTTCCTGCAGATCCTGTAATTGCTACCGAAGAAATACTGGATGATATTCTTATTAATTTTGCACTTTCTGAAAATATTTTTAAAGAATTTTTAACATATATTTTATTTTTATTTTTACTCTTTAAATTACCTTCGCTAATTGAAATCGATGCTCCATTTTTCAAAGCTTGATCAACAAATTTATTTCCATCAAAATTTTTTCCTTTTATACCAAAAAAGATATTATTTTTTTTTATCTTTCTTGAGTCAATTGAAGCTTCATTAATCTTAATATTTTTTCCTATATTTTTTCTTATAACCTCTGAAATAATATTAGACTTCCAATTGCTGTTTAAATTTTTGTTTTTCTCTTCAATATATTTTTTGATACAATTTTTATCTGAAAAGTACTTTTTAGAAGTGTATTCTTGGTAGACCTCATGTCCCTTTCCTGCAATTATAACTATCTCGTTTGACTTAATATCCAAAATTGCTGATTTTATAGCTTTTTCTCTTGAAGGAATTTCTAATAATTTATTCTTCAAAATATTAGATTTTATATCTTTTCTTATTTTTCTTGGATCCTCATTTCTTGGATTATCATCTGTTAAATATATTTTATTACAATATTGATTAGCAATTCTACCCATTATTTTTCTTTTGGGCTTGTCTCTATCACCTCCACAACCAAACACTAAGTTAATTTTTCTTAATTTAAACTGCTCCTTAATATTTTTTATACAGGTTTCTAAAGCCGCAGGTGTATGTGCATAATCAAGTATAACAATTCCTTTATTCTTGAGACTTCCAATTTTCTCGAACCTTCCATTTACTGGTTTTATTTTTTTTGTGATTTTTAAAATTTTTTCTAATGATATTTTACTCTTTATTGCTGCCATAATTGCCATCATTAGATTTTTAATTTGAATTCTTCCAATTAATTTTGTTGAAAAAGAATATTTCTTATTATTAAATTTAAATGATATTATCTGTTCGTCTTTTAAAAACTGGTGATCTATGATTGTAAAATTTGATTCAGAGCTACCAATCGTAAATTTTTTGATTTTATTTGATCTTGTTATTCTATTTAAGTTTGAGGAAATTTTTAATTCATTGTCATAAATAGCGCACGAATTTTTTTTCATCAATTTCTTAAATAAAATTAACTTAGAGTTAAAATAGTTTTGGAAGGTTTTATGGTAATCTAAATGGTCTCTTGATAAATTTGTAAATATACCAACATCAAACTTTAAACCATATAATCTATTCTGATTTAATCCATGACTTGAAGCTTCTAAAATAACATTCTCAATTTTTTTGTATTTTAACTTTTGTAAAGTATTATTTATTTCAATTGTATCAAAAGTGGTATTTGTAATTTTTTTTTTACTTACTCCATTAATACCTAATGTTCCAATTGAAGCTGCCTTAACTTTATTTAAACTTGCAATTTGAAAATAAAAATTTGCAATCGAGGACTTTCCATTTGTTCCAGTAACTGCTATAAGATTATTTGGTTTTTTATTGAAAATTTTTACACTAAATTGAGCCAAAAGTTTTCTAGGATCCTTAAAATTTAAAAATAAAATATTATTTTTCCAACCAGTTTTTTTTTTGTTTGAAATTATTATTTTTGATCCATTTTTAATGGCATCTTCAATAAAAAGGTTTCCATCCGTATTGCATCCTTTAAATGCAAAAAAAACATATCCATCTTTAATTTCCTTTGAGTTAAAAGCTATTCCTTTAAAACTTACTTCATGATATTTTTTATTCAGGTTTGGAAAGAAGTCTTTCAGTAACATGATTTACGCTCTTAATATTTTGTGGCTAAAATTGGCCCGATTTTATCAATTATCTGACCTGTAACCCAAACAGTAGTCCACCCTGCTGTATTCCTCCAGTTACCTTTGTAAGGATATCTACCATCTCTATAATGATAGACAAATTCTCTATTTGCTTTTGGCTCATCTAACATTACAGCTAATACAAATTTTGGATCTGATACAGGAAAAACTGAGGCAAAAGTATTAACTTTTTTTTTTGAATATCCACCCTCCGAGGGTTGATCGGCAGTGCCCGTTTTTCCACCTATTTCATAACCTTTTACATTTGCAAAACTTGCGGTTCCTTCTTTTGTAGATACAATTTTTCTAAGAATAGGGTTAATTGTTTCTGATAAATTTTCTTTTAATATTCTTTGTTTTTTAAATTTTTTTTTTTTTATTAATGTTGGAGTTATGTCGTAACCTCCATTACTTATAATAGAATACGCTTTAGAAAGTTGTAATAAAGTTGTGGCAATCCCATGACCAAAGGCCACTGTTGCAAGTTTACATTTTCCCCATCTGCCTAGTTGAGTTGATCCCACCTCTTGTATATCAAATTTTAAATCAGATATAATTCCTATATTTTGTAAAAATTCATTATAATTTTCTATACCAACTTTTTCTGCGATTCTCACTGAACCAATATTTCCAGATCTTATTAAAATCTCTTCTGCAGTTAAATCTGAAGGTATTTTGTCATCATATTCAGATATAGAATTACCTGCACATGTTATCCTTTTTTTAAGATCCTTAAACTCCGTGTCTGGTTCTACAACATTATAATGTAAGCCTGCAGCTAGTGTAAATGTTTTAAAGACTGATCCAAACTCATAAACACCTTTTGTTGCTCTATTTATATATTTTTTGTCGGTTATTTTTTCTCTTTTATTAAGATCAAAGTCAGGAAGTGAAATCATTGATAAAATATTACCATCATTAATATCCATTAAAATTGCAGCACTCCCTACATTTTGAAATATATTTTTAGATTTTAATAATTCCTCCTTAATTAAATATTGTAAATCCTTATCAAGTGTTAATTTTAAAGGTTCTTTTGAAGTTGTTAGTTCGTAATCAAAAGTTTTTTCAATTCCTGATATACCATTATTGTCATTATCAATTTGTCCAATTACATGGCTGAATAAATTTCCATTAGGATAAACTCTTGCTATGCTATCTTCTTGAATAAATGATTTATCTCCCAAAAGTAGGACTTGTTCGAGCTTTTTTGGACTTATTTTTTTTTTAACATAAAAAAATTTTTTTCCATACATTTCTTTTCGAAAATTTTTCTCCGGAAATATTAAATTTAGAGAAATTAATAATTTTTCTTTATTTATTACTAAATTAGGATTTATACCCAAATTGATAATTGGAACACTTTTTGCCAATATATTTCCATCTTTATCTAGAATGCTAGATCTAAAATTATCTTTTTTTGTCACTTTTTTAATTTCTGGAATTTTTTTAATGCTTAGTAATATTACTTTTGAAGAAAAAATAACTGCCAAAATAAAAAAAACAAAAAAAATAAAAGCAATTCTCTCAAAGGATATTTTCAAATATGACTTATTTTCTTTAAATGAAAAGCTCTCATTATATTTATCTAATTTTTGAGAGGTTTGATTTGCCTCACTCATTTATATTAACCATTTTCTCTATTTTTAATTTGCCATTTACAATTGTAATTGTGTTTAAAGTTTCTATTTTTTTTTGTATGAATTTTTCCTCAAAATAAAATTGTTGATACTCAATTAATTTTTTTGGAGAGGTAAGGATATTATAATCAAGTAAAGTGAGCTCATAACGATCCTCTAAAATTCTTATATTTTCATTAATTTCAAAAATTTTTTTATCAAGTTTTTTTGTTGAATTTTTTGTTAATGTAGTAGCAAAAATAAGAATTATTATCGGGGTAAAAAAAAATATTTTTTTCATAAAATTATCTTAAATTCTCAACATCAGTCAGATATTTAAATTTTTCTCTCAAATCATTAAAATTACATTTTTGGTTTATTTTTATTGCATATCTAAGTTTAGCAGATCTTGAAGGCGGATTTTGGCTTAACTCTTCAAAGCTGGGTAATATTGGTTTTTTATTAATTAATTTAAAACATTTTTCTGATGCTTCTTTGTTTGGCATATATCTAGAAGCATTTCTTTCCTCCGAATAGTGTTTAAAAAAAAATTTTACAATTTTATCCTCTATTGAATGAAAAGTGACTACAGCAATTACACCGCCTATAGGAATTAATTGAAACGAATTTACCAAAGCATTTATTAATTCGCTAATTTCTTTATTCACTAAAATTCTTAATGCTTGAAAAATTTTAGTTGAATTATGAATTTTTGTTTTTTGATATTTTTTTACACTATCTATAATTTGAACTAAATCCTCAGTTTTAATAGTTTTAAACTTTCGCATTTTGACAATTTCTCTAGCAATTTTTTTTGAATATCTTTCCTCACCAAATATTTTAAAAACTCTTGAAAGATTATTTTCATCCATGTTAGATATAAAATCGTTTGCTGAGAAATCATTTATTCCCATTTTCATATTAAGTTTACCTTTATCATGAAAAGATAATCCTTTTTTAGAATTTTTTATTTGGTTAATTGAGTACCCTAAATCAAAAATTATACCTCTTAGATTATTATTTTTTAGTTTTATTTTATTTAATTTAGAAAATTTAGTATTATAAAATTTGAATCTATTGCTGTATTTTTTTTCAAATTTTGACGCGCAAGTTAAAACATCTTTGTCTCGATCTATTGCGATTATATTATTTTCTTTATTTTCTAAAATTTTTTTTGAGTATCCACCTTGTCCAAAAGTGCAGTCGATAAATGTGCCACCATAAAGAGGGGAAATAATGCTAATTAATTCATTTAGCAGAACTGGAAAATGTTTGTTTTCCAGATTTATGGTGGCATTCATTTATTTTTTTGAAGACCATTAATTTTTTTGTCTTCTCAAAAATGCTGGAATTTCTAAATCATCCTCTTCTTCTTTTTTTTCACTTATGTCTGGTATTAAAGAAGTTTGGTCTTCAGTTTCTCCATCAGAATTAAATAGTTCAGGTGTTTCTTCATCAAAGTTAAAGTTCTCTAATCCATTAGAAGGTGAAGTATTTAATTCCTTATTCTCGATTGAATTTTCAGAAATTTTAAATGACTCATCTTCTATCTTATCTCTTTCATCATCGACAATTGGTGTGCTTTCATTTTCAACTGAATTATTAATTGAAGATGCCTCCTCAGCTTGATTTTCAGTTTTTATATCTTCATCAATTTTAAGTGCGTTTGCACCATTTGTCATAATTGATCCATTTTGATTAGAAAAACTAAAAGATTGATTTGATACATTGTTAGAAAAATCTGAATAACCTGGATTTCTATTTTGTATTCTATGAACCATATTAATTACTGATTTTGGTTCTGGTTGTTGGCCATCCAAAGATGTGGCAACGATTGAAACCCTCATCAAACCATCAAGGCTTTCATCTGTAATAGCCCCAATTATTAATTCTGCTTCTGGATCAACTTCTGCTCTAACTTTATTAACAGCTTCATCAACCTCAAAAAGTTTAAGATCTTTTCCGCCAGTAATGTTAACAAGCAAACCTTTCGCTCCTTTCAGTGTGTAATCATCTATCAATGGATTGCTTATAGCCATCTCAGCTGCTTTAACAGCTCTACCTTCACCCTCAGCTTGTCCAGTTCCCATCATAGCTTTACCCATTGAACTCATCACGGTTTCAACATCAGCAAAGTCTAAATTTATTAGTCCAGGCCTTACCATTAAATCTGTAATGCTTTGTACTCCGTGGAGTAATACGTTATTTGAGAGTTCAAAAGACTCTTCGAATGTAGTTTGCTCACTTGCAATTTTAAACAAATTCTGATTTGGAACTACAATAATTGTATCGACATGTTTTCTTAATTCTTCCAATCCTTGGTTTGCTTTTCTCATTCTTGAAGGACCTTCGTAAAGAAACGGTAGAGTAATTACTCCAATTGTAAGTATATTTAATTCCTTAGCAGCCCGGGCGATAACATGTGCAGCACCAGTTCCAGTTCCACCTCCCATTCCTGCAGTTATGAAAACCATATTTGCACCTTGAAGGACATTTACTATCTCATTAAGTGACTCATCTGCAGCAGCTTCACCAATATCTAATTTTGCACCAGCACCTAAACCTTTTGTCAAATTTAAACCCATTTGAATTTTAGTTTGAGCGTGGCTTAATCTCAGATCTTGTGCATCAGTATTGACAGCTATGAACTCAACTCCTTGTAAGCCTGCCTCTATCATTCCATTTATGGCGTTTCCTCCAGCTCCTCCAATCCCTAAAACTAATATTCTAGGTTTCAACTCTTTTATATCTGGTGTTTTAAAATTTATTGTCATTTATCCCCCGTTTAGTTATTAAGTTTTTGCTCCCATTTAAGGTTAGCTCTATTGATATTAGATTTTTTTCTTGCAGTGACCCTAAATTTTTCAAAACTTGTTGGTTCCCATATTTGAAATGTTTTTCCTTGACCAACAAACAACATGCTATTTTTTATTTTTGCATGTTCTAATAATTTTTCTGTAATGAGAATTCTACCCTCACTATCAAATTGTAAATTAACACTTTCTGATAGTATTGAGGTTGCAAAATAATCTTTCTTATCCTCAAATGGATTTAAAGAGTCTATTGCATTTGAAATTTTTTCAATTCTATCTTGAGACCAAGCTTCAATAGATTGATTATTAAATGATGGAAAACATACTATTCCGTTATAACCCATGTTTGAAAGGTTGCTTCTAAAGCTAGCAGGCACTGACACCCTTCCTTTTTTGTCCAATTTGTTTTCGTAAATAGATAAAAACATAATCCATAAATTCCATATTTGGGATTTTATGGGATCATATGGGTTTTAAATATAATCGTCAATACCTAATATTTTAACTAGATATTCTTGATTTGTTCCAAATTTGTCGAAATAGAAAATAAAAAGATGACTTAATTTTGAATTATATAAAAATTATATTATTATAATTTTGCCAGATAAAATATAAGCCGGGTTCTGTCTTTTAAACTTATCATTTCTCTAGACCTTAAATCACTTTAAGGCTCAAGCAACTAACCCAGATGACTAGCCAAAGACTGCTTTTTGTTATTTCTAACTTTGTCATCTCTACTCAGTCTTGCTCTCAGTGGGGTTTTCCATGCACTAGTTGTTACCAACTTAGCCGGTGTGCTCTTACCACACCTTTTCACCCTTGCCTTGATAAGGCGGTTTATTTTCTGTGGCACTATCCCTGGGGTCGCCCCCGCCAGCCATTAACTGGCACTGTGTCTTTGTAGAGCCCGGACTTTCCTCTTTAATAAATTAAAGCGATAAGTCTTTTATCTGGCAAGCGGACATTATAAATTTTTTTGTAAAATTCAATTATTTATTATTTAAGATTTTTAAGGGATTTTGCTATTTCATAACATTCTAAATCGCATTTTCCATTAATTAACTCTGGTCTAAATCTCATTTGAAACATTTGAATGAGTCTTTTTAATTTTCTACTATTTGTATATTCAATTCTATATCCAATTCTTTTTAAAAAATTTATAAAATTATCTAAACTTAACTCTGACATATCACCTCTTAAATTTTTAATTCTTTTTGAATTTAAATTATGCCAAATACCAATTTTATTTTTGTGTAAAAATTTCCAAGGGAACTTTTCACCTGGATCTTTTTTCCTTAAAGGGGCAATATCTGAATGACCTAAAATATTTTTTTTATTAATATTATATTTTTTAATTATTTTTTTTGAAAGATTAATTAAAGCATGTATTTGATTGTAATTAAATTTTCTGTAACCATGTTCATGACCTGGATTTGAAATTTCAATACCTATTGAGTATTTATTTAAGGAAATATGTTTTCCCCAACTTGATGTACCTGCATGCCAAGCTATATATAAATCTGGGACCATTTGAATAACTTTACCTGATTTTGTTATATAGTAATGACAACTTACATTAGAATTAGAACTTATTAATTTTTTAATAGCCGATCTGTCATTTCTCATTCCTGTGTAATGAAAAATTAAGTATTTTATTTTACTTTTATCTCTTTTTTTGGGATCGAAGTTCGGGGAATAATTAACAGTCATTTTTTGAACATTTTTCTGCATTATTTAAAACATTTAAATCTTTAAATAAGTAAAAGATATAATATAAACAGTATTAATGAAAAAGATTTTAAAACTATTTATTATTTCGGCAATTTTTCATATTTTAACATCAAATGTTTTTGCTGGCTCAGATGGTACTATAGAAATAAACAGTAAATCTAATAATCATAACGCAGAGGTAAAAGATTGCTTTGAGAGTATAAATAGAGGAATATTTGCTTTTAACCAAGGACTAGACAAAATTTTTTTTAAACCAGTAGCCAAAGGATATAGACACCTACCCAAACCTCTTAGATCAGGCACAAGTAATGCCCTAAATAATTTGAGTAGTGTTGTAACTATCCCGAATAATATTTTGCAAGGTCAATTTAAAGATGCTGGAATTAATATTTTGAGATTTTCGATAAATTCAACTCTAGGTATTGCTGGAGTTTTTGATGTTGCTTCATATTATGGAATAAATAAATTAGATAAAGAGGATTATGGTCAAACCCTTGGAACTTGGGGAGTTAAAGAAGGATGTTATTTTGTTTTACCAGTGCTTGGACCAACAACTGTTAGAGATACCTTGGGTTCTCTCGCTAATTTCGGTGGGGGTGACGCTTGGTACAATGTAACTATAGCAAATGATACAAAATACTTTGAAAATTCTGATTACTATTATTCTAGATTGACTGCAGGTGTAGATTTTAGAGCCAAAAATTTAGAAGCATTTGACAGTCTTGAAAAAACTTCTATGGACTTATACGCTTCTGTTAGGAGCTTATACTTGCAAGATAGAAAAAGGAAAATTCTAAATTCGAGTGAGACTACTGAGACTATGAACGATGATGATTGGGAAGAAATCGATACTCAATAACCATGAATGATTAAATTAAAGTTATTTTATTTTTTTTTATTTATTACTCTAATAATAAGTCCTACAAAAGCAAAAGAGCCAAGTAAATTAATTAATGAAATAGTTAATGAAGCCTCAAAAATTTTATCAAGTAAAGACCCTGTTGAATCTAAAATTATAAAACTAAACAATATTGCAGAAACTAGTGTTGATATTGACGGGATTAGCATGTACGTACTTGGAAAATATCGTAAAAATCTAAGTGAAGATCAAAAAATAAAATACAAAAAGTTATTCAAAAGTTATTTTTTAAAAAGTTTTTCAAGTAGATTAGTTGACTATTCTGATCCAAAAATTAATGTAATTTCAGAAAAAAAAATTAATGATAAATATACGATAGTAAATACCATATTAGAGGAAACTTCTAAAAATCCAGAAATAAAAATAGACTGGAGAATTTATACAAAAAATCCTGAAAGACCACTAATAAGAGATCTTATAGTTGAAGGTTTGAGTTTAGCTAGAACACAAAAAGAAGAATTTAAATCTATTCTGCAGAATAATGAGGAGAATATTGAATTTCTTTTTAAATCACTAGAGGAATTTATAATTAAATAATGGTGGGCCCGCCAGGACTCGAACCTGGGACCAATACATTATGAGTGTACTGCTCTAACCAACTGAGCTACAGGCCCAAAAACTTACTTTAAATATAACATATTTTAAAAGTTATCAATTGTTGATAATCATTAAAATTGGTGGGCCGTGTTGGTTACGCTCCAACTACCCCTGCAATGTCAATGCAGTACTCTACTATTGAGCTAACGGCCCCTTTAACTTTCTAAGAAACTCTTGAGTTGTTTTGATCTACTTGGGTGTTTCAATTTTCTAAGTGCCTTGGCCTCAATTTGTCGAATTCTCTCTCTAGTCACTGAAAATTGTAATCCAACCTCTTCCAGAGTGTGGTCTGTATTCATTCCTACTCCAAATCTCATTCTCAAAACTCTTTCCTCTCTCGGCGTTAAAGTTGAAAGTATTTTTGTTGTAGCCTCACTAAGATTAGATTTAATTGCCTGCTCTAGCGGCGCTAAAGCTTTTGTATCCTCAATAAAATCTCCTAGGCTGCTATCTTCTTCATCGCCAACTGGTTTTTCTAAAGATACAGGTTCTTTCGAAATTTTTAAGACTTTTCTTACTTTCTCAAGTGGCATTCTTAATTTTTTAGAAAGTTCTTCAGGTGTTGCCTCTCTTCCAAACTCACTTAAAATTAATCTTTGAGTTCTTACTATTTTGTTAATTGTTTCAATCATATGTACTGGAATTCTTATAGTTCTAGCCTGATCTGCAATAGATCTTGTTATTGCTTGTCTTATCCACCAAGTTGCGTATGTAGAAAACTTATATCCTCTCCTGTACTCAAATTTGTCAACTGCTTTCATTAAACCTATGTTTCCCTCTTGAATTAAATCTAAAAATTGTAAACCTCTATTGGTATATTTTTTTGCTATTGAGATAACTAATCTTAAATTTGCCTCTACCATTTCTTTTTTTGCAATACGTGACTCTTTTTCACCTTTTTGTATTCTGCTAACCATTAATTTATAGTCTGTAACCGAAATACCGAGCTTATTACTTATTTCAATCAATCTTTCTCTAATATTTTTAAATTCGATTTTATATTTTTGGAAAAATTTCTTCCAAATGTCATTGGTGTCTAAAAAATTTTTCAAATTTGGATTGATTTCATTTCCAACATAAAATTTAATAAATTCTTCCCTAGAAATTTTTTCATTTAAAGCAAGTCTTAAAAGATTACCCTCTAAAGAAATAATTTTTTTGTTTTCAATATAATGTTTTTGTACCAGATCTTCTAAGACCGAGGGTGAAAGTTGTAAGGTTTTTATATTTTCCAATATTTCGTTAACAATTTTTTTATAGTTTTTTTCTTTAGACGGTGAAAATTGTTTTGAACTTAATAAACAATTTAATTTTTCATTTTGATACTTAATTAACTTGTTATATTCTTTTGTTAAATTATTGACTGTCTGTAATACCTTCGGCTTAATTTCGCTCTCCATAGCAGCAAGTGTTGGATTAAATTCATCATCTTCTGAAGTGCTTGAATTTTCATCATCATTCTGGGGATTGCTATTATCATCAGATTTTTTTTGTTTTGCGCTTTGTCCTGTATCCTCATCTTCCATATAGTTTGTATCAATATCTATAATCTCTCTAACTAGAATCTCATCATTATGAAGTTTTTTATTCCAGTCAAAGAACTGTTGCGCAGTTATAGGACTTTGGGAAAGGGCATTTAACATCACATCTTTTCCAGCCTCAATTCTTTTTGCAATAGCTATTTCACCTTCTCTAGATAGAAGCTCAACACCACCCATTTCTCTCAAATACATTCTTATTGGATCGTCACTTTTTTCAACTGATTTTCCCTCTTCTTTTGATCCATTATCTTTTTTCCTTAAGACTTTAAAATCTGCTTTCTTTTCGACTAATATTATTTTTTCATCAAGTATATGAATGAAAGCTTGCTCTAAATTTTCATTAGACAAGTTTCTTTTACCTAGGGATTTATTTAATTCCTCATGCGTAATAAATCCTCTATGGACACCTCTGCCCATCAGTCTGGCGAATGATTTTGTAATTATACGTTCCACAATTATAAAGTTCAGGATGTATATAATGCTAAAATTAAAAAAATCTATGTGATTCTGATTTTTATTTAATTGATTTTTTGCAGTTTTTTGAGCTCTTTTAACTTATTAAATGTTGCTTCACTTAAATCTTTCGAAAATCTTGATTCTAATTCAGCAATTC
>CACHOJ010000013.1:5000-14111 GCA_902581405.1 uncultured Pelagibacteraceae bacterium | reverse complement strand
ATTCTTAATTTTTTGTTTTGATAACAAAAAAGTTGCTTGGGTATTATCCTCTTTGAAACTTTTGCATGCTTTAACTAATTTTTTAATTACATAAAAATATGCTTTAAAAAAAGATTTTTTATCTTTTAAATAAACTTGTTTAAATGTCGGATTTAAGCTTGATGTGTTATTTGGTATTATGAATCTCACAAGAAAAAAAATGTCTAAAACTTTACTTTTTCCATATAAAAAGCTGTATAACTTAAAAGTGTATTCCCAATATTGTCTAATTAAAACAGTACTCAAATTTGAATTGCACCATTGATTTTGTAATATTTTTTGAAAAATTTCCGTTTTACAAACAATATAATCAGCAACTTCTCCATGAAATTGCATTTCTTTTATCCTTCCAACAGATGTTTCTTTAGAACTTGATTTAGTAATATACTTAGAAATTCCACCTATTTTATTTTTATTTAGATCATATCCAACGACATAACCGTATCCCGAAGCCGAAACATAATCAGTATTATTATCTAAAAAAGATATAATCTCTTTTAAACCTTGGGGACTATAATAATCATCATCTCCTGCCTGTATAGTATACTTTGTTTTAATTTGTGAGCAAATTTTAGCTTTTGCTGCAATTTCATTAGCTTTATATCTAATATAATTAATATTAAGTTTTTTTTTATTTTTTATAAGTTGTCCAGTTTTAATTGAAATTTCATCATCTGAGCTATCCGCGATTATTAAAGTACCAGTATAATTTACACTATCATAATAGTTTATTAATTTTGTAATATATTCTAATCTATTTTTTGTGGGTACAACAATTGATATGTCCATTTTAAATTTTTATAAAAAAGTTTATTTATTTAAAGTAATTGCTCCCTCAGATTCAAAATCGAAAGGTATATGAATTAGCTTATCTAAAGCTTTGATCACTTTTGATTGATAATTTTTTGGGCAATAGAAAATTAGAAACCCAGCTGTTCCAGCTCCGATAAGTTTCCCACCTGTAGCCCCTGACTTTAAGGCTAAATCGTAAATTTGATTTATTTTATCATTTGATACTAAATAATTTAATTTTTTTTTTATTTGCCAAGACTCATTCATCATTTTCCCCAGTTCAAAATAATTTTTTTCAGACAATAATATTTTTTTAGCTTCATTTGCTATTTCATAAACAGATTTTAATTCTGAATTAAGTTTTGAAATATTTTTTTTAAAACTCTCTTGAATAAGATATGAACTTCTAACATCTCCACTATAAAACATTAATAAAGATTTACTTAGTTTTTCAATACTTTTTTTATTTATATTTACATTTTTAACAATAAATTTTTTTTCATGGAAGTTAATAAATTTAAAACCACCATGTGCTGCAATTACTTGATCTTGCCACCCACCAGCCTCTCCTAATACTTCTCTTTCTATTTTTATAGCTTGTCTTGCTAATTCATTTTTTGAAATATTTTTATTTTTAATTTTGTGTAATAAATGTATGAATCCCACTGTAAATGATGAACTGGATCCTATTCCTGACCTAGCTGGTAAATCTCCATAATAATATAGCTCAATACCCTTTTTTTCTTTATAAAATTTAAGTGCAGCTCTTACCACAGGGTGAGAAATTTGATTTATTGTATTTGCTAAATCTATTTTTGAATAAACAACTCGATACTTATGATGAAAAAAAGGTGGTAAATATCTTAAGCCAAGAGTAGCATACTTGTTGATTGTTGTTGAAATAACAAGTCCTTTATTCTTTAAAAACCACTCTGGAAAATCAGTTCCACCACCAAATAATGAAATTCTGAAAGGTATTCTTGAAAAAATCATATCACTTAAATGAATCACTATACCATGAGATAGTTTTTGCAATTCCCAATTCTATTTCTGTTTTTCCTCTCCACTTAATTATTTTCATCATTTTTTCGTTATTCAATACTTTTTTCATTGCACCATTTGACATGTTTTTATCCCAAAGAATTTCACCTTTGAATGAGGTTAACTTTTTTATTATTTTAGCTATTTTTTTTACTGAGTAACCTTTCCCAATACCAATATTAATTGGTTCAATATTATTATAAGATTTACAAATTTCAATTAAAGCTTCACAAGCATCCTCAATAAATAAAAATTCTCTGACCGGTTTACCATTACCCCAACATTTTACAAATTCCTTATTTTTTTTTTTAGCCTCAAGAAATTTAACAATTAATGAGGAAACTACATGAGAGTTTACCTTATCAAATTTATCAAAAGGACCATACAAACTTGGGAAAATAATATTTAAAGAATTTAATTTTGTTTGTTTATTATAAGATTTTGTAGCAACAATACTTAATAATTTCCAAAAACCGTATGCCTCTACTGTAGGATGTAAAGGTCCAGTAAATAATTTTTTTTCTTTTAAGTCTGAAAATTTCGTATCAGGGTAACTACAAGATGAACCGATATTAACTAATCTTGTAATATTTAATTTAGATGATATTTGGAATAGATTTAAAGTAATTTTAACATTATTAAAAATAATTTCTGCTGGTTTGTTTATATTAAAATCTATACCACCTACTTTTCCTGCAAAATTAAAAATAATTGAAGGATTTATTCTTTTAATTTTTTTAAAACTAGTCTCATAATTTAGTAAATCGCATTGATTTTTTGTTAAAGTTGAAAATTCAATTTTTTTTTCTTCTAGCTTTCTACAAAAATTTGAACCAAAAAATCCTGTAGAGCCTAAAATTAATATTTTATTTTTTTTTAAATTCATTCAAAAAATTTATTTTATTATCCAATTTTTTTTTCAATAATTTCGCAAATTAGATGCCCTACAAAAATATGTAACTCTTGAATCCTGTCAACTCTTTTTGCAGGAACCTTTATATCAATATTAATAGTTTTATTTTTTTTTTTATTTTGAATTGAATTCAGGAAAATTACTTTTATTTTTTTATTATTTGCAGATTTAATTGCTTTCAAAATATTTTTGCTTTTACCACTTGTCGAAATTGCAAATAGTATATCTTGTCTGTTTCCAATTCCTTCTAATTGTCTAGAAAATACATTTTCATATCCAAAATCATTTGCAATTGCAGTTATTGTAGATAGGTTTGATGCTAAACTAACAGATGCATATGGTTTCCTATTTTTTAAATATCTTCCAACTAATTCTGCACTTAGGTGATCTGAGTCTGAAGCTGAACCACCGTTTCCACAAAATATAATTTTACCACCTTTTTTTATAGAATTGATACAAAGTTTAGCTGCTGACTCTATCTGACTAATACAGATACTATTTTTAAAAATATTTAAATTGTTTTGAGCATCTTCTATTTTGCTAATAATTTTTTTTTTCATTATTTTTTGAAATTTATATTTAAAATTTATCTTATTTTTTTTTTCCACGCTATTAATTGAATCCAGGTCATTTTTAAACCTTTTTTTAACGAAATCCTCGGTTTCCACCCAGTAATTTTTTTTAACAAATCTATATTATGTGCATAAACATAAGGTCCTGAAACTTTTTGATCTAATGATAAAATTTTCTTTTGTGTTATCTCTTCAATGTTTTCACAAACTTCTTTAATTGAGCTATGAATTCCAGTACCTAAATTTACATGGCCAATGTAGTTTGATTTTAGTAGTTTAATTACTCCATCAGCTACATCATCTACATGAATAAAATCTCGTCTAGGTGCAAATGATTTAATTTTTACTATTTTTTTTTGAAGAATTTTACGAAATATAGATATGACAATATCGGGTCTATTAAGTAAACTCGGACCATAAATATTACTCAGTCTGATATTTATCCATGGAATTTTGTTTGAATAAGTCTCAATAGTTTTTTCCGCAATGTATTTACTAAAAATGTAATTGTTTTTTAAAGAGTTTAGTTTTGAATTCTCTTTACATGGGATTTTTAATTTATTTTCATCATAAACTAAAGCACCAGAAAAGCTTATAAATTTTTTAATTTTTCTTTTGCTAAAATAATTTAACGCTTTTTTAAGTGGTATAAGGTTATAATTTAAAGACTTTTCTAATTTAGATTTGTTAAGAACATGATGGTTTGAGTTTCCAATTAAAAAAATTACTTTTGAAATACTTATTTTGTCTAATTTATGTAAATCATTCATTGAACTTATTTTGATGAATTTGTTTTTGCAATAAAATGGCGGGGGAGTTCTTCCTACCGCAATAATATCAGGATATTTTTTTAGTATTGCTGGTCCTAAAAAACCCGAGGGTCCAAAAAGTAAGGTTTTTGCAGACATTAAAATAAAAAATCTGATTTAAATAGATTTGATAATTTCTTTAATACTTACACCATTTTTTTCTAACAAGTAATCTCTTCCACCATTTTCAAAAATAAATTTATTAGGTAGGGAATAACTTTTTATTTTACTTAAAAGTGAAGGATTAATCTCATTGAATAAAATTGATTTAGTTCCTAATTTTTCAACTTGTTCATCAATTATTATAATTTTCTTATATCTTTTCAAAACTTGGTTTAAACCTTTTGTATTGAGAGGGCTGTGTTGGTAAAGATCAATTATACCTAAATAATTTTTTTTTTTCTTAAGGTTTTCTGAATAATCAATTACTTTATGAACTAAATATCCTGAAGTAATTATACAAGTATGCTTTCCTCTAATAATTTCGTTGAAACCTTTTTTAAAAGACTTGTCGAAGTATTTTAAATTTTTTCTATTATAAACACTTGGGAATGCATCTCTATCAATTCTGAAATATGACAGCATTTTTGAGTTCAAAATTCTTTTTGTAAGAATTCTGCAAGAAATATCATCTGCGGCTGTTAAAATATTAAAGTTAGGTAAAGCAGCTATTATTCCAAGGTCCTCAGTTGCATAATGGGTAGGTCCAGCATCAGCGTATCCTAATCCAGGCCCAATTCCAACTACACAAACAGGAACATTCATTGCAGATAAAGAAATTTTTAATTGCTCATAACATCTGGCTGTAACAAAAGGTGCCATACCGTAACAAAACACCATGCTACCTCGTAGAGCCAAGCCTGACCCAACTGTGATCATATTTTGTTCTGAAATACCACAATGAATTACATTTTTTGGATAATTTTTTATTACATCGTCTAATGCAGGCGCACCCATATCAGCATTTAGGAAAAAAATATCCTTATTTTTTTTAATTCCTAAACCTATTTCTTTAATCATGATATCTCTCATAAACTCAAATTTAGAAAATTTTTTAAGAGCAGATATTTTTCTACGTTTCATTTTTAACCTCTTTTAAAGCTTGCTTAGCTTCATAAGTATTAGGAAAAGAATTATGCCACCTTGTAACATCTTCCATGAAAGAAATTCCTTTTCCTTTAATAGTGTTTGCAATTATTAGCTTGGGTTTCCCATTTTTTTTGTTAGCTTTTTTGAAACAAGACTGTAAATCTTTAATTGAATGACCATTAACATTCTGAACGTCCCATCCAAAACTAGACCACTTCTTGCCTAATGGTTCTAACCTCATTAGATTTTCAGTTTTACCAAGAATTATTTGCTTATTTCGATCAATAATAATTATTAAATTATCAAGATTATAATTAGACGCAAACATAGCTGTCTCCCATATTGATCCTTCATAATTTTCTCCATCACTTATTATTACATAACACTTGTTACCTTTTTTTCTAAGTTTATTGTGATAACAAATTCCTGCAGCAATTCCAGGTGCTTGAGATAAAGAACCGGTGCTACACTCTACTCCAGGTATACTTTTATCACCATATATTCTTAAAATTCCATTTGGTTTTCCAAATTTTTCTAATTCTTTTTTTTTAAAATATCCAATATCTGAAAGAATTGGATAAGCACCCATTGCGGAATGACCTTTGCTTATCATAAAATAATCTCTATCTTTATAATTTGGATTATTTTTTTTATACTTTAAAAAACCTCCATAAAATAATGTTGTACAAATTTCAACTTGAGACATTGCAGAGGCTATATGACCTTGTCCTGCGGGTAGAACCATTTTAACAATCTCGTATCTTAGCCAATTACTCTTTTTTCTGATAAAATCTATTTTTGTTTTCATTATTAATTTAATGACAATATTCTTCTGTTAGCTTGAGTTTTTGATCCTGTTTTTGTTTTTTTTATTTTTTTTTTTATAGAGTCATAATAAATCATAAGTTTGTCTTTGCCAATTTTTTCTATTAAATCATATGGAACGTGATTTTTGTGGAAAGAGTAGTTATTTTTTTTATAATTTTTTGGAATTATACCAATATCCATTGAAAGTCGAGGTTTTGAATTTTGTTTAGTAATTGACTGATGTAATATTGAACTATCCGAAACTATGCAAGAAGTTTTTTCGTATTTAATGTTTATTTTTTTATATTTTTTTATCATATCATGACCATCTTTAAAGTATCGTCTGTTTAACCACTTATCACTATAATCATTATTTGGGTAAAAGAAATTAACAAAATTATTTGTGCAATCACCAGCTAAAGGTAAAAATAATGTAGAACAACTTTTAGTATTTATATCTGTCCATGCATCTGAATGTGCAAATTCGGAGGAATTGGGCATGAATTTTCCTTTCTTTGCACCAAATTTAATTCTTAACTGTGGTGGACCTATAAAATACTTTATTTTCTTATCTAATCCAATTGACTTTATAAGACTAACAAAACTTTTGATCATCATATTATATTCAATGGATATTTCTTTTTTTGGAACAAAAAGACCGTTATGGGTTATATTTTGAAACTTTTCTTTATTAATAATTTTGAGTATTTTTGTCCAATTATTTTCACATTTAAGTTCATTTTTTATATTTTTATCTAGTGGTGAGATAACAAAATTTTTAACGTCAAATAAAAAATTTTTAAGCTCATCTTTTGGAATTTTATATGAATAAATTAAATCACAATTTTTTAATGAATTTCGACAATAAAAATTTTTTCTAAAGAAGCTTTTTCTTTTAATTAAATCAATACTGTCTTTCATATTATACTTTTTTAGGTTTTTTTGTTTTCCAAAAGTGCACTTCATTTTTTAAATAAATCTTATGTATTTTTCTTATATTTTTTCTGTTAATTTTTCGCATTCTTGAAATTTTTATATTCTCATCAATTTCTTTTTTAGTTAGCATTCCTGGTATTACATAATCAAAGCTATTACTAAAGCAAAAATTTAAAGCGAATTGTGTAAAATTTCCAAATTTTTTATAAAATGACTCTTGCATAAATAAATTCTTTGAGTTTTCCCATATCTTTAGTTGTTTTTTTGGATAATGTTTTCGATGATCTAATTTTGAGAATTTTTTCTTTAAAATATCTTTATGAGATAAAAAACCAAAGACTAAAGGTGTTCTGCAAATAGTGATAATATTTTTTTTTTTGCATTTATCTATTAAATTAATACTCAAAGCTCTTTGATCAAGTAAATTAAAATTAAACTCTATACAGTCAAATTTTAAATGTTCAATCTTGAAGAAATCAAAGGGGCTTCTCAAAGATACACCAAAATTTTTAACAATTTTCAATTTTTTTACTTCATTCATAACTTTAAAAATATTATCAACATTAATTTTTTCTAAGTTTGGACTGTGCAATAACCAATAGTCAATATAATCTCTATTCATTCTTTTGAGGCTTAAGTATAAATCATGAATTATTTTTTTCTCTGAAAAATCCTGTTTCATGTTAAAACCGATATGTGGCAGCATCCCACACTTTGTTGAAATTTTAATTTTATGTCTAGTGTTTTTGTCTAAACTTCCTATCAGCTTTTCAACATTTCCATTTCCATATAATGGAGCAGTATCAAAGAAGTTTATATTATTTTTGATTGCGTATTTAAGAAGATATGATGGATCTTCTTTAAGCCTGCCATATGACTGATTAGAAAGGCCCCAAGTACCATAACCCAATATAGTTTTCATTTACTTGCCAAGTGTAATCAAGTTCCAATCAACAAGTCTTTGAATACCTTCTTCAATTCCGACTTGGGGATATTTTTTAAATTCTCTATTGTAATTTTTTGCTTTAAAAATTTGGTATTTAGGATCTTTGCCAAATTTAAAGTTAATAATATCTTTTTTTGGTATTTCCAATTTGACATTTGGAATACTTTTACAAATTGTTTTGGCTACTTTTTTTATTGATTGATAATCATTTCCAACAGTGTTGTAAGTAAGATTTTTACCATTTAGCATAATATTAAAAAACATTGTTACAACATCACTAACGTAACCCCAAGTTTTAATTGACTTTCCTTGATCTCTTAGTTTTATTTTTTTCTTAAAAATAGCACCTCTTAAAAAATCACATATTGCCCTCTTATCATTTAAACCTTGGCCTGGTCCATATGTATGTGCAGCTCTAATAATATAAACTTTAGTTTTATATTCTTTTCTATATAAATTACACAATTCCTCCCCTACTAACTTAGAAAATTTATAGGGAATTCTATTCATATTTTTAAACTCTGGCTGGAAATATTCATCAACAGGCTGTTTCATGTTTTTTAGTTCGCCATAAACATCTACTGAACTGAAAAACATTATTTTTGATTTATCTTTTGTTGCTTTGTCTAATAAATATTTTAGTGTACCAGTATTTAAGGAAATTGTCTTAATGCCTTGTTGCATCCATTTAGATGGTTGTCCATAAGTTGCGCAATGAAAAATATAATCAAACTTTAATTTATCCAAAAATTTTAAGTTTTTTGTTTGACTTAAATCTTTCTTAATAAATTTTAATTCTTTACTAAAGCTTAAAAGGTCTTTTAAAATTCCATAGGGGTTTCTTTGGGAAACGCTTATAATTTTACAATTTGAGTTATTAATCTTATTAGATGAGATTAATGTTGATTGTATTATAGAAGCCAAAAAACCATTAGCGCCTAAGACTAAAATTTTTTTATTTTTTAAATTTTTAGAGTTGATATTTTTTAATATGTTATAACTATCAAGTTTAATTATGTTATTGAAGTATTTCATAAAAATTTTTTTATATTTAACAATTGCTTTACTCAATGCAAAAACTATTTAATTGAAATATAAAATTTTATGTTTTTGAATTATAGTTTTATCTAAAAATTTTTTTCAGTGCATAAATCAAGCCAATTGAGC
>CACHOJ010000013.1:0-2500 GCA_902581405.1 uncultured Pelagibacteraceae bacterium | reverse complement strand
CGGAATCTCAATTGATTTCTTTTCCTCCGGTTACTTAGATGTTTCAGTTCTCCGGGTTATCTCTTTAAACTTATGTATTAGGTTTAAAGTACCACACAAAGTGGTGGGTTTTCCCATTCGGAAATTTACGGATCAAAACTTGCATACAGCTCCCCGCAACTTATCGCAGTATACCACGTCCTTCATCGGCTTTCAGTGCCAAGGCATCCGCCACACGCCCTTAAACGCTTGATTTATGCACAGAAAAAAATTCTGTGTTGAATCAAATTTTTATAAAATATTCATCTATTCGAATATTAAATGATTGTTCAAATTTTAAAAATTTAAAAACAATCGGATATAGATATTGATAATTTAAAATATTTACAGTTTGAATAGCTAAGTGTTTCGTGGTGGAGGATAGCGGGATCGAACCGCTGACCTCCTGAATGCAAATCAGGCGCTCTCCCAGCTGAGCTAATCCCCCAGAAATTGGTGGGCCGAGAAAGACTCGAACTTTCGACCCCACCCTTATCAAGGGTGTGCTCTAACCAACTGAGCTACCGGCCCCTTTTGTGCAAAAGGAGAAACACTATTTTAAAAAGAGAAATGAGGACGGTCAACATTATCCTGTTATATTTTTTAGATTAAGAAATAATCCTTAATCATCCTTAGAAAGGAGGTAATCCAGCCGCAGGTTCCCCTACGGCTACCTTGTTACGACTTCACCCCAGTCGCTGACTATACCGTAGTCAAGGGTTTTAAACCTTGCCTTAAGGTAGAACCAACTCCCATGGTGTGACGGGCGGTGTGTACAAGACCCGGGAACGTATTCACCGCGGCGCGCTGATCCGCGATTACTAGTAATTCCAGCTTCATGTACTCGAGTTGCAGAGTACAATCCGAACTGAGGCATCTTTTTAGGATTTGCTTGATGTCGCCATCTTGCTTCCTATTGTAAATGCCATTGTAGCACGTGTGTAGCCCAACACGTAAGGGCCATGAGGACTTGACGTCATCCCCACCTTCCTCCAGCTTATCACTGGCAGTTCTTTCAGAGTGCCCAACTAAATGATGGCAACTAAAAGTGAGGGTTGCGCTCGTTGCGGGACTTAACCCAACATCTCACGACACGAGCTGACGACAGCCATGCAGCACCTGTGTTTCGTCCGGCCGAACCGAAAACTCTAATCTCTTAGAGTCGCGACGAACATGTCAAGTGTTGGTAAGGTTCTGCGCGTATCTTCGAATTAAACCACATGCTCCACTACTTGTGCGGGTCCCCGTCAATTCATTTGAGTTTTAACCTTGCGGTCGTACTCCCCAGGCGGTGTGTTTAATGCTTTCGCTGCGACACTGAAAATAAATTTCCAACGTCTAACACACATCGTTTACGGCATGGACTACGAGGGTATCTAATCCTCTTCGCTACCCATGCTTTCGTTCCTCAGCGTCAGTAATGATCCAGAAAGCTGCCTTCGCAATTGGTATTCTTTCTAATATCTACGAATTTCACCTCTACACTAGAAATTCTGCTTTCCTCTATCATACTCTAGCTAAAAAGTTTTGATGGCAGTTCCAGAGTTAAGCTCTGGGATTTCACCACCAACTTTTTTAACCACCTACGAACTCTTTAAGCCCAGTAATTCCGAACTACGCTAGGTCCCTTCGTATTACCGCGGCTGCTGGCACGAAGTTAGCCGGACCTTCTTATTCGGGTACAGTCATTTTCTTCCCCGACGAAAGAGCTTTACAACCCAAAGGCCTTCTTCACTCACGCGGCATCGCTGCATCAGAGTTTCCTCCATTGTGCAATATTCCCTACTGCTGCCTCCCGTAGGAGTTTGGGCCGTGTCTCAGTCCCAATGTGGCTGATCATCCTCTCAGATCAGCTATAGATCAAAGTCTTGGTAGGCCATTACCCCACCAACAAACTAATCAAGTGCAGGCTCATCCTTCGGCGCATAAAGCTTTCTCCGTAAAGACTTATGAGGTATTAGCACAAGTTTCCTCGTGTTATTCCTCACCAAAGGGAAGATACCTACATGTTACTCACCCGTCTGCCACTAAGTATTGCTACTTCGTTCGACTTGCATGTATAAGGCGTGCCGCCAGCGTACGTTCTGAGCCATGATCAAACTCTCAAGTTTAAAAACGGCGCACACTAGCTTCTATATAAATACTAAGAATAATATTTATATAATGTTGAAGTGTGTACGACAAATTTTGGTAACCTTAACCGTCCACACTTCTCTTCTTAAAATATTAACAATTTAAATAGCTAATTGGACTATAAAGCCCAATAAATAACATTTTTTATATGTTGAGTGTGACGCTTATATTGGAAATAATTTATAAATCAAGTTTTTAGATAAATAAAAAATGTGTTAAAAAGTCATATAATTCAACATTTTTAATCTGTCGATAAAATTGTGCTAACAAAAATTAAAAAAAAATTAAAACCAATTACACATTTTGTATGGCTAATTTTACTAATTATAATATCAGCTTTTGTAACATA
>CACHOJ010000012.1 GCA_902581405.1 uncultured Pelagibacteraceae bacterium | reverse complement strand
TGGTCATAATCTTAAAGAAGTTGGTGGAATTCAAAATAGATCAAATCACTTAAAATTATTTAATCTTTGCTCAAAACTAATGATGAAAATTGTTGAAGGAAAGAAACCTGTTATTGCAAAAGTGCATGGTGCAGCATATGCGGCCGGATGTCAGTTAGCTGCAAGTTGTGATCTAGCTTACAGCACAACAACAGCCAACTTTGCAACTCCAGGAGTTAATATTGGACTTTTTTGTAGTACACCTATGGTTGCTGTTAGTAGAAAAGTAACTAGGAAAATTATGATGAAGATGCTTTTAACTGGTGAGCCAATAAATGCAAAATACGCAAAGGAAATTGGTTTAATTAATGATTGTTTTCCTATCAAAAAATTAAATGCAGAAGTATTAAAAATTGCTAAAAAAATTTCTTCTAAATCAAATTTAACAATTAAAATTGGTAAACAAGCATTTTATAAACAATTAGAGATGCCATTGAGTGATGCTTATAAGTTTACAAGTAAAATGATGACTTTAAATATGGCTTCACAAGATGCAAAAGAGGGAATATCTGCTTTCCTGCAAAAAAGAAAACCTAATTGGAAAAATAAATAATAATTAATCTAAAAAAATATGAATGATAATGAAATTAAATCTATTTTGAGAAAATCAAAAACTATAGCTATGATTGGAGTAAGTTCTGAAAAAAAGGGAGAAGATAAAAAAAATCTTAAGAGAAAACCAGCAAACGTTGTAATGAAGTATATGCAAAATTTTGGCTATAAAGTTATTCCAATTAACCCATTCGCAGTTGGTGAGATTATAAATGGGGAACCAATGGTTGAAGGTTTAGATAAGATAAAGGAAGAAATAGATATAGTTGATGTCTTTAGACCTTCCAAAGAGGCTGTGGGAATTGCAAAAGAAGCAATTAAGAAAGGAACAAAAGTTTTATGGTTGCAATACGGAATTCATAGTGATGAGGCAAAAGTTTTAGCAGATAAAGAAAATATTCAATTTGTGTCTAATAGATGTATCAAACAAGAATATCAAAAGCTTTTTCAAAAATCTAATCCAGTTTTTCCGGTGCTTAAAGATTAATGAAAAAAGTTTTTTTGGTATACGGGCATTACAATAAAGAGTCATTTAATTCTGCAATAAAAGAAAATTTCATAAAAACAGCTAGAGAAAATGGTCATTTAGTAGAATGTGTAGATTTATATAAAGAAAAATTTGATCCAGTGTATGCTGGTGAAAATGCTGATGATATTGTTTTAAATCACAGAAAAAAAATTGATGATTCTGATTTAATTGTACTAGTTGCTCCTATATGGAATTATAGAATGCCTGCTATTGTAGAAGGTTGGATTGATAAGGTATTAGCACCACCTTGGGCTTTTTCATTTAAGAAACTTTTTGGTAATTATGGATATGCTGTTGGTAAACTAAAAAGCAAAAAAGCTTTGATTTTTTGCACATATGGCTCACCTAGATTCTCAATTTCAGATTTTTTTTTAAATTTACCCCTTAGGAGAATTAAAAAAGGTATTTTTAATAAGTGTGGTATTTATGACATTACCTATAAACGATATTTTGCTGTACCATTTGTTTCAAATGAAAAAAGAATTGAATTTTTGGAAGATGTTAAAAATACAGCCAGACATCTATAGAATTTTTTTTGTATTTATTTTTTTAATTTTTTCTACAAGTGAATTAAACGCTGAAATTAAAAAACCAAATCCAGATATTAAGCCTAAGGAAGTAATTGAAATACAGCTTAATGCTTTAATGAAAAATGATACTCCCAGTAAAGATCATGGGATTATTCAAACGTGGTTTTTTGCTCACCCAAACAATCAGAGAGTAACCGGACCTATTGAGAGATTTAAAAATATGATCAAAACAGATTCTTACTCAATGCTTTTAAATCATGAAAATTATGAAATTGTGGAAGTTTACAAATCAAAAGGTATTTCGACTTTCGAAGTGACCATAATGGACAAAGATAAGAAGTATTATAAATTTAAATGGCAAGTTGAAAAATATGAGCTCGATGGATTTTTAAAAAATTGTTGGCTTACTACTGCGGTCTCTCAACCTATGCCGATGGGTTCATCTATCTAATGAAAAAACCAAGTTTTCCAGTTAGAATTGCAATATTAATGGCTATTCTTTGTATCCCGCCAATTGGCGCGACCCAAATTGGATGGTACTATTTTGGACAAGAGATGGGGGTAAATTTTGGTATGGTTGCAGGTGTCATTAGTGTAATAACCGCAGCTTATCTGATGTACCAAATGGGATGGAGAGATGACGATGATGACGATTATGACTATTAGAATTATGTTTTGTTTATAAGAAAAATTAGGTAAAAATCGCATGATGAAATCAAAAGCAAAAGTCGTAGTAGTTGGTGGAGGCGTTGTTGGTGTCAGCGCGCTTTATCATTTAGCAAAAAAAGGTTGGTCTGATGTTGTATTAGTTGAGCGAAAAGAATTAACTTCAGGTTCCACATGGCATGCTGCGGGACTTCTTCCATTATTTAATATGAGTTATTCAGTAGGACAACTTCATAAGTATGCAGTTAATTTATATAAAAGTTTAGAAGAGGAAACTGGAAAGAATGTTGGATTTAGTGTTGTATCAAATATTAGATTAGCAAGCAATAAAGACAGGATGGATGAATACCACCAGTATGCAGGTGTTGCTAAAACAATCGGAGTAGATGTAAATTTTTTATCTCCAGAACAAGTTAAAGAAATTTGGCCATTATGTCATACAGATGATCTGGTTGGAGCAATACAACATCCTGAAGATGGCTACATTCAACCTGCCGATCTAACTCAAGCGTTAGCAACAGGGGCGAGAAATAGAGGTGCTGAGATTTATAGAAACACAACTGTTTTAGCTATGAGACAAAATAATGATGGTTGGATTGTTGAAACAGATAAAGGGTCAATAGAGTGCGAACATGTAATCTCTTGCTCTGGAAACTTTGCTAGACAGACTGGAAAAATGGTAGGTTTAGATATTCCAGTTATACCAGTTGAACATCAATATATTGTGACAGAACCACATCCAGAAATTCAAAAAAGAAAAAAAGATGGATTGCCCGAGATGGGAGTTTTGAGAGACAGTGATAGTAGGTGGTATATGAGAGAAGAGGCTGGTGGTTTAATATTAGGTCCCTATGAGGATGGAGCTCCAGCATGTTATGTTGATGGCCCTTCCAAAGAGTCTGAATACGAATTATTCCAAGAAGACCTAGATAGACTTGCACCACATATTGAAGGTGCGATACACAGAGTCCCAGCTTTTGGGGAAGTAGGAGTTAAAAAAGTTTATAACGGTGCTATCTGTTATACACCTGATGGAAATCCCATTGTTGGACCAGCATGGGGTTTGAAAAATTTTTGGATAAACGAAGGTCACAGTTTTGGAATTACTGCTGCAGGTGGAGCAGGTTGGCAATTAGCAGAGTGGATAGTAGATGGTGAACCCACAATAGATATGTTAGGTGTAGAGCCAAGAAGATATGGTGATTATTGTTCAAAATCTTATTTAAAAGAGAAGAATGAGGAAGCATATAGCCATGTATTTATTACACATTTTCCAGATGAAGAAAGACCTGCCGCAAGACCATTAAGAACAGCTCCATGTTATGACAGAATGAAAAATCTTGGGGCAGTTTTCGGTCAAAAGTTTGGATGGGAGCGACCTAATTTTTTTGCAACTGATGGGATGGAACAAAAAGATGATTGGTCTTTTAGAAGATCCAATTGGTTTAAAGCTATAGAGAAAGAATGTAAGAACGTTAAGGAAAATGTTGGTTTATTAGATATGACAGCATTTGCAAAATGTAGAATAAAAGGTCCTGGAGCTGAGGAATTTTTAGATAAATTGGTCGCAAACAAACTTCCAAAAAAAATAGGTAGAATTAATTTATGTCATGCATTGAATACTAAAGGCGGTGTTCATTCAGAATTTACAATAATGAGAGAATCTGAAAGTAGTTTTTATTTGGTTTCTGCAGGAGCGTTTCAAAGGTTAGATCATGACTGGATATTAGGTTGGATGCCAAAAGATGGATCTGTTCAATTTGAAAATTTAACTAACAGCAAAGGTGTTCTAGTTGTATCAGGACCTAAAGCTAGAGAATTAATGCAGAGAGTATCAAATGATGATTTTTCAAATGAAAATTTTAAATGGTTGAGCGCAAAACAAGTAGACGTGGGCTTTGCTCCTGTAAATGCAATGAGAGTAAATTTTGTAGGAGAGTTGGGTTGGGAACTGCATCATCCTATTGAATATCAAAACCATATTTTTGATAAGTTAATGGATGCAGGACAAGATTTAGGTTTAAAACCATACGGTATAAGAGCGATGAATAGTTTAAGAGTTGAAAAATCCTATAAATTGGTTGGAACTGAATTATCTATTGAATACTCACCATATGAAAGCGGTCTAGATAGATTTGTACATCCAAATAAAGGAAGTTTTATTGGTTTAGAAGCTTTGAATAAATGGAGAGAGAAAGGTTTTGATAACAAACTTGTTACTTTAGAAGTTCATGAAACAAGTGATGCAGATGTGCTTGGAAATAACCCTATTTATGAAAACGGTAGTGTTGTCGGTAGAGCAACAGGAGGTGATTTTGGTTTTAGACTAGGGAAATCTATCGCACTAGGAATGGTTAAACCAGAGCTAGCTAATATTGGACAAAAACTAAAGATTGATATACTTGGTAAGATGCACGAGGCAACAATTTTAGAAGAGAGTCCTTATGATGCAGAAAATAAATTATTAAGAGCATAATGAAAATTTTAGTCGCTGTAAAAAGGGTTATTGATTATAACGTCCAAATAAGAGTAAAAGAGGATGGTAGTGGCGTTGTGACAGACAATGTTAAAATGTCAACTAATCCACCAGATGATAATGCAATTGAGGAAGCTGTTAAAATTAAAGAGGCTGGAAAAGCTTCAGAAATAATAGCTGTAACAGTTGGAGAAGAAAAAGCCCAAGAGACTGTTAGAAAAGCACTAGCAGTTGGAGCGGATAGAGGAATTCATATAAAAGTGGATAGTGTATTAGAACCTCTTGCTGTTTCTAAAATTCTTAAAAAAATTGTTGAAAAAGAAAATCCAGATTTAGTTTTCATGGGCAAACAAGCAATTGACGATGATTGCAACCAAACTGGTCAAATGTTGGCTGCACATTTAAACTGGCCTCAAGCTACTTTTGCATCAAAAATTGAAGTTAAAGAAAATTCATTAGAAGTAACTAGAGAAGTCGATGAGGGTTTAGAAACTATTGAAGTTAATACACCTGCAATAGTGACATGTGACTTAAGATTAAATGAACCAAGATATGCATCACTACCAAATATTATGAAAGCAAAGAAAAAACCTATTGAACAAATTAATGCGTCAGATCTAGGAGTTGATACTAACCCTAGAATAGAACATATTAAAATTGAGGAACCGCCTAAAAGAAAAGCAGGTATAAAGGTTGCTAGTGTTGAGGAGTTGGTGCAAAAATTAAAAAATGAGGCTAAGGTAATATAATGTCAGTTTTATTAATAGCAGAGCATAACAATAAAGAAGTCAAATCATTTACTTTAAACGCAATTACAGCTGCATCTCAGATAGATCAAGACTTACATGTTTTATTGATTGGTCATAATGCAGATGACGTTGCAAAATCCTTATCTGAGGTACCTTTGGTAAAAAAAGTACTTCATATGGATAATGAAATTTATGAAAATTATATTGCTGAAAATTATACTTCAGCAATTTTAAAACATGCTGATAAATATTCTCATATAGTCTGTTCAGCAAATACCTTTGGAAAAAATCTAATGCCTAGAATTGCTGCATTATTAGATATTTCTCAAGTGAGTGATATAATAAAAGTAATTGCTCCAGATACATTCCTAAGACCAATTTATGCTGGTAACGCATTTGCTACTGTCAAAAGTAATGACGATAAAAAGTGTATAACAATAAGACCAACATCATTTGAGGCGGCTGAAACCACAGGTGGGTCAGCAGAAATTGAGAAAGTGGATGCAGCAGATAAAACTGAAAATACAAAATTTGTGAACAGAGAGGAAATTAAATCAGATAGACCTGAATTAGGAACAGCTAGAATTGTAATTTCTGGAGGAAGAGGGTTGCAAAGTGGTGAGAATTTCAAATTAATAACTGATGTTGCAGACAAATTAAATGCTGCAATAGGGGCATCAAGAGCAGCAGTTGATGCAGGTTATATTACAAACGAACATCAGGTTGGACAAACAGGTAAAGTAGTAGTTCCAGACTTATATATAGCAGTTGGAATCTCTGGGGCTATCCAGCATTTAGCTGGCATGAAAGAAAGTAAAGTTATCGTGGCTATAAATAAAGACGGTGAGGCACCAATTTTTAGTGTCGCAGACTACGGCTTAGAAGCTGATTTATTCGAAGCACTTCCTCAATTCTTAGAGGAGTTGAATAAATTAAACACTATACAAAAATAACAAATACTGTAAAAAAATAATATGTCCAGAGAAGTGATGGAATACGATGTAGTAATCGTAGGTGGCGGACCATCAGGACTTTCAACTGCAATTAAATTAAAGCAGTTAAATCCAGATATTAATGTCTGCCTGTTAGAAAAAGCATCTGAAATAGGTGCACATATTTTATCAGGGAACGTGTTTGAAACACGAGCTTTAGATGAACTGTTGCCTAATTGGAAGGATCTTAATGCACCAATTAAAACAAAAGTTACTAAAGAAAAATTTTTATTTTTAGGAAAGACTAAAAAAATTAGTTGGCCAACTTGGTTATTACCTAAAGTTCAACAAAATCATAATAACTATATAATTAGTCTTGCTAATTTATGTAGATGGTTAGCAGAGCAAGCTGAAAATTTAGGTGTTGAAATATTTCCAGGGTTTCCTGCAAGTGAGGTTTTATATAACGAAGATGGTTCTGTGAAAGGTATTGCAACTCAAGATATGGGTTTAGATAAAGATGGAAATAAAAAAGATAGTTATGAACCTGGAATGGAGCTCCATGGAAAGGTAACAGTTTTCGCTGAAGGTTGTAGGGGTCATTTAGGAAAAGAATTAATTAAAAAATTTGAATTAGATAAAGGAAAAGATCCACAACAATATGGAATTGGTTTCAAAGAAATTTGGGAATTAAAAGAGGAAAAACATGAAGAAGGTTTAGTAATGCATACAGCAGGCTGGCCTTTAGATAATAATACTTATGGAGGAAGCTTTGTTTATCATGCTGAAAATAAACAGATTTTTTTAGGTTATGTCATAGGGCTTGATTATAAAAATCCTCATCTATCACCTTTTGATGAATTTCAAAGATTTAAAACTCATCCTGCAATCAAGTCAATGTTGGAAGGTGGTAAAAGAATATCCTATGGAGCAAGAGCACTTATAGAGGGTGGTTTTCAAAGTTTGCCTAAAATGTTTATGCCGGGTGCATTATTGGTTGGTTGTGATGCTGGTACTTTAAATATGCCAAAAATAAAAGGTTCTCACACGGCAATGAAGAGCGGGATGATTGCAGCTGAAACTATTGTAGATCATTTAAATTCAAACAAAGAATTATCTGTTTATGAGGAAAAATTTAAAAATAGTTGGGTTTATAAGGAATTATATGAAGCCAGAAATGTTAAGCCAAGTTTTAGTTGGGGTTTAATTTTAGGAATAATATTTACAGGAATTGATCAAATTTTATTTAAAGGAAAATTACCTTTTACTCTTAAACATAAACATGCTGATCACGAAACATTGAAGCCCGCTAATGAAATGCCTAAAATAGAGTATCCAAAACCAGATAATGTGATTACATTTGATAAAACTAGTTCAGTTTACTTAACAGGAACAAACCATACTGATAATCAACCTGTTCATCTTCAACTTAAAGATAAAGATTTGCCAATCAAATATACTTTAGGAAAATATGATGAGCCTGCCCAAAGATATTGCCCTGTTGGTGTTTATGAAATACAGAAAGAAAATGAAGTTGAAAAGTTTGTTATAAATTCTCAAAACTGTATTCATTGCAAAACTTGCGATATAAAAGAGCCATCACAAAATATTACATGGGTTACTCCAGAAGGTGGCGGCGGACCAAAGTATGGAAATATGTGATTAGGAAAGATCTATTGCAAACTTTTTTAAAGTTTCAATTGGTACAAGTTTTAAAGTGTTCATATGAGTTTTTTTTAGATAAATAGAACATCCAATTCCTGCTTCTAAGGCTCTAGCAACCCAACCTGCACATACACACCAGTTATCACCATCTTTAAGTCCAGGAAAACCAAACTCTGGGTGAGGTGTAATTAAATCATTACCAGCCTCTTTACACCATTGTAAAAATTCATCATTAACTTTTACACAAACTGTATGTAACCCATGATCATTTTCATCTGTATTGCAACAACCATCTCTAAACCAACCGGTTAAAGGATTTTTTGAACATTCTTCTAGATCTTCTCCAAGAACATTTTTTTGAATTTCACTCATTAAATTTTGGTAGGATTTGGTTGTCCTTTATAAACAACTTCTGGATCAAATTTTTTATTTTCTTCTTCAAATTTCATTTCGACTTTTCGACCATTCTCAATTTTTCCCATTGGAACCGATCTATAGAAGCAAGATCTATAGCCAACATGGCAACTAGCTCCATCACCAATATCAACAGTAATCCATACCGCATCTTGATCGTCATCAATTCTTATTTCTTTTACTTTTTGAGTAAATCCACTTGTTTTTCCTTTATGCCAAATCGCTTTTCTAGATCTACTCCAGTAATGAGCTTCTTTTGTTTCAATAGTCAATTTTAATGCTTCAACATTCATATACCCATGCATTAGAATTTCTTTAGTTTTACTGCATGTAGTAATCACAGGAATTAAACCATCATTATCAAATTTTGGCGATAATAGGTTACCTTCCTCTATATCAGCGACATTTTCTCTTTTTTTAAACATATATAATCCGCATTATCTAGCATATTAATGAATATATTAAATATTTTAAATTTGACGATTTATATATATAAAAACCCTTCATGAAATTAGTAAAAAATGAAAATAACAAAAAGCCCGAAAGCGTTTCCGATGAGGAGGCTAGAGAGGCATTTATTAAAATTTTAAGATGGATAGGAGAGGACCCTACTAGAGAGGGTTTACTAGAAACTCCTAAAAGAGTAACAAAAGCGTTTAAAGAATATTTTAAAGGCTACCAAGAAGATCCAAAAGAAATCTTAAGTAAAACATTTGGAGATGTAGAAGGATATAGTGATATGGTAGTTCAAAAAAACATATCTGTTCAAAGTCATTGTGAACATCATATGGCTCCGATTATTGGTATTGCTCACGTTGCTTATATTCCAAATGAGAGAGTTGTAGGTTTGAGTAAAATTGCACGAGTTGTTGAAGTATTTTCTAAAAGACTTCAAACTCAAGAAAGGTTAACAGTACAAATTGCAAATACATTGATGGAGTCGTTAGATGCAAAAGGTGTTGCTGTAACAATAGATTCAACTCACCAGTGTATGACTATGAGAGGTATAAAAAAAGAACAAGCTACAACAGTTACTAACTTTTATCTGGGTCAATTTAAAGATGATCTTAGCTATCAAAATAGATATTTGAGATTTATAGCAAAATAGAGTTTAATTAAAAAATGCCTGATACTTTTAAAGCCTTGGTTATCAACCAAGAGGGAGAAAAGTTCACTAGAGCAGTTAGTGATTTAAATTTAGATTTTCTAAAAGACGGTGATGTCTTAGTAAAGGTAGATTACTCTGATTTAAATTATAAAGATGCTTTAATTTTAAAAAATGGTGCAAAGTTAGTTAAAGAGTTTCCTAGAATTCCTGGGATTGATTTTTCTGGATCAGTTAGCGAGAGTAAATCAGATGAATTTGAAGTTGGAGATGAAGTAATTCTTACTGGTTGTAGAGTTGGTGAATTATTTCACGGTGGATTTTCACAATACGCAAGAGTTAAAGCAGAACATCTAATAAAAAGACCAACAAATCTAAATAGCAAACATGCAATGATGATGGGAACTGCTGGCTTAACAGCAATGTTATGTGCCTTTGCCGTAAAAGCTAAGGAGGAGTTATTTTTACAAAGCAAAGTTAACGATGTACTTGTAACCGGATCTACCGGAGGTGTTGGAATGGTTGCAGTAATGGTATTATCTAAAATGGGTTGCAATGTAACTGCATTGACAGGAAAACCAGATAAAGCAGAATATTTGAGAGAATTAGGCGCAAAAAACGTTATAGATCGCAAAGAATTTGAGGGTGAAGCCAGTTTAATTGGAAAAGGTACTTGGGATGGCGTTGTAGATACCGTTGGTGGAAATATTTTAGCAAATGCAATTTCTCAAACTAGATTAAAAGGAATAGTAGCAATTTGTGGTAACGCAAGTAGCAATAAATTAAATACCTCTGTTGTGCCTTTTTTTCTAAGAGCAGTAAAATTATGGGGCATCGACTCAGTAAATATTAGTAATAAAAGAAAAGAGTTTGTTTGGGGCGAAGTTCCTAAATATATAGATTTCAATATTTTGGAAAAATCAATCAAAACTGTGGATTTGAATGAACTTTTAGATGTTTTTCCTGAAATGTTAGAAGGAAAATTAAAAAATAGAATATTAGTTGATGTAAATAAATAATGGATTGGGATAAATTAAAAATTTTTCATGCAGTAGCTGAAGCAGGTAGTTTCACCAGTGCTACAGTTATACTTAATCTAAGTCAGTCTGCTATAAGCAGACAAATTCAGTCACTAGAAGAAGATTTGAAAGTAAAATTATTTGAGAGACATGCTAGAGGCTTAACTTTAACTGAAAATGGAGAATACGTTTACAAAACAGCTCATGAGGTAATAAGTAAACTTAAAGAGGTTGAAACAACATTAGGGGACCAAAAACATAAACCAACAGGAAAATTGACTATTACTACTGTAAGAAGTTTTGGCACTCACTGGTTAACACCAAGGATTCAAGAATTTATGCAATTAAATCCAGAAATTGAAATAGAATTAATTTTTGACGATAAAGAATTAGATCTAAGTACTAGACAAGCTGATATTGGTATTTTTATGAGAAGACCTAAACAATTAAATTATATTCAAAGAAAATTGATGGATATTAATTACCATATTTATGGGTCTACTAAATATTTAGAAAAATATGGAATACCAAAAACAATAAATGATTTAAGCAAACACAAATTTATATCTTTTGGAAGAGGTGCACCGTCTCCTGTTTTTAACCCTGATTGGGCATTAAAATTAGGAGTGAAGGACAATAAAAAAAGAAAAACTATTATGAAGGTAAATAGTGTGATGGGATTATTGCTAGCAGTTGAAAGTGGAGTAGGTCTTGCTGCTTTGCCTGATTATTTGGTATCATTATCAAGAAATGTAATTAAAGTTTTACCTAACGTCGAAGGCCCAATTACGGAAGCACATTTCGTTTTTCCAGAATCTCTTAAAAACGTGGCTAGAGTTACAACCTTCAGAAATTTTCTTTATAGTAAAATTTCTGAGTTTAAGTCTTAAAAACCCTAAAAATCACATAAATTATATCTGCGACACTATTGAGATTGATAATCATTATCATTGCGAATAGTTCTCAAAATCATTATAAATACATTAACAATTAAAATAGAGAGATAAATGAAAAAAATATCAATTTCAGCATTAATTCTATCATTATTTGTTTCAACTTTTGCGAAAGCAAATGAGCTGAATATATTCAATGCTAGACACTATAAAGCTGACGCAGAACTTTATAGCAAATTTACTGCAGCAACTGGAATTAAAGTAAATTTAATTAATGGTAAAGCTGGAGCTTTAGAGAAAAGAATGATCGAGGAAGGTGCAGACTCAGCTGCCGATCTTTACATCACAGCAGATGCAGGAAGATGTGGTGCTTTTAAAGCAAAAGGTATGACGCAAGCAGGACTTGTTTCACCAACTATCAAATCTTCAGTTCCAAAAAACTTTAGAACAACTCACTGGGTTGGCGTAGCTAAGAGAGCTAGAATAGTCTATTACGCTCCAGAAAGAGTAAGTGGAGCAGAATTATCTGGACTAACTTATGAAAGTCTGGCTGATCCTAAATGGAAAGGTAGAATTGCAATAAGAGCATCTAGCAATATTTACAATAAATCTTTAGTAGCATCATTAGTAAAAAATAATGGAAAAAAAGCTGCTAGAGAGTGGGCAAAAGGTGTTGTTGCCAATATGGCAAGAGATCCTAAAGGAAATGACAGAGCTCAGATTATGGCAGTTGCCGCAGGAGAAGCAGACATAGCAGTTGCAAACACATACTATTTAGCTTTGATGTTATCCGGGAACAAAGGTGCAGAACAACAAGCAGCAGCTAGAAAAGTAAAGGCATTTTTCCCTAATCAAAATGATAGAGGAACACATATGAATATTAGTTGTGCTGCTCTAGTTAAAGGTGCTCCAAATAAAGCTAATGCAATTGCACTTGTAGATTATTTGTTATCACCAGAAGCACAAGAACATTTCACTAATAATACTTTTGAGTTTCCGATGATTGCAGGTGTTTCACCAAACCCATTAGTAGTAAACAACTTAGGTTTAGATTTTAAACAAGATTTAACCACAAGCGTTGCTAGTTATGGAGCTAAGCAAGCGGATGCATTAGAAGTAATGACAGCTGCAGGTTGGAAATAACATTGAGGACTAAAAAAAAATTTATGTCTGATGTTAATTACAATAAATCAGTCAAGCCATGTATCCCATGTGCTGAGGAGTGTAAAAAAATTAACAAAAGAATAAATAAAAGAAAGTTATCAGAGATAAATACTAAAGATTTTCCGCACATTCTAAAAGTATTCAATATCTGACCTTTTTTAATAAAAGTGCCTATGTATCTTTCGTAGGCACTTTTAAATTATTAAATTGAGACTATATTTAAAATATAATTAAATTACTCTTATGAATTCAAACAAACTTAATATATGGTTTCTAAGCTCTTTATTAGTTTCATTACTTGTTATTATTCCAATTATAACCGTTTCAATTAGTTTTTTTGAAGAAACCTCTCGATATTTTGAAATTTTAAAATCCACTTTTCTATTTGAGTATATTCTTAATTCTTTATTGCTTTTGATTGGTGTTTTAATTTTAACTTTTATCTTGGGAGTAGGAGCATCATATTTAGTATCGTTTTATGAATTTCTTGGAGTTAATTTTTTTAAATGGGCTTTAATTTTATCTTTTGCAATTCCACCTTATATATATGCATATTCGTTATTTGCCTTCTTTGATAATTACGGAACAGCATTTACTATATTAAAGACCTTATTTGGTGAAGGCGAATTTAATCAACATATACCAAAATTTGACGGTATGTTTGGATTAATTTTATCAATTTCATTTTCACTTTACGCTTATGTTTACATATTAGGAAGATCTTCATTTTTATATCAATCACAAAACTTAATTGAACTTGGAAAAAACTTAGGTTTTTCCAAATTTAAATCTTTTTTTTTTATTATATTACCTGCTTCACGACCTGCAATTGTTGCAGGTCTATCTTTAGTTGCAATGGAAACATTGGCAGAATTTGGAGCTGTTGACTTTTTTTCAGTTAATACTCTTACAACAGGTATTTATAACGCATGGATAACATTTGATGATTTAGCTTTTGCAAATAGAATATCTTTCTTTCTACTATTATTCATATTTATTTTATTTTTAACAGAAAAACTATCTAGAAAAAAAGCAAAATATCATTTGGACTCTAGAGGTGGATTTAAACAAAAAGAAAAAATAAAACTCTCAGGTATAAATTCTTTTTTTGCTTTCTTATTTTGTTTTCTATTATTTTTTTTTAGTTTTTTATTTCCATTAAGTCAAATGGTCTATTGGACAATTAAATTTCCAGAAAACTTTTTTGATGTAAATGTAATGAACCTTTTATTAAATACTTTATATTTAGTGACACTATCCAGTATTGTTTTAATATTTTTTGCATTGCTTTCAAATTATGGTAACCGTGTTTCAAAAAATAAAACTCTTAATTTTTTATCGACACTATCAATATCAGGATATGCAATACCAGGTGTAATATTAGCTGTAGCCTTTATAACTTTTATTGCATGGTTTGATAATAATATAATTAAATCTCTTGGTTTTTTATCTATTAAAAAAATATTTATTGGGTCAATCTTAGGATTAATAATTGTTTATTTCATTCGTTTTTATTCATTAGCATTTAATGGGATTAAATCTGGTTATGAAAAAATAAATTTTTCAGTTGATGAAAGTGCCTATCTACTTGGTTATTCAAAAAGAAAGACTTTTTTTAATATCCACATTCCATATTTAAGAAATTCACTTTTATTTGTAATTATACTAATTTCGCTAGAGATAATTAGAGAATTACCAATTACCTTAGTTTTAAGACCTTTTAATTTTGAAACATTTGCAACAACAGCATATATTTCTGCATCCGAGGACATGCTTGAGGCAGCAGCAGTACCATCATTATTTTTAATTTTAATTGCAGCTTTTTTTATTACAATATCTTCTAAATATATTTTAAAAGATAATAATGAGTAAAAATTTTTTAGAAATTAAAAATGTTGACTTTATAGTTAGTGGTCAAACCAAAGTAAAAAACGTCTCTTTTTCAATTCAAAATGAAGGCGATATAATTTGTCTATTAGGGCCATCTGGAATAGGAAAAACAACAATTTTAAGAACTATTGCTGGCTTAGAGAAGATCGTTAATGGATCAATAACAATAAATAATAAGTTAATGTCCTCAAAAAACAAACATGTTGAACCAGAGGACCGAAATATATCACTTGCTTTTCAAGAAAATAGTTTATTTCCTCACTATAATGTAGAAAAAAATATTTTAATTGGTACTGAAAAAAAAAGTA
>CACHOJ010000011.1 GCA_902581405.1 uncultured Pelagibacteraceae bacterium | reverse complement strand
AAAATCTTATATTCTTTTTCTTTTAATAAAAAATTATTCTTAAGAATTTCAAATCTTTCAAAATTTAACTTTGATTTTGGAAATAGATTATTTGAATTTAAAAAAACCTTCAATTTCTCAATATCAATTGACATAGCCTCTTTGCTATATTTGTCTATTGATAAAGAGGAATTGCTAATTAACAAATGGGGTTTTGGTAATAATTGATACTTTATGTCACCATTTATATTTAAGTTTATATCAAAGTCAGAGTAAAATCTTTTCTCAATTATGTTTTCTATACTTTTATAATTAAATAAAACTGGTATTGATAAATAAATGCCAAACAAAAAAAATAATGCAATTAATAAAAAGATTCCTTTAACTACTAGTGGGATATTGCCTATTTTTTTCATTAATTTAATATCGCTTAAATTAAAAAAAAATAAACGATGAATTTAGAATATTTAACAAATCTCAACAAAAGTCAGGAAGAAGCTGTTTTATATTTAAATGGACCACTTCTAATAGTTGCTGGAGCAGGTTCAGGCAAAACTAGAGTGCTAACTGCAAGAATAGCTCATATAGTTAAACAACATAAAGCATTTCCAAATCAAATTTTAGCCGTAACATTCACAAATAAAGCTGCAAAAGAAATGCAACTTAGGGTCTCTAAATTCCTAAAAAAAGAAGCTACTGGTTTACCTTGGCTAGGTACTTTTCACTCAATAAGTGCAAAAATATTAAGAAAACATGCAGAAGCAGTTGGTTTAAAATCAAATTTTTCAATTATAGATCAAGATGACCAGGTAAGATTAATTAAAAATATCTGTAAATCAGAAGATATAGACACAAAAAAAATATCTCCCAGATATATATTAGCTGTTATTGATAAATGGAAAAATAAAGGTTTTTACCCTAATGAAGTAGTACTCAAGCGCAAAGATATATTGGAAAAAAGTTTTCTTGGGATTTATAAGATTTATCAGCAAAAGTTAATAGATTTAAATGCTGCAGATTTTAGCGACCTTATTCTCCATACTGTAAAAATTTTTGAAAAATATAAAGATATTTCAAAAATGTATTCAAAAAAGTTTAAGTATATTTTGGTGGATGAATATCAAGACACTAACTACATTCAAAGCGAGTGGCTAAAATATTTAGCTGAACATAATCAAAATATTTGCTGTGTTGGTGATGATGATCAATCAATATATAGTTGGCGTGGAGCTGAAATAAAAAATTTTCTTCAATTTGAAACAGTTTATGACAATACAAAAATTATAAGATTAGAAAAAAATTATAGGTCAACTCAAAATATTTTAAATGTTGCATCAAATATTATAGAAAATAATCAAAATAGAGTTGGAAAAAAACTTTTTACAGATCAAGAAGATGGAGAATTAGTAACACTAAACTGCTTTAGAAACGTAAAAGATGAGGCAACTGAAATTGGTTCAAACATTGAGAATTATAAAAATAAATTTTCATTAAATGAGGTTGCAATTCTTGTAAGAGCTATTTTTCAAACAAGAGAATTTGAGGAAAGATTTTTAAAAATTGGAGTTCCATACAGAATTGTTGGAGGGATTAAATTTTATGAAAGAGCAGAAGTAAAAGATTGTGTTGCATACCTTAGAACAGTTTATCAACCCGAAGATGACTTATCGTTTGAAAGAATTTTAAATGTTCCAAAAAGATCCATTGGAGACACAACAGTTAAAACAATAAATAATTTTGCCAAATTGAATAAATGCTCATTAGAGGTTGCTTCAAAAAATTTAATTGAACAAAACAAAATCAAACCTAAAACAAAATTAGGTTTAAATTCTCTCCTGAATCTTTTAGCTAAATGGAGAAATGATTTAAAAAATAAAATAAACCATAATAAATTATTACAAACAATACTAGATGAGTCAGGTTACAGTGAAATGCTTAAAAATAAAAAAGATTTAGAAAATGAAAATAGATTAGAAAATATAAAAGAATTGTTAAATGCAATGAAAGAATTTGATAATTTAGAAAGTTTTTTAGATCACGTTGCTTTAGCAACATCATTAGACCAGGATTGGGAAAGTGAAAAAGTAAATTTAATGACAATTCATGCATCTAAGGGGCTAGAATTTGATGTTGTATTCTTGCCTGGTTGGGAAGAAGGTTTATTTCCTCATCAGAAAAGTATTGAAGAAAAAGGTGAAAGTGGGCTTGAGGAGGAGAGAAGATTAGCTTATGTAGCAATTACAAGGGCAAAAAAATTGGCCAAAATATCATTTTCCATGAACAGATTTTATCAAGGTGACTGGATAGATAGTATGGCATCGAGATTTGTAGATGAGTTACCAGATGAATATATTAAAAAAAATAATAATTTTATAGATGAAAAAGAGGAAGATTTTGAATTCAATCAAGATATTGATTTCGATAATGATAGCGAAATTAGGAGTCCTGGTTGGATACGTTACCAAAAAAAATTAAAATGACTGCTGAGATTAACAATATTATTTCAAAAAATAACTTAGATGGATACATTCTACCAAAAAATGATAATTATTTTACTGAGTACTCTTTAATAAATCATCTCAAATCGATGACAAATTTTTCAGGATCGGCAGGATTTGCAATATTCTTAAAAAATAAAAAATATTTATTTGTTGATGGAAGGTATACAATACAAGCCGAAAATGAAGCTGGAAAAAAATTTAAAATTCTTGAAATTCCCTACTTTTGGCCCAAAAATATTTTGAAACATAAAAGTAAGATTGGCTTTAATCCAAATCTTTTTACACAGGAAACTTTAGATAAATATTTTGGAAATGAGTCCTGCCTAGTTCCTATAAACTTTGATTTTAAAAAAAAAAAAATAAAGGAAAAAGTCCATCCATTTTTTAGCTTGGATAATATTGTAGCTGGTGAGAATGTGAATAAAAAAATCAATCGATTAATTAAAATTATGAAAAAAAAGAATATTGATTTTAGTTTTGTAAGCTCTGGTGAAAATGTTTGTTGGCTTCTTAATATAAGAGGTAAAGATCTACCAAATTCTCCTGTTGCCAATTGTAAAATAATTATTACAAAAAAGAAAGAAATATATTTTTTTTCAAATCTTAATAAAATAAAAAATATTAAATTAAGTCTCAAAAAATTAAAAATAAATTTTTTAGAAGAAAATAATTTATTAAAATGTTTAATTAAACTTAAAAATGGAAATTTTTGTATTGACAGTAAAACCTGCTCAATTTTAGAAGAAAGATTAATTAATCACAAATTTAATATTCTTGAAAGAAAAGATCCTATTTATATTTTAAAATCTTTAAAAAATAAAATAGAAATTAAAAATATGGTTAATGCACATATAGAAGATGGTGTCGCTCTGACAAAATTTTTATATTGGGTTAAAAATCATAATTTAAATAACCTTACAGAGCAAAAGGTAGAAAAAAAATTGGAAAGTTTAAGAAAAAAAAGCAGAAATTATTTATACCCAAGTTTTGATACAATTGCTGGATCTGGACCAAATGGAGCTATAATACATTATAGATCTGACAGATTTACCAACAGGATTATTAAAAAAGATGATCTATTACTTCTTGATTCTGGTGGTCAATATAAATGGGGAACTACGGATGTAACAAGAACAATGTCTTTTTCTAATCCTTCAAGTAAAATTAAAGATATATTTACTCGAGTTTTAAAAGGTCATATTGCTGTAGCATTATCAAATGTAAAAGAAGTTAAAAACGGCCATAATCTTGATAAAATTGCCAGAAAAAGTCTTAATTCAATTGGCCTTGATTACCGTCACGGCACAGGTCATGGAGTTGGAGCATTTTTGAATGTTCACGAGGGACCACAAGGAATATCAAAAAATAATTATGTTCAATTAAAAGAGGGTATGGTTTTGAGTAATGAACCTGGGTTTTATAAAAAAAATGATTTTGGAATAAGAATTGAAAATTTAGTTTTTGTTAGAAAAAACAAATCAAAACTATCTTTTGAAAATCTAACAATGGCTCCAATTGATATTGACTTGATAAACTTTAAATTACTCAATAAAAAAGAAAAAAATTATTTATTCAAATATCACTTTGATGTATACAATAATATTTCTTCATTTTTGAATAAAAATGAAAAAAAATGGTTAGCAAATCTAATCTAATAAACTAAGCCATTCTTTATGAGTTATTATTTTAATCCCTAATTCTTTAGCTTGTTCTACCTTTCTATTCGTAGGTTTTTCACCAATTATTAAGTAATTTAATTTTTTATTAACTGAACTTACAACTGACCCAGAGTTTTTTTCTATTAATGATTTTGCTTCTGCCCTACTCATATCTGATAGTTTGCCAGTAAACATGAATGTATTATTTAAAAGTTTTCCTTTTTTATTTATTTTGAGATCAGAAATATTTAAAATTGATGATAATTTTTTAATTACACTATAATTCAACTTATTATTAAAAAATTTTTTTAAAGAGTTTATTTGCGTATCTCCAATTCCGTCAATATTTAAAAATTCATTTAATTTTTTTTCTGAAATAAAACTCATAAAATTTTTAATAGACTTTGCATATTCTGCTAAAAGCCTTGCATTTTCAATTCCGATATGTCTGATCCCAATCGCATATAAAAATCTGTCAAAAGAAACATTTTTAGATTGATCTATTGAATATTTTAGATTTGAGACTGAAAGATCACCCCAACCATCTAAATTTGAAATTTTATCATAATCTAAACTATATATATCTTGTGGTAATCTTATTAAATTTAAATCCCAAAAGTTTTCTACAACTTTTTTTCCAAGACCATCAATATTCATAGCTTCTTTAGATATGAAATGTTTAATTTTTTCAATTGCAATTTTTTCGCAATCATAACCTTCATTTGTACACCTTCTTACAGCATCATATTTTTTTGTTACTCTGTTGAATTCTTTTATTGTCTCTGAACCACAAGATGGACAGGCATCAGGAAATAAAAATTTTTTTGATTTTTTATCTCTTTTTTTAAAATCAACAAGTATAACATGGGGTATTACATCTCCTGCTCTTTCAATTTTAACAGTATCTCCAATCCTAATATCTTTTCTAATTATTTCATCCTCATTGTGAAGTGTAGCATTAGAAACCACAACCCCTCCAATATTTACTGGTTTTATTCTAGCTACAGGTGTTAATGCACCTGTTCTGCCGACTTGGATACTTATATCTGTTATTTTAGAATAGGCGCTATCAGCAGAAAATTTATGAGCAATGGCCCACCTTGGAGAATTTGCAGTAAAACCAAGTCTTTTTTGTAGTTCAAGACTATTAACTTTATAAACTAAACCATCAACATCATATTCTAAATCAAATCTGTTATTTTCAAATTTTTTATGAAAATTTATTAAATCACTCAAATTTTTTAAAATTTTATTATGTTCATTTATTTTAAATCCCCACTTCTTTAATAAACTTAAAAAATCTGACTGTTTATTTATTTTATCATTTGCAATATAACCATATGTGTAAGCTATAAAATTCAAAGGAATTTTCTTCGTTTCACTAGGGTTTTTTTGTCTTAATGTGCCAGATGCTGCATTTCTTGGATTAGCAAAATCATTTTTTAATTTTTTAAAATCATTTTTTGTAATAAAGACCTCTCCCCTAATATCAATATCTTTTGGAAAATCCTTATTACTAATTCGATGAGGTATATCATTAATTGTTTTTAAATTTTCTGTAATTACTTCTCCCAATGTCCCATCTCCTCTTGAGGTACCCTTAACTAATAAACCATTTTTATAAGTTAAAGATGCTGATATACCATCTATTTTTGGCTCAACGCTATACTCGATTTGAATTTTCTTATTTAGATAGTTGAAAATTCTTTTTTCAAAATTTTTTAAATCCTCAATATCAAAAGCATTTGATAGTGATAACATTTTTACTCTATGTTTAGATTTAACAAAATTCTTTGAAGGTTCATAACCTAATGAATTTGATGGAGATAAAGCACTTTTTAAAAATGAATATTTTTTTTCTAAATCTAATATTTTTTTTTTAATTTCATCATACTCTTTATCCGAAATTTCAGGTGAGCTATTTTCAAAATATAATTTATTATGTTTATTAATTTCATCAATTTTTTTTTTATAGTATAATTTTATTTCATTATCTTTCATTTTACTAACTTACTGAAATAGTTCTTTGAATTTTTTGAGTAATGATTTTTGTTTTTTGAAATCTTTTTTTAATGTAATTTTGTCATATTCTGTATTTAAAATTTTATAAGATTTTTCGTACCATTCACTAGATTTATAATTATATCCTAATAAAATAGTATATTTCCTTGCCTCATCTACTAGACCTAACTTATAGTTAAGTTCAACTAATCTAAATAAAGCCTCTTCTATAAAAATAGTAGTATCGTATTTTTCAACTATTATCTTATATCTATTCATTGCTGGTATCCATTTTTCCCTCTCTAAATAATATTTTGCAATATATAGCTCTTTAGATGCAAGTATTTCCTCAATCAATTCAAGTTTAAAGCTGGCATCTTCAGCGAAATCGGTATTTGGGTAATTATTAATTAGTAAATTAAAATATTTTCTTGCTTTAATGATCTCTCCTAGATCTTTTTTCTCATCTACAATTTGATTATAATGACATATAGCTAAAAGATAATAAGCATAATCAGTATCTGGATGGTTGTTATACTTATCTAAAAATCTTTCTAGCTCTAATATTGAGTCATCAAAATATAATTGAGAATAATATGCATATGCTGCCATCAATATTGATCTAGGGGCCCATACAGATTGTGGGTATAATAGCTCAACTTCATTGAACTTTTTTACAGCAAAAAAAATATCTCCTTTATTAAATTCTTTTACACCTTCATTATAAGCCTCAATCATTTGCATTTCTAAATTATCTTCTTTAATAAAAGAGACTCTCTCCTTTTTTTCAGAACAAGAATTTAAATTTATAAATAGGAGAAATAAAATTAAAAAATAATAAATTTTCATCAGGGAATTTTAACAGTTTTTTTTTAAAATCCTAATTTTTATGCAATTGATTTTAGCTTATGACGATTGTTTATAAATGAATGAGGAAGGCTTTTGCCTTTTATTTCAAGTAAAGAATAATTCCTGTTATCGCTAAACACTTTTCTTAATAATTTGTTTGTAAGACTATGGCCACCATGTCTACATTTTAATGAACCAATAATTCTATAACCAACTAAGTATAAATCACCCATGCAATCAAGTATTTTGTGGTTGACAAATTCTTTTTCATTTCTAAGACCTTCCGAATTTAAAATTTCATCATCTTTTACAACAATTGCATTTTCTAAAGATCCACCTTTGCCTAAACCTAATTTCTTAAGCTTCTTAATATCCTCATATAGACAAAAGGTTCTTGAATTAAAAATATCATCTAAATTATCCTCAAAAATATTTACTTTGTTTCTTTGATTTTTAATCAATTTATTTTTGAAATTGATTTCGAATTCTATATCTAAAGTAGTGTTTGATTTATCAATAGATATGAATTTATCTTCATCTTCGAATTCAATTAGATTATTAATTTTTATTAATTTAATTGGTACATCACTTTTTTTTAAACCAGTTTTCTTTAAAATTTTGATAAAGTCTTTAGCTGAACCATCTAATATTGGCACTTCTTGGGAATCTAATTCTACAATTGCATTATCCAATCCAAAGCCCAAAAATGCAGCCATAAGGTGTTCAATTGTTGAAACTTTAACACCAAATTCATTTGATATTGTTGTACATAGTTTTGCATCACTAACATTCGCAAAATTTGGAATCACTATGTTATTTTCCTTTAAATCTATTCTTTTAAATATAATCCCTGAGTTAGGGTATGAAGGTAAAATACTCAAATTTACTGCCTTGCCGGTATGCACACCAATTCCTGATAATGAAATTTTGTTTGAAATGGTTGTTTGTGATAAAACTGACATATAAAAAATATACATAAGTCATGAAAAGATTTATATTCAAGTAATGTTACAAGAAAATACAACTATTTAGAAAATAGATTGAAAAAAGTCTCAAAAATACCATATTTTTTAGGTTTTTTTTTGGTTTGAGTATGTAGACTTTCAGCACTTTTAAAATAATTAAGACCAGACTCACAGATCATTGAATCATCCTCATTTAAAAAAAATATTTCTAAAAATGTTTTTTTTTTGTTTAGATTATAAGAATTTGATAATAGTTTTGAACCTCCACCAATAAAGATTAGATAAGGCTTCTCAAAAAAATCTGAGTGTTGGTTAAAATTCTTTGTATCGATCGATAATTCTATAAGTTCCTCAATTCTTGCTTCTATTATTTTTTTTAATAATTCTAATGATATATTTTTTACTGAAATTTCTTTGAAAAGATTAGTATTATTTGCAATATTATCGTTTAAATTAGAACTATTCTCATTTTTATTCAAATACACTTTTAATTGCTCAGAATAATCAAAATCTAATTTTAAAACATTTGAAATATCTTTAGTTACAGCGTTACCACCGATAGGTATTGTATTAAAAAATTCGCATTTATTTTTATTTAATATTATGCCGCAACTTTTATTAAAGCCAATATCTAAAAATGCTAAATTATTCTTATTCTTAAATCTTTTTTTATAAAAAAAAGTTTTTACATAAGTAGAACAATATAAATTCAAAATATTCAAATTATTTTTTTTAAATATATTATATAAATTTTTATTTATACAAATAAACTTTATCTCCAATATCAAAGATTTAATTTTTAATTTTTTATTGATTATGTCTATTTTTTTCTCCTCATCAGCAATTATATTGTTTACTTTTAGATGAATTATTTTATCTTTATAATTATTTTCAGAAATAATAAAATTAGCTTCTTCAATTAAGTTATTATAAACCATTTCTATCTCTGTTGGCTGGTCAAAATTTTTTTTTATAGAAATATCCAAAGAATGAAAACCTGGCGAGTCATATAAAGTGATAACATTATCTATATGAGTAGATAAATATTTTTCAGCGTTTCTGATCAAACGATTCAAAGATTTTTCTTTATTTAAATTATCTAAACCATTGATTTTTTGAACTGAGGAATAAACACTTTTTAATTTCTCGTTATATATTTCAAGTCTTAAATTTTTAGATCCGAAATCTATTATGGTCTCGAATTTACTCATTGTAATGTGTTAATATAATTTGATTTGGAACTCGTAAATCTACATTTTTTATATTTTTAAATTCATCATTATCTATTAAATTTTTAAAAATTTTTATTGATTTACTAATTTCTTTAGATGGTAGCATTAGCGTTATCCCATCTGTAAAAGATAAATCCCATCTTTTATTTTTATAGTAATAATATTTATCAATGTCACTCAAGTTAAACTGATTATCTTTAAGAATATTCTGAAGTTTCAAATATTCATTTATTTTGAAATCTCCAAATACGACTGGAGTTGTAATTGTTTCAAAAACTTGAGAAGAATTAATTAATTTTTTATTTTTACCAATATAAAATGTTTCTCCATTCTTTACAGTTTTCCCTTGAATAGCTGTCTTATAAAAGTTCAAACTGATTGAGGAAGGCATAACCCTGTAAACATATACTTCATCTAAGAATTTAAATTTATTTAACTTTTGTAAAATTTTACTCTTACTTAATTTGAAAATATTAATGTTTATTAAAAAATCTAATTCATTTTTTACTAATTTTTTTTCATTATCAGTTAGACCGTTTATTTCAATTTTTTTTAAAATGAATTTCTCTTCAAAGTTTTTTAATATTTTTAAATTAAATATAGAACTTAAAAAAATAAAAAAAACTAAATATAAATATAATTTATATTTATTTGTTAATTGAAGCATCTTTCATTATTTCTTCTATAAGTTTAATAAATGTAATATTTTTATATCTTGCAATTTCAGGCACCAAAGATAGAGATGTCATTCCTGGTTGGGTATTTAGCTCTAATAAATAAAATTTGTTATTAAAAAATCTGAAATCTGACCTTGAAACTCCTCTACATTTTAAAAGTTTATGAGCTTTCATAGCTATTGAGTTTACCTTAATAAAATTTTTGTCACTCATACTAACTGGAATTATGTGTTTTGTTTTAGCGCTTGCTGTATATTTTGCTTTATAATCGTAAAATTTTCTTTTAGGTTTTAACTCAATTATACCTAATTTTTTGTTTCCTAAAATTGCAGCTTGAATTTCTCTTCCAGGAATAAATTTTTCAATCAAAATTTCTTTAAACTTTTCAAGTTTGAGTAAATTTTTTTTAAAATTTTTTTCATTTGTAATGTATACACCTACACTTGATCCCTCATTGATTGGTTTGAGTACCACGGGAAAGCCTAATTTTTTATTAATTGTATTAATTATATTTTTTAAATTAAAATTGTTATTAAAGACGAATTTTAAATAAGGTGGTGTTAATATATTATTTTTTATAAACATTTTTTTAGAAATTTCTTTATCAATAGCCAGTGATGACGATAAAACTCCTGAATGAGTATATTTTATTCTTTCAGACTCAAGTATCGTTTGAATATAGCCATCCTCTCCATATCTGCCATGCAAAAGATTTAAAACCAAATCTGGTTTGAATTTTCTTAATTTTTTTACAAAATTTCCATCAGGCTCAATTAATAAAATATTATATTTTCTATCTTTTTTTAATTCTTTAATGACGCTTTTTGCTGTTATTAAACTAATTTCTCTTTCATTTGAATATCCGCCTGCTAAAGTTAATATCTTTTTCACTATTCAACTACCACAATTTCTAATTCTAATTTTACACCTGTATCTTTCTTAACTTTTTCTTTTACATAATTAATTAACGATTTCATATCCTTAGATTTTGCATTTTTTTTATTAACAAAAAAGTTTGCATGTTTTTCAGAAATAAATGCATCCCCATAATTTTTCTCAATAGAGACACTAGATCTGATCAATTCCCATACTTTTTTATTAGTTTGATTTATTGGATTTTTAAAAGTGCTTCCACTAGTCTTTATCTTGGTTGGTTGAGCCATTTCCTTTTTTTTTATTAATTCATTCATATATTTATTTATTTCTAAACTATCTTTTTCCTTTCCTTTAAAAGTCGCACTCAAAAAAATTAAGTCTTTCGATAAATCAATTGATCTATAATTAAAATTAATTTTATCTGCTGGTATACTTTTTACAACTCCCTGAAAATCTACTAACTGTATTGAGATAAGAACATCTTTAAATTCTTTTTTAAAACAGCCAGAATTCATTCTTATACCACCACCAACAGACCCTGGTATACATGACATAAATTCTAACCCAGAAATATTGTTATCCTTCGCAAATTTTGAAACTTTTTTTTGGGAAACAGCAGCTCCAGCAATAATTGTAGTTTTGTCTAACAAAGAAATCTTGGAAAAATTTTTTCCTAACTTAATTATAGTTCCTTGATAAGTTTCATCATCAAATAACACATTGGACCCATTTCCTAAAATGAATATTTTCCCACGTAAATCATATAATTTAAGATATTCTATCAAACCTTTTAAAGAATTTGGTTTAAATAAAATTTTTGTTTTTCCACCTATATTAAACCAATTTAGATTTTTAATACTTTGATCGAAAAAAATATTTCCATCTATAAATATTGCAGATTTTTTTATATCTTCAATTTCCATTAAAAAATATTTTTTAAATTTTTCATCCAGTTAGAAATTGACCCTGCTCCCATTCCTATAAAAATTTTTTCACCGAATGCGTACTGTTTTACAAACCTTTTTAACTGAAGTTTATCATCAAGTTGTATTAATCTAACTTTAGAGTTTTTTATTATTAATTTTGCAAAAGAATTATAGGTAAAATTCAGTTTTATTTTTTCATTAGCCGCATATATTGGGCATAATAAAACAGTATCTGCCATTTTAAAGCACTTAGAAAACTCATATTTTAAATTTTTTACTCGTGAAATTCTGTGAGGTTGGAAAACACATACAATTTCTTTATTTTTGTAAACATTTTTTACTCCACTTAACACTGAACTTATTTCAGTTGGATGATGTGCATAATCATCATAAAAACTTACTTTAGAGTGGTCAAATAAGTGAGTAAATCTTCTTTGTACACCTTTAAAACTAAAAAGACCCAATTTTATATATTTTTCAGATAGACCAATTGTAAAGGTCAATGCTGCTGCTGCTGCTGCATTTCTTATATTATGAATTCCAATCATTGGAAGTTTAATGTTTTTAATAATTTTTTTTTTACTTGGAATATTTATTTTCATATCAAAACTGGAAAGTTTAAAGTTTTGTCTAATATTTATGATTTGAAAATTTGATGTTTTATCTTCACCATAAGTATAAAAATTTTTATTTTTTGATTTATTCAAAACATCTTTTAGATTTCTATCATCATTACAAATAAAACCTTTACCAATAGAAGGTATTTTTTCTATAAATTCTAAAAAACTTTTTTTTAGATTTGAAATATTTTTATAATAATCTAAATGCTCATAATCTAAGTTTGTTACAATAGAATAAACAAAAGGTATTTTTAAAAAACTACCATCTGATTCATCAGATTCTGTCACGCACCAATTACTTTTTCCTAATTTGGCAGAATTACCAAATGAATTTAAAACACCACCATTAATAATAGTTGGATCTAGATTACTAGTCGAAAATATATTTGATACTAAAGATGTTGTTGTAGTTTTTCCATGCGAACCGGTAACAACGATATTTCTCATGAAAGAAACGATATGACCCAACATATCTCCTCTTGTATAAATTGGTAAATTTTTTTTAATTGCTTCTTGAATTTCAGGATTACTTTTTTTGATTGCAGATGAAATTACAAGAACAGTAGTTTTTTTTATATTTTCTCTTTTATGATTTAAAAATATTTTAATTTTTTTATCATTGAGTCTCTCAATATTTTTGTTATTAGCAATATCACTGCCTTGAACTTTATAACCTAAACCATTCATAATTAATGCTAAACCACTCATGCCTATACCACCTATACCAACAAAGTGGATAAGTTCATTTTTTCCTAAATCAATTTTCATTTATTAGTTTAATTAGCTTAACTTTATTTTTTTCCCAAGTATCTTCTTTAGTTAATTGAATTAAATTATTTTTTTTTGAAAAGTATTCATTTTTATTTTCAAAAATATTAGTCAGTAAATTTATAAAATTATTTTCATTAATATCTTTTTGCATAATTAACCAACAACAATTTTTTTTTTTATAAAATTCTGCATTATAATATTGATGATTATCTTTAGCATACGGAAATGGAATTGCTACAAATGGAATATTTAAATAGCTTAATTCTGAAATTACTGACGCTCCAGAACGGGTAATGGCCAAGTCATAATTTACAGCTTTTGTAAATAACTTATCATCAAAATTAAATAATTCGAAGTCTATTTGATTCTTTATATATAAATTTTTTATATTTTCTCTAGATTTTTGATCAGTTATCTGTTGCAAAACTTTTATATTTTGTAATTTAGAGAGTTTTATTATCATCTTTGAAATAAAATCATCAAAAAATTTTGCACCTTGGCTTCCTCCTATAATTAAAATTTTTTTTTGATCCTCAAGAGTTTTATTTAAATTTTTTTGATATCCATAAATTTCCTTTCTGAGTAATGGCTTTATTGAATATATTTTTTTCAAATGTTTTTCAGGAATTTTTTTTAAGTTTTTATTATAACTAATAATTTTTTTTGCAAAACTTAAGGTTAATTTATTTGCTCTTCCTAAAATAGAGTTAGGTTCAAAAACAAAAATTTTGATTTTCAGTAAATATGAGGCCAAAGACAAAGGTATAGACATATACCCACCTGTACTAATTAAAATATTAAAATTATTCATTTTGAGATATCTGTAGGATTTAAAGATTGAAAAGCAAAATTTTATTAAGTTGTATGGAATAAAAAATAGATTTGAAAATATATTTGGTACGTTGATCAACGAAAAATCATAATTACTATTAATATACTTTGATCCTCTTAAATCCGTTACGATATGTACTTCAAAATCATCTTTTAGAGAGTCATATAAACTTAGCGAGGGAATCACATGACCACCTGATCCACCAGTTACTATAATTATTTTCTTCATTCAATTAATCTAATTTTCTTTTTGTTAAATTTAAAATTATACCCGAGACAATTGCTGTACTAAGTATTGATGATCCACCATAGCTTAAGAACGGCAGTGTCATACCTGTTGTTGGAAGTATTCTTATGTTAACACCAACATGTATAAATGTTTGTAATAATATTAAAGTGACACAACCAATCAAAATTAATTTATAAATATCATCATTTAATAAATTTATTTTTTGGATAACTTTATATGAAAAAATTAGATACAAAAATAGAATACCAATCACAATTATCGCTCCAAATTCTTCTGATATAACAGAAACTATATAATCTGTATGTGCCTCAGGAACTCTGGAATTCAGAGTACCTTCCCCAATGCCTTTTCCAAAAAAACCTCCATTTATAATTGCGTCACTAGCTTTTTCTGCTTGATAATTATTGCCTGAATTTGTGTCTAAAAAGGCTAAGAATCTAATTTTTATATATTCAAATTTAGGAACGAAAATCACCAAATAACCCACGATAGAACCTGCCAATAGAAAAAATACAAAAAAAATAAAAATATTAATTCCAGATACAAAAATAAGAGCTAGCCAGACCATTGTTATTAAAAGTGTTTGTCCAATATCAGGTTGGTAAACAAGCAAAAGTAAAATAGGAAGAATAAATAAAATGCTTAAAAAATATTTAAAATATAGTCTTCTACTTTGAATAGTAAGCATTAAAGATAATGTCACTATAAAAAAAGGCTTTATAATTTCTATTGGTTGAAACCTAGGTAAAAAAAACAAATCTAACCATCTTTTTGATCCTTTAACTTCAATACCAATAAAAGGAACTAATAATAAACTTAAAAACGTAATCAAGAATAAAATAAATGAAAATTTCGTTAAGATTTTTTGATTTAAGAATGAAAAAAGTATCAAAATTAATATAGCCAGAGTTATATAAACAGAATGTTTAAAAAAAAAATAATATGATTTTGTATTTAATTTATCTGAGGCTATTAGAGAAGTAGAGACTAATGAAAAAAAAAGCCCTAATAAAAACAAGCCTAGAATTAAAAATAACAGAAATTTATCTATATTTTTCCACCAATAATAAAAGCTATCTAGATAATTGTTCATTTTTTAATTTTTTTGATTATATATTTAATATTGCTATTAAAAAATTTTCCTCTTTCCTCAAAGTTTTTAAATTGGTCAAAAGATGCAGCGCAAGGACTAAAAAGGATAACTTTTTTATCATCATCATTTTTAATATTATTATTTAAATTTTTTATAATCTTTTTAAGAGTTTGAGAACTTTGATAAACAATTTTTCTTGGTAAAGAATTAATCAAAAGGTTTCTATCTTGACCATAAACAAAAGCTTTAATATTTGTGAAATATTTTTTTTTTAATTTAAATTTATCTCCTTTTTTTGCTAGTCCCCCCAAAATCCAATAAATATTTTTATAGCTTTCAAGCAAAGGTATTGTAGAAGAAAAACTTGTAGATTTTGAGTCATTAATGATTAATAACTTTTTTGATTGGTATATTATTTGTTGTCTAAAATTTAATCCTTTAAATTTATTAGCAGTATTTATTACTGTTCTAAAATTTAGTTTTAAAACCTTAGCAATATTGAAGATAAAACTAAGATTTTTTTTATTACTAGAATTTTTAAAATAAATATTATCTATTTGTCTAAAATATTTTTTATATTTCAAATAATCTATTTTAATAACTTTAGATTTAATTCTTTTTTTTTTTACCAATCTACTAAGAATTTTATTTTCACTGTCTATAAAAGTATAATCATTTTTAGTTTGTGATTTTACGATTTTAAATTTTGCATTTACATAATTTTTAAAAGTTCCATGCCTTTCCAAATGATCTGGATTTAGGTTAAGTATAACAGAATATTTTGACTTAAAATATTTGCTATAATCAAGTTGATATGAAGATGCTTCAATTACAAATATTGTATTTTTTTTTATTTTTTTTTCCATTAATATTGGATATCCAATATTGCCAGTTAATCTTACATCCATTTTATTAATTTTTAGAAGATCATATAAGAGTTTTGATGTGGTCGATTTCCCGTTTGTTCCAGTAATTGTAATTTTGTTTATATTTGGATAGCTGATTTCAAATACATCAAGTTCTGTGATTATTTTAGACCTATTTTTCTTCAGATAACTAGAAATTCTACAATTATTGATATCTATGCCTGGACTTAAAATAATAAAATCAAATCTTATATCTAATAATTTTCCACTATTAATTAATCTGTTTCTAAACTTAACAGGAATATTTTTTGTGTTATCATCAAGTATTGTGCAGAAATTATCACTTTTTAAAAAATTAAAGCAAGAAATACCTGATTTTCCAAAACCATAAATTAAAATTTTTTTGTTTTTAAAATTAATCTTTCTTTCATTCATTATCTTAATTTTAAAGTTGCAAGACCTATCATTGCCAAGATAATTGAAATGATCCAGAATCTAATTACTATAGTTGATTCAGGCCATCCTTTTTTTTCAAAATGATGGTGTATTGGTGCCATTTTAAAAATCCTTTTACCAGTGAGTTTAAATGATATCACTTGCGCAATTACTGAAACTGCTTCCAGTACAAATAGACCGCCAGTTATTGCAAGAACAATTTCGTGTTTAGTAATAATTCCAACGGCCCCCAGTGATCCACCTAAAGCTAACGACCCAGTGTCTCCCATAAAAATCTTTGCGGGTGGTGCATTAAACCATAAGAAACCTAGACAAGATCCTATTATTGCTCCACAGAAAATAGATGCCTCTCCTACTCCATCAATATAAACAATTTTTAAATATTCTGAAAAAACTACATTACCCGTAACATAACTAATAAAAGCGAAACATGCTGCAACTAATATAACAGGAACTGTAGCTAGACCATCTAGTCCATCAGTCAAGTTAACAGCATTTGATGAACCTACAATAACAAATAAATAAAACGGAATAAAAAACCAACCTAGATTAATTACTAAATTTTTAAAAAATGGAATATATAAGTTTTCAAGTTCATTTGATCCACTAAAAAGATATAGAAGGAAAATCCCACCTAATGCTAGAACGATTTGAATTGCAATTTTTAATTTTGATGAAATACCATTTGAATTATTTTTTTTTATTTTTTGAAAGTCATCGTATGCCCCGAGTAATCCAAAAGATCCTGCAATATAAATTAAGAACCAATTATAGGGATTTGAAAAATCACCCCACAACAGCACTCCTGAGAAAATACCAAGTAAGATCATTAAACCACCCATTGTCGGAGTTCCTATTTTTTTGACTATATGCTCACTTGGTCCATCTTCTCTAATAGGATCGTGAATTTGATTTGTAGAAAAATAATTGATTAGTGGTCCGCCAACTAGAAAAACAACTATCATCGAAGTAAACATTGATAGACCTGTTCGCACAGTCAAATATTTAAAAACATTTAGAAAACTAAAAGTTTCTACCAGGCTAGAAAATAGACTAAAAAGCATTTAGTTTTCCTCTTTTTAAACTTTGACTTATTCTATTTAATCCAGTTGAGTTTGAACCTTTTATCATTAGATATTCACCGTTCTTAATATCTTTTATCATAAAATTTAAAATATCTTTTTTTGTATTTAATATTTTTCCTCTTTTTTGTGGTCTAATTTTGTTAAATGTTTCAATAACATCTTTGCCATAAACATAAACTTTATCAATTTTAGTATGATTTATAAAATCAGCAGCCTCCATGTGAAGTTTTTTAGAGTGTTTTCCAAGTTCTAACATATCTCCTAATAAAATAAGTTTTCTTTTTGAATTAGTGTTTAAATTATTTAATTTATTTAAAGCAAATTTTAAAGATAGTGGATTAGAATTATAACTCTCATCGATTAAATTAATTTTTTTTTTGTTAAAAT
>CACHOJ010000010.1 GCA_902581405.1 uncultured Pelagibacteraceae bacterium | reverse complement strand
AATATTAAATTTATTGTTGGAGCTAAGAAAAAATTTAAAAAAATAAATTTCAGCAATTTAAAAACAAATTTAAAAAATAAAAAAGGATTAAACGTAAACGGTAATACAAATACTGTTTATGTAAACCCACTAAATTCTTTAAAATTTGTTCTTAACAAAATAAGAAAAGAGAAAGTTTCTTTAGATAAAGATTTTTATGTATTTACTGGCTCTACAGTTGGTGTTGTGCCAATTAAAAGCAAGGGTGAATATATAGGCAAAGTAGAGAAGCTTGGTACTGTTAGAACAACTATCAATTAATGGGTCTTCATTTTTCTGTAGAAGAATTCAAAAGTAGAAAAGATAAAATAATTAAACTTTTAAAAGAGGAAAAATTGGATGCTCTCCTGATGTTTAGACAGGAGTCGATGTATTGGCTCACTGGATATGACACATTTGGGTATGTTTTTTTTCAAACATTAGTTTTGGATCAAAAAGGTGATATAATTTTATTAACAAGAGCTCCAGATTTAAGACAAGCACAAAACACATCTAATATTAGTGATATAAGAATATGGGTTGATAAAAATGGATCAAACCCAACTGAAGATCTTAAAGTTATTTTAGATGAATTAAATTTAAAAGGTAAAAAAATTGGAATTGAATATGAAGCATACGGATTAACTGGTCGAAATGCTTTAAGGCTAAATAAATCTTTGGAAAATTACTGCTCAATAGAAGATACTTCTGAATTAGTTACTAAATTAAGAGTTATAAAATCCAATGAAGAAATTGATTATGTAAAAAAGGCGGCAAATTTAGCTGACAAAGCTTTAAGTGAGGTTTGGAAACATGCAAAAGCAGGTGTAAGTGAGTCAAAAATTTTAGCTGAAATGAATAAAGTCATATTTGAGGGAGGTGGTGATTATCCTGCAAATGAATTTATAATTGGATCTGGTAAAAATGCACTTCTTTGTCGATACCAAGCTGAAAAACAAATATTAAATTCACAAGATCAACTGACTATAGAATGGGCTGGAACATTCAGACATTATCACTCTGCAATGTTTCGGACTATTCCAATTGGAAAAGCTGATCCAAAACATTATAAAATGCATGAAGCTTGTATTGAGGCTTTAAATAATTGTGAAAATAAATTGAAACCAGGGAACAAAGTTGGTGAAGTATATGATATTCATGCAAAGACTTTTGATGATTTGGGTTATAAAAATTCTAGAATGAATGCTTGTGGTTATTCTTTAGGAGCAACCTTTTCACCTAATTGGATGGATTGGCCAATGTTATACACTGGAAATCCATATATAATTAAGCCAGGAAATGTATTTTTTATGCATATGATATTAATGGATTCTGAAAATAATTTAGCAATGAACTTAGGTGAAACTTATCTAGTTACAGAAAGTGGTAACGAAAGACTTGGCAATCAAAAACTTGATTTAGTCGTTATTTGATCAAAAAAAGTTTTACATTCCCCATCTCATTGCCGCTGTATGAACTGGAGAGTCCCAATGCTTTAAGATTTCATCATCACATTTGAGAAGAGTAATTGAAGCACCTTGCATTTCAAGTGATGTACAATAATTTCCAACTAAACTTTTTGTTACTTGAACACCCTTTGATTGCAAAATTTGACATGCATCCTCATAAACTAAATATAATTCTGTTAAAGGAGTGCCTCCCATTCCATTTACGAAAAGTAAATTCTTCTCATTTTTTTCTGGTTTTAAATTATCTAAAATAGCTTCAAGAATATTTCCTACAATCGTTTTTGAGGCTTGAACTTTTTCTCTTTTTCTCCCTGGCTCACCGTGTATCCCTACACCAAACTCCATTTCATCATCGCCTATATCAAAAGTAGGTTTTCCTGCAGCAGGAACAGTGCAGCTTGTAAATGCAACTCCCATCGTGCCAGCGTTTTTATTTACTTTTTCACCAAGTTTTTTACATTCTTCGAGCGATCCGCCGTTTTCAGCTAAAGATCCAACTATTTTTTCTACTAATACTGTTGCTGCAACACCTCTTCTACCAGTTGTAAATGTAGAGTCTTCAACAGCAACATCATCGTTAGTAACAATACTATCATTTTTGCCAGAGTACATTTCAGCTCCCATTTGAAAGTTCATTATGTCTCCAGAATAATTTTTAACAATAAATAAAACCCCTGCACCACTATCAACATGTTCTGCTGCAGCTTGCATTTGATCAGGCGTTGGTGCTGAAAATACAAAACCTGGGCATGCAGCATCTAACATTCCATGACCAACAAATCCTCCATGCATTGGTTCATGACCACTTCCACCACCTGAAATTAGGGAGACTTTTCCATCTTTGGTTTTATTTTTTCTTGAAACAAAACTTGGGTCTAGATTGACATTTATAATGTCGCTATGTGCCTTACCAAAACCTGTAAGGCTCTCTTTTAAAAAATCATCGTTATTGTTAATAAATTTTTTCATTTTCCCTCCTAATTATTAATTACTGATTTACAAATTGTATCGATTATAAGCTGTGAAGAACGGGCTCCAGGATCTATATGTCCTTTTGCACGTTCACCTAAAAAAGAAGCTCTACCTTTTGTGGCTAACATATCTTTTGTGGATAACATTCTTTCTTCTGCAATTTTTATTACTTCATTTAAACCTGATTTAAATTCACTTTTATTTTTTAATTCGTTAAGTTTTTCTGAAACTGGTATTAAAACATCCATCATAGTCTTTTCTCCAACATCGGCTTTTCCTCTTTCTTTCATAGCTTTAATTCCACTAATAATCATTTCACATGCTTTATTAAAATCAACATCTTTATCTAGATCAGGAGATTTAGCCATGGTCATAAAAAAAGTTCCAAATAATGCACCTGATGATCCACCGATACCTGACAGAACTTTCATTGCTATCATATTTAAAGCTTTGGCTAATGGTAAATCTTTGATTGAATCTTCTAGTTCAACAACTAACTTTAAACCTCTTTGAATGTTAAAAATATGGTCTCCGTCTCCAATTTTTTGATCAAGAACCTCTATTTCAGCAGAATTTTCATCTATAACTTTTTGGACACTTTTTGCTTGAGAAATTAAAAAACTAACGCTCATAAATTCTGTTTCCTTCTTGATCAAATTTTAAAACTTTTTTATTGTTGATGTCAAAATTAATTGTCTCATTTATTGATGATTTATAATTACCTTGAATTGACACAAGTATTTCTTGGTCTTTAAAATTTAAAGCAACTACTGTTTCAGAGCCTAGATTTTCAATTGAGATAATTTTGGCTGAGTGGTTACCATTTCCTATTGTAATATTCTCAGGTCTTATACCAAAAGTAGGTACATCATTCATTCCAATTAAAGTTCCAGGCAGAATATTGATTTTTGGCGAACCCAATCTTTGCGAAACATATATAGAATTTGGATTTTCATATATCTCTTCAGGAGTACCTATTTGCACCAAATGGCCTTCTTTTAAAACTCCAATTTTATCTGCTAAAGTAGTGGCTTCTGCTTGATCATGTGTAACATAAAGTATTGTTGCATTTAGATTCGTTTGAATGTTTTTTAATTCAACCCTTAAACTCTCTCTTAATTTAGCATCTAGAGAGGATAACGGTTCATCCATCAAGTATAAATTTGGCTCACGAACTAGCGCACGTCCAATTGCAACTCTTTGCATCTCACCACCAGATAATTGTGTAGCTTTATTATTTAGCTTATTTGAAATCTTTAACATACTTGCAATATTCTCAACCTTAGTTTTAATTTCATCCTCAGGTAATTTTCTCATTGGAGATCTTAAAGGGAATGCTAAATTTTCATAAACACTATAGTGAGGATATAAAGAGTATTGTTGAAAGACAAAACAAACATCTCTTGATGCTGGTTGATCTTCGGTTACGGACTCATCGTTAAATAGAATGCTTCCATTATCTATTTTCTCTAATCCAGCAATACATCTTAATGTAGTAGTTTTTCCAGCACCTGAGGGGCCTAATAAAACAAAAAACTGACCATCCTCAATGGTAAAATTTATATCATGTAAGGCCTCAATTTTTTTATTATAGGTTTTAGATAAATTTTTTAATTCTATTTTTGCCATTAATTCATAAACTCACTTTTAAGAGATTTATCAGTCTCGCCATCAAAAATAATTATGTTATCATTTGAGGGTTTTACTTGAACGTTTTCATTGATTTTAACACTTGTTGAAATATCAGTTTTTACTTTGATTTCTCCAAAATTAGTTTTAACAGTTACAATTTTTCTTGAGCCTAAATATTCAACTCCAAATACTGAACCTTTAAGACCACCTTCGTTAGTAAGAGATAAATTTTCAGGACGAATACCAAATGAGTTTTTTTTGCCTTTTGATATCTCATACTGTTTAGGTATATTAAAATTTGTCCCTTCTATATTTAAAGTCGACTGTTCATTGGAAATCCCTTGATCAATACTTATAAAATTCATTCCAGGGGAGCCAATAAATGATGCTACAAATTTGGTAGCAGGTTTATTATAGATTACTGAAGGTTCATCAGCTTGTAAAATTTCACCACCATCCATTACGGCAATACGATCAGCTAATGACATTGCCTCTAATTGATCGTGTGTTACATAAACAGTAGTAGCGCCAATATCGATGTGTAATTTCTTAAGTTCTAAACACATTAATTCTCTAAATTCTGCATCTAAAGTACCTAAAGGCTCATCCATTAAAAATGCTTTTGGTCTTCTCACTAAAGCTCTACCAAGAGCTACACGTTGTCTATCTCCACCCGATAAAGAAGAAATGTTGGAGTTTAAAATATGATCAATTCTTAAAAGTTTTGCTGCTTCTTCAACTCTAGTTTTAATTTCACTTCTACTATAACCTTGCATTTTAAGTGGAAAAGATAGGTTATTTTTTACATTCATATGTGGATAGAGGGCAAACAATTGAAAAACGAAGGCAATATCTCTCTCAGACGCTCTTAACATTCCAACTTCTTCATCTCCTAAATAAATTTCTCCTGATGTTGGTAATTCTAATCCAGCAATCATTCTTAGAGTTGTTGTTTTTCCACATCCAGATGGGCCAAGCAAAACAAAAAACTCTTTGTCATTAATTGTTAAATTAGAATTTTTAACTGCAGTGAAATCTCCAAATGATTTTTGTAAATTTACTATTTTAATTTTAGACATATTAATCCGGAAAGTGACTTGTGATTACGAAACCTATAGTTCCAACTAAAATTACAATAAATGAGTAAGTATACATCCACATTGCAAATGGTTGCAACAACATGAAAACTCCTAATAAAATTAATACTGTAGATAAATTTTCCCAGTAAACTCTTCTAAATATTTTTCTCATTAATGATTTTTCTTCTTGCATTATTTTCTCACTGCTCCAAAAGTAATACCTCTTAAAAGGTGTTTTCTTAAAATAATTGTAAAAATCATCACTGGTAATAAAAATAAAGTTGTACCAGCCCCAATAGCAGGCCAATCCAAACCTCCTTCTCCTATAATTGTCGGGATGAATGGTGGAGCTGTTTGTGCGTTAAATTGAGTGAGGAGAACAGCAAATGCATATTCGTTCCATGAAAAAATCATGCAAAAGATTGCTGTTGCAGCAATACCGGTCATCGCTTGTGGAAGAACAACTTTAAAGAACGCTTGAAGTCTAGAATATCCATCAATCATAGCTGCTTCTTCGTATTCTTTAGGTATTTCATCCATAAATCCTTTTAATAGCCATACTGCTAAACTTAAATTTACGACTGTATATAATATGATCATTCCAAGGTGAGTATCTCCTAATCCTAATTTTCTATACATAATGAATATTGGAACAGCCACCGCTATTGGTGGAAACATCCTGGTAGAAAGAATAAAAAATAATAAATCATCTTTCAATGGAACTCTAAATCTCGAGAAAGCATACGCCGCTAATGCACCCAAAAATACAGATGCGAAAGTTGACCCAAAGCCAATTATCATTGAATTTGAGTATCTACCTAAAAATTTTGATGGCCCTGTTATGACCATTTCTCTACTTCTAACTAATTCTTCATACCAAGTTTCTGGAGCAGGCAAAGAGTCAAGATATTCCTGAGATTGTCTTGATCTATTGGTGAACAAGTTAACATATCCCTCTAAAGATGGTTCGAACAGTACTTCAGGTGGATAAGAAATTGCACTATTAACATTCTTAAAACTTGTCATTACCATCCAGGAAATAGGTATCAATGTTATTACTGTGTAAACAATAATAATTGTTGCAGCAAGTTTCTTTGAAAACGATGAAGGTTCTAAATATGATCTGGATGTATCCATCAGCGTTCCTTTATTTTATTCATTACTTTTACATAAACATTTCCAAAACCAAAAATAGTTACAAATAAAATGACAGCAAAAGCTGAACTGTAACCGGTTTTCCATTTTTCAAATGCTTCTCTTTTTAAATTGATTGAGGCGAGCTCTGTAGCTGAACCAGGGCCACCAGATGTAAGTTCAACGACCATGTCGAACATTTTGAAATTCTCAATCCCTCTAAATAACAAAGCCAATAATAAAAATGGTAATACAGATGGTAGTGTGATGTATATAAATTGTTGCCATTTACTAGCTCTATCAACTTCAGCAGCCTCATATAAATAATTTGGAACTGATCTTAGACCGGCTAAACAAATCAACATTGTAAAAGGTGTCCACATCCAAGTATCAACTATAACTATCGACCAAGGTGCGAGTTCACTTGAACCAATCATATCAAAACTTCCAAAATCGTAAAAAAAGTTTACTACATAATTAAATAAACCTACTTGAGGATTATAAAGATAAGTCCAAAAAACACCCACAACAGCAGGCGATAACATCATTGGTAATACTATTAGTGTGGTTAATAATTCATTACCTTTAAATTTCCTGTTTAATAATAAGGCCAAACCTAATCCAATTACTGCCTGAAGTAACAAAGTCCAAAACATAAAGTTTGCAGTAACCTGCATTTTTTCCCATATGGCCTCTTTATTGAGAACTTTTATATAATTTTTTAAACCGACAAACTGTGGTTCTCTCCCAATTTTATTTGCGTAAAAATTTGTAAAAGACATTCTGATTGCATAAATCAAAGGATAAATATTTATCGCCAATAAAAGAAAGACAGATGGTCCAATGAAAAGCCATGCCACAGCTTTATCAGAAAGTCCTTTAAATTTTTTTTTAACGCTCATATGATTTTTTTAAAAAAAAGGGGAGATATTACCCCCCCTTTTTTTTTTATATTTTTAAATATTAATGTTAAAGTTTTCCGTCTGCTTCAAATACTTCAACCCACTCTTCGATAATTTTATCTAGAGCACCTTTAGCAGTTCCTTTTCCATTAACAACGTAATCATGAATAGCTTCCTGCATAGGTAACATTAACTCAACAAATGTTGGTTCTTGCCAAAAATCTTTGACAATTCCCATTGAGTCTAAGAAACCTTGTGCATAAACTGTAGATGTAGGGAACGATGGTGAATTTAATACATCATTATGACATGAATATCCGCCTAAATCCCACCATTTTTGCTGTACATCTGGTCTTGCAAACCATTTAATATATTCTAATGCAAGATCTTGTTTATCTGAATATTTAACAACAGATATACCTTGTCCACCTAATGTTGCAGCAGCTACGTTTTGTTTTGGATTTGCAAAGAAACCACTAACTCTTCCGTCGCTATCTTCTTTAGAAACACCTGGCCAAAAAGCATACCAGTTCATTTGGAATGCTACTTGTCCTGATTTATATGCATCTAAGTTTGCTACCATATAAGCATCAGAGTGTCCTGGAGGAGCACAGTCCTCATATAATTTTCTATAGAACTCTACTGCTTCTACTGCTTGCGGAGAATTGAAATAACCTTCCATATCGTACGGTTTGTTTGGATTTTCATATTCCATACCCCATGCATACATAGCAGCAGTTACACCCATTGTAATACCTTCAGATCCACGCTCTGTATTTATAGCAGCACCGTATCTTTTTTGACCATCAATTTCTCTTCCTTGGAAAAAAGTACACATGTCATATAGTTGATCCCAACTAGCAGGTACACCTAAATCATAACCATGTTTCTTTTTGAATTCAGATTTAAGCTCAGGTCTATCAAACCAGTCTTTTCTGTAAGCCCATGCTAATGCATCTCCCATAGCTGGTAGTGCATAATAGTTTTCACTTCCTTTTGGCCATGTTGAATACGCATAAACTGTTGCAGGTGAGAAATCGTTCATTGAAATTCCTTCTTTATCAAAAAAGTCATTCAATTTTACGTAGTGTCCATACACTGCACCAGCACCGATCCATTGTGAGTCACCAATTAACAAGTCAAAAGTTTTACCTTTGTTGTTAAGTTCGTTCAACATACGATCAGCAAAATTAGGCCAAGGTACGAATTCGAAGTTAACATCTATTCCTGTCTCTGCTGTAAACTCTTTAGTAAGTTCTTGTAATGCGTTAGCAGGGTCCCATGCAGCCCATCCTAATGTTATTGACTTAGCATTTGAATTTGCAGAAAAAGTAAATAGCGAAACAAACAATAAAATCATTATTTTTTTCATTTTATCTCCTATTAATTTAATTATTCTTAATAATAGTCTATCCAAGAAGACTTGTGCCTGCTAGTATTTTTTTTATAAAAAATAGTTGGGTAAAAAATAAAGAGAAAGGGGAATTATGAACAAAATAAAAGGTCCTGCAATTTTCCTGGCACAATTTGTAGGCGAAGATCCACCGTTTAATTCTTTAGATAATATTTGTAAATGGGCATCATCTCTTGGTTACAAAGGTATACAAATTCCAAGTTGGGACGGTAGATTAATTGATTTGAAAAAAGCATCTGAAAGTAAAGATTATTGTGATGAGATTAAAGGAATTGCTAAATCACACAATTTAGAAATTACAGAATTATCAACTCACCTGCAAGGTCAGCTTGTTGCAGTGCATCCTGCTTATGACACTGCTTTTGATGGTTTTGCTGCACCTGAGGTAAGAGGAAATCCCAAAGCAAGACAAGAATGGGCTGTAAATCAATTAATGATGGCAGGAAAAGCATCAAACATTCTAGGAATAGATAAACATGTAACTTTTTCAGGAGCACTTGCTTGGCCTTATGTTTACCCTTGGCCACAAAGACCTGAAGGGTTAATTGAAAATGCATTTGATGAATTATCAAAAAGATGGAAGCCGATTCTTGATCACTTCGATCAAAATGGTGTTGATTTATGTTATGAAATCCATCCCGGCGAAGATCTTCATGATGGTGTAACTTTTGAAATGTTCTTAGAAAGAGTTGGTAATCACAAAAGATGTAATATGCTTTTTGATCCAAGTCATTATGTTCTGCAACATTTAGATTATTTAGCTCACATTGATATTTATCATGAGAAAATAAAAATGTTTCACGTTAAAGATGCTGAGTTAAATCCATCTGGAAAACAAGGTGTGTATGGTGGATTTCAATCATGGGTAAATAGAGCTGGTAGATTTAGATCGCTTGGCGATGGACAAGTTGATTTTAAATCCATATTTTCAAAACTAACCTCATATGATTACGATGGTTGGGCAGTTCTTGAATGGGAATGCTGTCTTAAACATCCAGAAGATGGAGCAAGAGAAGGAGCAGAATTTATAAAAAATCATATAATTAACACAACAGAAAAAGCTTTTGATGATTTTGCAGGTAGCGGAGCTGACCATGAAGCAAACAAAAAAATGCTTGGCATAAATTAATGAATAGAAAAATACGCATCGGCATGGTTGGTGGTGGCAAAGATGCTTTTATTGGAAGTGTCCATAGAATAGCTTTAAGACTTGATGGGTATTACGAATTAGTTGCAGGATCATTTTCGTCTGACTTTGAAAATTCAAAAGAGACTGGAAATGATCTTGGTCTAGAAAATGATAGGATCTATAAAACCTATCAAGAGATGGCGGAAAAAGAGTCAACTAGAGTAGATGGTATTGATGTAGTTTCAATAGTAACTCCAAATCATTTACATGTGCCTATTGCAAAAATTTTTGCAGAAAAAGGGATACATATTATTTGTGATAAGCCAATTGGTATGTCTAGTGAGGAAGCAATAAATCTAAAAAAGGTAATTGAAAGCAAAAAATTAATATTTGCTTTAACACATAATTACACTGGATATCCTATGGTTCGACATGCAAGATCTTTAGTTCAAAAAGGAGACTTGGGTTCTTTAAGAGTTATTCAAGCAGAATATCCACAGGATTGGTTAACAACAAAAGCAGAGGATAGTGGATTAAAGCAAGCTGAATGGAGAACCGATCCCAATAGATCCGGTGCTGGTGGTTGTATAGGAGATATTGGAACTCATGCTTATAATTTGATTAGGTTTATAACTGGATTGGAGGTAGATGAAATTTCAGCTGATATTCATACATTTGTCGAAGGGAGAAAAGTAGATGATAATGCCCAAATAATGCTAAGATTTAAAGGGGGCGCAAAAGGATCAATATGGTCGAGCCAAGTAGCAGTTGGAAATGAAAATAATCTTAAAATTAGAATATATGGAGAAAATGCTGGAATTGAGTGGAGACAAGAAGATCCAAATTACTTGAGTTATACTAAATTTGGTAGCCCTGCTCAAAACATTACAAGAGGAAGCAATATTACTAGTGATGAAGCTAAAAATGTAACAAGAATTCCCCAAGGTCATCCAGAAGGTTATTTAGAAGGTTTTGCTAATATTTATAGTGATGTTTACAAAGAGCTATCAGCTAAAATTGATAGACAAGAATATGATAAGTCAAATAATTGTTATCCTACAATTGATGATGGAATTGATGGAATGAAGTTTATAGAAAACGTTATCAAGTCAAGCAATAACAACAGTAAATGGATCCAATTTAATTCTAATTAAATTTTGTTGATAAATATAATTAATAAAACCCATTTTGATCTTTTATTTTTTTTAATAATTTGAAATCAATTTTCTAGAATGATAAATTATGTTTACCATATCTCATGGTAAAAAAGAGACCGATATCGCATCGGTTAAAAGCGAGTTTTGGAAAAACAAACAAGGAGAGTGTATGAAAAGAATGCACAGAGTATTAAGTTCGTTTAGCCGAGGCTCAAAGAACGCTAGGCTAAATCAACTTATGTTTCGAAACTTGAAAACTGTAGAAACTAATGCAAATGGCACAAGTGGATACGTAATCAAATCTGGAAAAAATTCAGGAGAAACATTAGGTCACTTAAAGAAAGAGGCTAAAAAGTTTTAGCTTAAAGAATGAGGTATGGGGCAATCATATTTATATGCCCCATATTTAAAATTATTTATTCCAAGAGACTTTAAACATTACTTCATTTCTTCTCATCATAGGTAATGTAAAGGGGCCATTATATGTCGCTCTTATTGCAGGTCCATTAATATTTATATTATCTTCAAGAAGCTTTTGATTAAGAATATCTCTGTGTTTAAAAAAATTATTTTCAGATGCTCTACCAGAATACTGAATGACTGCAAAATGACCTTCTTTAATTGTTGAAATTTTTATATCTGGATCATTTGGAAGAGGAGCATTATCTTTATTAAATTTAGATGGTAAATAAAATTGCATATAATAACCTTCATCTTTTTTACCTTGAGTTACTGGAACTGTCATTTTAATTTCTTCAGATTTATTGTTTTGTCCTGAAATGTATCTAAAGAGTTTTTTAAAACTGTTATCATCATTTTTACTAACAACCTCTACAACCAATCGATCTTTATAATTTCTTATTTCATAAATTTCAGATTTATAAACTATATTATAATCTGCTTCCTCGTATGCCATTGTAGAGAAATTTGGAAACACAACTATATAAATAATTAAATATATAAAACCTAATTTCATAATTATTTTAAAAAATAAGGATTTTTTAACAATTTTAAATCAAAATCTTTACTTTTAAGATTAATTTTTTTTTTAAAGAACTTGCCAATTATTTTTTCATTAAAATCATCTTTAGTTGTGTATCTTATTTGCTCCTTTCTTTTTTGATTTGATGGTTTAATTTTAAAAATAGATTTATCTTTAATTTTTTGTGCTAATGAATTTAGACATGATCTTGTCGTAGACATGCTATATTCAAAAACTGAGGTCTTAATATTAGACATTGCATGATACAATATTGGTCCACTATCATTTTTTTTTGATAAATAATGTATTGTTGCTCCAACTAAATGGGGATTATTATCATATATAGCCCAAAAATTACAGTCTGAACCAATATAATAAGGGGATAAACCCATATGCAAACTTATACCTTTTTTTTTAATTAAAAAATCTAAAAGCTTTCCTTTAATATAACTGCAGCCAAATAAAATATATAAATCACTTTTCAGAAAATCAGATAGAGCTTTGAGTGAATAATTGTTCAAATCTCCAGATTTAAGTGATAAAATTTTAATATTTCTTTTTAAAATTACTCTAGAATTATTTTTAAAAAACTTATTCTGTGCAATATTTAATTTATTATAATATTTTTTTTTTAATATTGATTTTTTTTGATGATTATCGTTTAAAGTAACATTTTCTTGCACTACATATAACTTCTTAGAAACTTTAGATAATAAATTTATAAAATAATTATGTCTTTTCATATTTGATGTAAACAAAGTTATATTCATTTTATTTAATTGAGTAATTCTCATTCATGAATGATTTAATTCTTACCATTCCCTCAATAATATCTTCGGTGCTCCTAGCGTAAGAAAATCTAATAGTAGAATTGCCTCTTTTTTGATCAAAGTCTAATCCCGGCGTTATGGCAACTCCAGCTTTATCTAACACTTCTTTACAAAAATTAAGGCTGTCATTGGAGTATTTAGAAATATCAACATAAATATAAAATGCACCATCAGGAGGAGAAAATTTTCCTAATCCAGCTTTAGGTAATTCTTCTAAAAGTATTTCTCTATTTTTTTTATAAACATTTACATTTTCATTTAATTCAATGTTAGCGTCCATTGCTGATAACGCTGTTAATTGGCTTACATGTGGTGGACATATAAATAAATTTTGTGATAATCTTTCTACTTGTCTTACATGATCTTCTGGAACAATCATCCAACCTATTCGCCAACCTGTCATAGAAAAATATTTAGAAAAAGAATTTATAACATAACATTTGTCTGTTATTTCTAACGCTGTTGTGGGATTATTTTCATATTGAATACCGTGGTATATTTCATCACTTATAAAGCTAACATTATTTTCGTGTGCAGTGTTTATTAAATTTTTTAGAGTCTCCTTATCAACCATCGATCCAGTAGGATTTGCAGGAGATGCAACAAGAATACCATTTAAATTATTTTTTTTTATATCTTCAGGTACTGGCTGAAATTTATTTTGTATTTCAGTTTGAATATCTACTGGAATTAAATCTTGAGATTTTAAAATTTGTCGGTAACTAGGATAGCCAGGTGCTGCTATACCCACTCTATCACCAATATTAAACAAAGATGTAAAAGATAAAATAAAAGCTCCAGATGAACCTACGGTTATTACAACTCTATTTGGATTTAAATCAATGTTGTACCAATCTCCATATAACTTAGAAATACGTTCTCTCAAAGCTGGAAGTCCAAGAGTAACCGTGTAGCCTAAGTTATTATTAGATATTTCATTAGTGATAAATTTTTTTGCTAATTTTGGAGCTGGGGTACCCGGTTGCCCTACTTCCATATGTATAATATGTTTGCCATTTTTCTCAGCTATTCTAGCGGACTCCATTACATCCATTACAATAAACGGATCAACATTGCTTCTTTTTGAATTTTTCATTTTCTATTTGATTTAAAAAAAATTTATAAATTAATTTTAAAAGTTCTTGCAGATTTTTCTTCGGAAACTTTAAGAATTTTGAATTTAGACGTTTTCTCTAATTTTTGACCTTTGTTTGTCACAAATGATTTCATTTTTTTTACTTCTCCCTCAGGCATTTTTCTTGAGTACTTCAGAGTATGTTTTTTCGAGCCTATAACAAAGATCGTTTTCATAATTTCAATATATTATAAAGTATCGATTGATCCAATAATATTCAAGTTTTTATCTGTCACAACTATTTCACCAGAAGATGTTCCAATATTTAAAATTGCTCCAATAACTACGTAGTGCGTAACAAATACAATATTATTTTTACTATCAATGCTCTCTATAAATTCATAAAAATCTTTTATCTGTTTATTCTCATTGGCTGAAAATTTTATATCGTAGAATGAATTTAGAGCGTCAAATGTCTCAAAATCATCAAAAGCATATTTTGCAGTATCTTTACATCTGCACCACTCACTAGAATAAATATTATCAATTTTGATCTCATTTTTTTTAAAAATTAATCCAATTTTTTTTGATTGCTGAATTCCTATTTCGTTTAAATTTCTTTGAGTAGAACAGTTTTGCAATTCAAAATTTGCTGGATCACCATTACCTGGGGCAAGTGCATGTCTTATAAATATAAATTTGTCTCCCTCTTTTAAAGACTCAATAACTTTGTCATTAGCAAATGAATAATTCAATTGAAGCAATAAAACAGAAAAAATTAAAATTAATTTTTTCATCTTAAACAGACTGATCTTTAATTAGTTCCTTTATTTGAGGTATCATTATTTTTGGAGACTTCATTGATGGATAAATTTTTTTTACTCTTTCGTAGCTGCTTAAAGCTTTTTCATAATTTTTTAATTTCATTTGCACTAAGCCTTGACCTGACAAAGCTCCAAAATGTCTTTTTTCTAATTTTAAAACTTCATCAATATCGTCTTGTGACTTTTGATACTTACCCATCAAATAAAGAACTGTAGCTCGTTTATTCCACGCTTCAGCCCATTTTGGATCCAGTTCAATAACAGTTGTAAATATATCTTCAGCTTTTTGGTATTCTTGACTGTTCATAAATGATGTTCCTCTAGATAATAAACTGGTTAAGTTTTGATCTTTTGGATGAGTTGTCCAAATACCCCAAATTTTCATTTCAGTTTCTCTTGCTGAGATTTCGCCATCTTCTAAAAGTTTTTCAAAAAGTTTATCTAATTGATTATTATCTGCTGAAAAGACTGGATTAAAAAATAAAGTTAAAACTATTAAGCTTTTTAAAATAATTTTCATTAATTCTTATTTTCCCCCAACAATCATACCTTCAACATGCATTGTTGGTGAATTGGTAGAATAATTAAATTCTAGATCGTCAGCTAGAGTTATATTTTGAAAAATATTATTTAAATTTCCAGCGATTGTTATTTCACTTACCGAATATGAAAATTCACCATTTTCAATCATTATACCACTTGCACCTACGGAATAATCTCCATTAATAATATTTGTGCCGTGACCGATAGTTTCTTTTATGTAAAGAAGTTTTTTTTCTGATTTTATCAACTCACTAAAAGTTTTTGATCCATTTTCAAAATACAGATTTGTTGTACCGCTTGCTCTGCCATTAGACTTTCTGTTTATTTTTTTTCCATTGTAAGTGTCAATCAAATAATCCTGAAGTATTCCATTTTTAATTAAATCTAAATTAATTATACCTATACCTTCACTGTCAAAATAACGTGATCCATTAGCTTTTTTGATATCACCACGGTCATTAATATTTATTTCAGTGTTGAATACTTTTTGGTTTAATTTGTCCTTTAAAAAAGTAGTGCCTTTTGCAATGGCACTTGATGAAATGGCGCTAGCAAAGATTGAAAGAAAGTTTTTTGATATTCTTTTGTCAAATATAAGGCTAATTTTTTCACTTTTAATCTTTTTTGGATTTAATTTTTTCACAGCATGATCCGCTGCGATAGATCCAAGCTCTTTTGGTTTTAAAATGTCATTATAAAATCTTTTACTAGTATATTCATAATCTCTTTCCATGCTTCCATTGCTTTTAGAAACAACTTCACAATAAGCTGTAAATTGAGAAGTTTTATATCCATCAGAAAATCCATTTGAATTAGCTAATAAAAAATTTGATTTATTTTCCCCAAATCCTGAACCATTGGTATTTACAATTTTATTATTTGAAAAAGCCTCATCTTCTGCTTCTTTTATATAATTAATTTTATCTTCATTACTCAAATGAGTTTCATCGTATAAATCTAAATCTTTCAAACCGCTAAAATGAAGATCTTTATCTGGCAGTGAATTATATTCATCTTCGGGGGTTATCTTCATTGTTTCAATACATCTATCAACTAATTCATTTAAGTTACTCTCTTTAAGGTTTGATGATGCAATTGAGGACTTTTTTTTTCCTAAATATGTAGTAAGGACAACTCCAAGATTTTCTGATCTTTCAGAACCATCTAATTTTTTATTCCTAACATTAATATTTTCAGATACAGAACTCTGTACCAAAATACTTGCATCAGTTGAGCCAAGTTTTTTTGATTTGCTAAGACAAATATCAGCAATTTTTTTTAGATAATCTTGATCTTTAATCATTGAGATTACAATTGAGTTCCACCCACTGTCATATTGTTTATCAACAAAGATGGTTGTCCAACACCAACCGGAACGCCTTGTCCTGCTTTTCCACAGGTACCAATTCCTGGGTCTAACATCATATCATTTCCAACCATTAAAATTTCTTTTAATGATGATGGTCCGTCACCTATTAAAGTTGCGCCTTTAATCGGAGCTCCTACTATGCCATTAATTATTTCATATGCCTCTGTACAATTGAAAACAAATTTTCCTGATGTTATATCCACTTGACCACCACCAAAACTTACCGCAAATATTCCCTTATCGACTGATTTAATCATTTCCTCTTGAGTGTTTGTGCCGCCTAACATGATTGTATTTCTCATCCTTGGCATTACGACATGTTTATAACTTTCTCTTCTTCCATTTCCTGTGGATTTTGTATTCATTAATCTGGCGTTTAATCTATCTTGCATAAAATTTTTTAGAATTCCGTCCTCTATTAAAACAGTTCTTTCGGTTGGAGTTCCTTCATCATCAATATTTAAACTACCTCTTCTATTATCTATTGTGCCATCATCTATTATTGTAACTCCTTTGCTTGCAACTTTTTTTCCTACCAAATCATGAAACGCAGAAGTTTTTTTTCTATTAAAGTCTCCCTCTAAACCATGGCCAACAGCTTCATGAATTAAAATAGCAGGCCAGCCTGGTCCGAGTACAACTTTCATCTCTCCAGCTGGTGAGGGTTTACTTTCTATGTTTGTGTTTGCAATCCTAAAGGCTTCATCGCAAACTTTTTTCCAGTTATCGTTCTTTAAATATTCATCATAATCTTGTCTTCCGCCAATTCCATAAACACCAGTTTCTTTTCTTCCATTTTTTTCAACCATCACTGACATGTTAATTCTTACCAATGGTCGATTATCTGATAATAGCTCTCCACCAGATCTAATAATTTCAATGTTTTTCTTCTCAGCTAAAAGACTAGCTGTAACTTGCTTTACGCTACTATCTTTAGATCTGGCATACTCATTCATATTATTTAGTAACTCTATTTTTGATTTCATTGATTTGCTTTCAATGGGATCAATGTCTTTGTAAAGTTTTTGATTAGTTTTTTTTATTTCTGAATTGTAAGTGCCACTATTGTTTTTTAAGGTTGATTTAAGATTATCACTTGAATTTTTTAACGATTTTTCTGAAATTTCATTTGAATGTGAGTAAGCCACAGTATCACCTGTGACCGCTCTAAAACCATAGCCTAAATCAGAGGTATAGTTTGAACTTTTGATTTTATTATCATCCAAAACAATGGTTTCTGATTTTGTATCTTCGACGTAAAGTTCACCATCATCACAACTATTTAAAGTCTCTGAAACAATTTTATCAGCTTTTTCTATAGATAATTCTGAATTTTTTAGTAAAGAGGTCATAGATCATATTTAAGGGCGAATTATTTATAATCAAGAATGATATGCGCGATCATTGATCACATCAAAACACATAAATTAGCTAATTTTATCTAAAAAAAAATTGGTTAAATATTTTACAGTTGCTTTTGGGTTTTGTTCTGGAATGAAATGACCTGAATTTATTGCATGTCCTTCAATTTTTTTAGTTGTATATTTCTGCCAAATTTTTACTGGTTTGAACTGTCTACCAATTACACCTTTTTTTCCCCACAATACTTGAATAGGAATATTTAGTTTTTTCTTTCTGTCTTTTTTATCATGATCCAAGTCAATTGTTGCAGAAGCTCTATAATCTTCACATGATCCATGAATTCTTTTTGGTTGCTTAAAACATTTTAAATAACCTTCTTCAACTTTTCCAAATTTATGGTTTCCAGACCATTTATCTAGGCAGTTTTTCATCCATTTTCTTGGATCACTCATAATCATTCTTTCAGGTAGCCACTTAGGTTGAATTAAAAAAAACCAATGAAAGTATGCTTTAGCAAAGTCTTTAGTTGTTAATTCATACATATCTAATGTGGGGCAAATATCTAAAACACTCAAAGCTAATATATTTTTTCTATGGTCCCTTGCTAATCTGTGAGCCACTCTTCCTCCTCTATCATGTCCAGCTACAAAGAATTTAGAATAACCTAATTTTACCATTATTTGTTTCATGTCACTTGCCATTTCTCTTTTGGAATAATTAAAATGATTTTTATCTGAGGGTGGAGCTAAACTATTACCATATCCCCTTAGGTCTGCAGCAATAACCGTAAATTTTCTCGATAATTCTAGAGCAGTCTTGTGCCACATTAAATGTGTTTGTGGATAACCATGAAGCAAAAGTAACGGCGGACCCTTACCTCCTACTCTACAGAAAATTTTACCTTTTCTAACTTTTACGTATTTTGACTTAAAACCTTTAAACATGCTTAATAATATGAATATTTGAAAGTATAACTAACTAAAGCTTAGTATCAATATTAATAATATTTAATTTGAATTTACTTTGTGCACCTGTATAAATTCGGATTTGTGAGAATTGAAGAAGAATTAAAACTAGATTATTCAGACGTCCTTTTTAGACCTAAAAGAAGTACGCTACAAAGTCGTAAAGATGTGAATCTTCTAAGAACATACAGATTTAAATATAGTAAAAATGAGTGGTCGGGTATTCCTATAATGGCTGCAAATATGGATGGGGTTGGTGAGCTTGGAGTAGCTGAGAAATTATCTGAATATGGCATGATTACATGTTTAACTAAACAACATGATGTAAAAAAAATAAAACAATATAAAAAAATTAAATCTATTTATAAAAATATAGCTATTAGCATTGGTACTAAAAAGGATGATTTTGAAAATTTAAACAAAGTTTTAAGAGAATTTGGATTTATAAAGTTCATTTGTATTGATGTTGCTAATGGTTATTCTGAATACTTTAGTAAATTTCTTAAATCTGTAAGAGATAAATATCCTACAAAAACTATTATAGCTGGAAATGTTGTTACTGCAGACATGACACAAGAACTTATTTTGTCTGGTGCAGATATTGTAAAAGTTGGGATTGGCCCAGGAAGTGTTTGTACAACAAGAATTCAAACAGGAGTTGGTTACCCCCAATTAAGTGCTGTAATTGAATGTGCTGATGCAGCCCATGGTTTAGGAGCGCATATAATTGCAGATGGTGGATGTACATGTCCTGGAGATGTTGCAAAAGGTTTTGGGGGTGGTGCAGATTTTGTAATGTTAGGTGGAATGTTTGCAGGTCACGACGAAGGCAAAGGGAAAATAGTTAAATCAAACGGCTCAAAATATATTGAATTTTATGGTTCAAGCTCTGAAACAGCAAATAAAAAGCATTATGGAGGATTATCAAATTACAGAAGTAGTGAAGGAAGAACTGTAAGAATTAAATATAGAGGAAAAATAAAAGATACAATTCAAGATATTCTAGGTGGCGTTAGAAGTAGTTGCACATATGTGGGTGCTCCTTCATTAAAACAATTAAGTAAATGTACTACTTTTGTAAGAGTTGCAAAACAATTTAACGATACTTTCACAAAATAAAAATGAAAGAGTATAAAATTGCATCCATTGCAGGAGATGGAATTGGAAAAGAAGTAGTTCCAGAAGCTCAAAAAATTTTAAAAGAAGTTGCCAATCAACATCAATTTAAATTACGAATTGATGAATTTGATTTTTCATCGTGTGATTATTATGAAAAACACGGAAAAATGCTGCCTGATGATTGGAAGGATAAAATAGGGAGTCATGATGCTATATTTTTTGGCGCTGTTGGAATGCCAGATCGATACCCAGATCATGTTACTTTATGGGGATCACTACTTCAGTTTAGAAGAGAATTTGATCAATTTATAAATCTAAGACCAGTAAAATTATTTGAAGGTGTAAATGCCCCACTAGCTAATAAAAAACCAGGCGATATTGATATGATGATAGTTCGAGAAAATACAGAGGGAGAGTATTCTTCTGTTGGTGGAAAAATGTATCAAAATACTGAGAGAGAAATTGTAATTCAAGAAACTATTATGTCAAAACATGGGATAGACAGAGTACAAAAGTTTGCATTTGAATTAGCAAAAACTCGTAAAAGAAAAAAACTAACTAATGCCACAAAATCAAATGGTATATCAATAACTATGCCTTATTGGGATGAAAGATTTAATGAAAATAAAAAAAAATATCCTGAAATTGAAACAAATCAATTTCATATTGACATATTAACAGCAAGATTTGTTTTAACACCTGAATGGTTTGATGTTGTTGTGGCTTCAAATTTGTTTGGTGATATTTTATCAGATTTAGGTCCAGCTTGTACTGGAACTATAGGTATTGCACCATCAGGAAATATTAACCCTACAAACAAATATCCATCATTATTTGAACCAGTGCATGGTTCTGCTCCAGACATAGCAGGTAAAGGTATAGCCAATCCAATAGGTCAAATATGGTCTGGGGCAATGATGTTGGATTACTTAGGAGAAAAAGAAGCAGCTACAAGAATAATTAAATCAATCGAAAAAAGTATTTTAAAAAAGGAAAATAGAACTATAGATTTAGGTGGTTCTTGTAACACAAAAAATTGTACGAGCACAATCTTAAAAAATCTTTAAATTTTAAGTTTATAAATTTTTTTTAATTTATTTTTAATATTTTGATCTGGGATTCTAAAATACAAGTCAAATAATAT
>CACHOJ010000009.1 GCA_902581405.1 uncultured Pelagibacteraceae bacterium | reverse complement strand
TCATTATATAATCTTAAGCTCCTTTCTTTTTATTTCTCTGTGCTTATCTCTATCAATTATTTTTTTTATCAACTTATTAGCCAAAGGTGCTGCAGCTTTACTTCCAGATCCACCATGTTCAACTAAAACACTTATTGCATATTTTGGTTTATCATAAGGGGCAAATGCTACGAACAATGCATGATCTCTATTTTTGTATTCAATTTCAGAAGTATCTAAATCTAATTCTCTGTCCTTTTCTGTAATTCTTCTTACCTGAGAGGTTCCTGTTTTTCCAGCATATCTATATTTTTTATCCTTATGTCTTGATCTAAATGATGTTCCAAATTGCTCATTTGTTGATCCATACATTGCATCAAGAACAATTTTTATATTTTTAGAATTTTTATATAATTTTTCATAAAGATTTATGTCTCTTTCTTGTAATACATTTGCTTCTAAGGGTTTATTTTTCTCAGATTGTATTTTTGATAAAATTTCATCATAATTAAAATTATTATCATAAATTATATTTGGTTTAATTTTAAAACCACCATTTGCTAATTGTGCGGTCATCAAACAGAGCTGCAGAGGAGTTGTTTGTATATAACCTTGGCCAATTCCTGTTATTACAGTCTCTCCAAGATACCAAGATTGCTCAAGAGCTTGTTTTTTCCATTTTGTCGATGGGACAAGTCCCTTTTTTTCTTCTGGAAATATTTTTTCTAATACTTTTGAGCCAAGTCCATATCTTTTTGCAATAATTGATAATTTGTCAACTCCAAGCAATCTTGCTACTTCGTAGAAATAAATATCACATGATTGCTTGATTGCATTTCTTAAACTCATTATTCCATGGCCATCTTTTTTCCAGCAATGATATTTTTGTCCATATAATTCGTAAGGATGGTCATGTCCCTTACATTTGACTTTAAGTTTTGGATTTATAATGCCGTATTCTAAAGCTGCGAGAGCTACCAACGGTTTTATAGTAGATCCTGGAGAGTATAAGCCAGCTATTGATTTATTAACTAAAGGTCTCAGTTTGTTGTTTTTAATTTCATTCCAATCTTTTTTATTTATGCCATATATAAATTTATTTGGATCATAAGTTGGTGATGATGCAAGTGCAATTATTTCACCACTGTAAATATCCATAGCACAAATTGATCCTGCTTTATTATCAAGAAGTTTTTGTGCAAGTGTTTGAACCTCTATATCAATAGTTGTTCTGAGGTTTTTTCCTTGTGTTTCCTTTTTATAACTGATTTCTCTAATTTTTTTTCCTGAAGAATTAACTTCATATCTTTTTATGCCGTAATTTCCGATTAATATTTGATCAGTTGAATTTTCAATCCCAATTTTTCCAACTTTTAAGCCTGGAACAAAATTTTCCTCAATTTTTTTATTCTTCGTGATATCATCTACGCTCGCCTCTGCTACGTACCCGATTATATGAACTAAATCATTTGAATAAGGGTAATATCTTGAAGTAGATAATATTGGCTTAGCTCCCTCTATTTCATGGAGATATAGGTTTAATTTTGAAAATTTTTCCCAAGATAAATTTTCAGATACCAAAATGGTATCCCAAGGTTTAATTTTTTGTTTTTTTTCATAAATTTGACTTAGCTCATCATCAGTCAAACCAATTATATTTTTTAATTTAAATATAGAACTATTAAAATCTTTTGTTTCATCTAAAGACAGATAAACTTGATAAACTCTTTTATTGTCAGCAATTATATTATTATAAAAGTCTGTAATAATACCACGTTTTGGTGGCGTCTTCCATTCTCTAAACCTATTATTATCAGACAAAGTTTCATATTTTTTTTTTTCAGATATCTGAAGATTATATAATCTTGAAGTTATTAATCCTAATAAGCCAACTTTGGCTGACCCAAGAACAAAAAGTCTTCTATTAATAGTTTTACTTTTATCTAAATTACTGGTTCTTTTTATCATTAATACGTACTTGAACAATATTATCAATCCAACTCAGTATTTTGGCAAGTATAGGATATATTAGAAAGGTCGCAAATAATCCTAATATCAAGCTGTCATATATAATCGGAATATTAAATATGTATACCAATATAATATAATTTATTGATCCTACAATTAAAATTGAAATTAGGAAAAATATCCAATCATAAATTAAATTTTGTAATATTATCCTTCTTCTAACAAAAGCTGTTAACACGCAAATTAATAGATATTCAACTGAGGAAATTCCTAAAGGATTATTTTGAATTACATCATTCAATATACCTGCAAAAAAAATAAATCCATATCCAAAATATTCAGGTCTTTTTAAGCTCCAAAAAAAAATTATTATATAACTTATGTTAAAACTTAAATTATTTTCATCATAAATAAAATTATATTTTGCATTTGAAAGTACAGATATGAATAAAATTACGACTGGAAAAATTGATAGAAACTTTGAATAAGTTTTATTTATAATGCTCACTTTTTGTAATAAACCTTTACAAAATTAATTTGGGTAAAATCCGTAAAGTAATTTACTTTAATCAGATTGTTTTCCAAAATAATTTTTCCAATAGGTATGCCTGATGAAATTACTCCATCTGATCCAGACGTATAAACTATCCCCCCTTCTTTAATATTATTATTTTCAGGCAAATATTCAATTTCGCCTAATTCATTATCTCCAGTACCAGATAAAATTGCACTTATAGAACCAGGTTCAATAATAACAGGAATTTTACTATTTAAATCACTTATGAGTAATATTCTTGAAGTAAGATAGTTTGAGTCTACTATCTTACCTATAAAGTAAGAGTCACTTCTGACCGCAGCACCTAATTTTATTCCATGTTTAAAACCTTTATTTATAAGCAAAGATCTTAAATATGGACTTTTCTGGTCTAATAAAACTTTAGTTATATAAAATTCATCATTATAAAGATTTTTCTCATTAATTAGTTTTTTTAGTCTTTGATTTTCTTCTTTAAAAAAAATATTTTCTAACATTAAGTTTTGTTTTTTTATTTCTGTGATTTTTAACTTTTCATATTCTTCATACATTTTGAAATGATCGACTACTGTGGAATATGTGTTTGAAATTGATTTGAAAGGGACTGAAACAGCATACGAAGATTTTATAATAATATCTTTTGTAATCATCCTTATCTGGTTAACAGGACCAGATTTGAAATACTCTAAAGAGAGAATTACTGATGATATTATAATAAGAGTTAATAAAGAAAATTTTTGCCTATTCCCTTTATTTAAAAAGACAGAACGAGCAGATATAATGAAATCATCTCTGCCCATTTCTCTAGACATTTTGATTAATACTCAGATAAGACTGATGAAAAAGTTTCCTCTTGGTCTAACGCTTTGCCAGTTCCAATTGCGACACAAGATAAAGGATCATCAGCAACGTTTACAGGTAAACCTGTTTCCTTAGAAAATCTTTTATCAATATTGTTTAAAAGAGATCCACCACCTGTCAAGGTTAAGCCCATATCTACTAAATCTGCAGATAGTTCTGGTGGAGTATTTTCTAAAGCTTTTTTTATTGCTGACACAATATCTTTTAAAATCGGGTTTAATGCTTCAGCAGTATCTTCCTCTGAAATATTCACTTCCTTAGGCGTTCCAGATCTTAAATCCCTTCCTTTAACTGCATACGTATTATTATTTGTTGGTATTGCTGTACCAATATCTTTTTTAATTTTTTCAGCTGTGCTATCTCCAATCATTAAATTGTATTCTTCTCTCATATATTCTTTTAAAGCGCTGTCCATTGCATCTCCTGCAACTCTCAAAGACTCTGAATATACTACTCCTCCTAAAGATAAGACTGCAATTTCTGTCGTACCTCCACCAATATCAACGACCATTGAGCCTGTTGCTTCTGATATTGGAAGACCAGCTCCTACTGCTGCCGCAATTGGTTCTTCGATTAAGTTGACTTTTCGTGCACCTGCTGCAAGAGCACTATCTTGAATAGCTTTTCTTTCAACTGGCGTTGAGCCCGTTGGAACACAAATTAAAATTCTTGGATTGGCTAATGTTTTTTTATGAACTTTTTTAATAAAATGTTTAATCATTTCTTCAGTAACAACAAAGTCTGCGATAACTCCATCTCTTAATGGTCTGATTGCTTGAATATTTCCAGGAGTTCTTCCAAGCATTGTTTTTGCTTCATCACCAACTGCTAAAACTGATTTTTTTCCTTTATTTTCAACTACCGCAACTACCGATGGCTCATTTAAAACAACTCCTTTACCCTTTAATACTACTAATGTATTTGCTGTGCCAAGATCTATCGCCATATCCTGGCTCCATAATTTTTTTAAATTACTAAACATTGTCATTTTTAGATACCTTTCATTTTTTGATTTTCATAATTTTGATTTTCTAAATTTTGTCCAGGTGCGGTTTTATCTCTTTTTATAATCATTTTATTCAGAGCATTTATATAGGCATTAGCAGAGGCAACTAAGGTATCTGTATCTGCAGCTTGTCCAACAGTAGTTTTTCCATTTTCTTCAATTTTAACGCTTACTGTGGCTTGAGCATCTGTTCCCTCTGTAACAGCATGAACTTGGTAAAGTTGTAAATTTACTTCATGAGGGTATAGTTTCTTAATACATTTGAAGATTGCATCTACTGGTCCATCGCCAGTCTCTAATGCTTGCTTAATTTCACCAAAAACATCTAAAGTCATTTCAGCCTTTTGGGGTTCTCCTGTTCCAGCAAATACTTTTAAAGATTTAAGATTAATTGCATTCACTTTATTATCTATAATTAAACTATCATCTATTAGAGCAATTATATCTTCATCATAAACATGTTTCTTTTTATCAGCTAAGATTTTGAATTTAGCAAATGCGTTATCTACAATATCATCAGTAAGATCTGGATAACCCAAACTAGTTAATTTATCTTTAAATGCATGTCTGCCTGAATGTTTTCCCATTACTAACGATGTTTGTTGAACTCCAACACTTTCTGGGGTCATAATTTCATAAGTTTGTCTATTTTTTAGCATTCCATCTTGGTGAATTCCTGCCTCATGAGCAAAAGCATTCTTTCCAACAATAGCCTTATTATATTGAACTGGAAATCCCGTAGCATTTGATACTATTTTGGAAGCTTTGCTTAATAGAGTTGTTTCTATTCCTGTTTCAAAAGGCATCAAGTCTGGTCTTGTTTTCATGGCCATAACAACTTCTTCTAGTGCAGCATTACCGGCTCTTTCCCCTAAACCATTTATTGTACATTCAATTTGTCTTGCGCCAGCTTGCACTCCTGCTAAAGAGTTTGCAACTGCTAATCCTAAATCATTATGACAATGTGTTGAAAGAATTGCTTTATCAATATTTGGTACTTTGTTTAATAAAGTTTCAATAATTTTTGTGAATTCTGATGGAATTGTATATCCAACTGTATCTGGAATATTTATAGTTTTAGCACCACATTTAATTGCAAGTTCAACTGTCTTACACATATAATCCATATCTGTTCTAGTACCGTCCTCACATGACCATTCAACATCATCAGTAAATTTTCTTGCATAAGTGACATTTTGTTTAATAGCCTCGTAAACTTCCTCTGGTGATTTGTTAAGCTTATGCTTCATGTGTAAAGGACTAGTTGAAATAAATGTATGGATTCTAAATCTAGGAGCGTGCTTGAGTGCCTCATAGCATCTATCAATATCTTTTTTTGAATGTCTTGCTAAACCAGCCGGAATAGATTTCTTTAATATTTTACTTACCTCAGTTACTGCCTCAAAATCCCCTGGGGATGCAATTGGAAATCCAGCTTCAATAATATCAATTCCAAGTTCATCAAAAACTCTAGCAATTTGAATTTTTTCCTCTAAACTCATTGATGCACCGGGAGATTGCTCTCCATCTCGCATAGTAGTATCAAAAATATAAACTCTATTTTTATCAGTCATTTTATTAATTTAAGCCTGGGTATCATACATGCTCACGCTCAGATTGCAAAATAAATTGGCTAATTTAAGCCAAAAAAACAATAATCAATCTACTTCTTATCGCTATCAACTAATTTCTTTTTAGAAATCCATGGCATCATAGCTCTTAATTCGGCCCCTACTTTTTCAACTGAATGTTCTGCTAACTTAGCTCTTGTTGCAAGGAATTTTTTTTGGCCATTTTTACATTCATCCATCCATTCTTTTGTAAATTTACCAGACTGAATCTCTGCCAAAACTTCCTTCATTCTTTGCTTCGTTTCCTCTTTTTTAATAATTCTTGGACCTGATTGATACTCACCATACTCAGCAGTATTTGAAATTGAGTAGTTCATGTTCGCAATTCCACCTTCATAAATTAAATCTACTATTAATTTAACTTCATGTACTGTTTCAAAATATGCCATTTCTGGTTCATAACCAGCTTCAACTAAAGTCTCATACCCATTCTTAATTAACTCAACTAATCCACCACATAAAACAGTCTGTTCACCGAATAAATCAGTCTCAACCTCATCTTTAAATGTGGTCTCAATAATACCAGATCTTCCACCTCCAACTGCTGAGGCATAAGACATTGCAAGATCTCTTGCTTTACCTGATCCATCTTGATGAACAGCAAATAAACATGGTACTCCACCACCTTTTTCATATTCACTTCTAACTAAATGTCCCGGTCCTTTAGGAGCTACCATAAAAACATCTAGGTCTTTTCTAGCTTTGATTAAATCATAATGAACATTTAAACCATGTGCAAATGCAATAGATGTTCCCTCTTTAACTCTTTGTTCGATATGATTTTTATAAATTGCAGCTTGAAGTTCATCTGGCGTTAATATCATTACTACGTCTGCCCACTCTGCTGCATCAGACAAATTCATAACTTTTAAACCTTTTGACTCTGCTTTTGCGATACTGGATGAACCTTCTCTTAGAGCAACTACTACTTCTTTAACTCCACTATCTCTTAAATTAAGAGCATGAGCATGTCCTTGACTTCCATATCCAAAAATTGCAATTTTTTTGTCTTTTATTAAATTTACATCTGTATCTTTTTCATAAAACATTTTCATAGCTATCTCCTTTAATTATTTAAATACATCTGATCCTCTAGTCATGGCAACAGCACCCGTTCTAGAAACACTTACTAAACCAAATTTTGTTAAATTTTTTGACATTTTATCTATCTCTCTTCTTAAAGCTGTAATTTGAATTACTTTCGATTTTTTTGTTTCATCCAATACAACAGGATTGAAGTTTTTGCACGCTTTAAATGCCTTTATTAAATTTTCACTGTTGGCAACAAATTTAAATAGAGCCATTTCTTTAAAAATAACATTTTTATCTTCTCTTTTAAAATCTGCAACTTTATGGACAGGCACCAATTTTTTTAGTTGAAGTTTAATTTGGTCAATTACTTGAGGTGTTCCAGTTGTTACTATTGTAATTCTTGATATATTTTCTTTTTGGTCGACCTCGGCAACAGCTAAAGACTCTATATTATATCCTCTTCCAGAAAAAAGACCGACCACTCTTGCTAAAACTCCAGCTTCATTATCTACCCAAACTACGATTATGTGTGTATCGTTTTTCTGTTTTTTTCCAGCTACACTATAAGCTGATTTTGAATTAGCCATTTAAACTAAAGTTCTCCCTTTTCCTGTGATTTTTTTCTCTTTTTGATCTTTTGGACCTAGCAACATTTGATTATGTGGTTTTCCTGAAGGAATCATTGGAAAACAATTTTCTTGTTTGTCTACAAGACAGTCAAATATTACAGGTCGATCGCTATTTAACATTTCAATAATCTTGTCGTCTAACTCTTCAGGGGTTTTTGCTCTTATACCAACGCATCCATAAGCCTCTGCCATTTTAACAAAATCTGGTAACGCAGCAGTATAACTCTCAGAATAATTTTTATCATGTAGCAACTCTTGCCACTGCCTTACCATCCCCATGTACTCATTATTTAATATAAATATTTTTATTGGTAGATTATACTGAACTGCAGTAGACATTTCCTGCATCGTCATTAAAACTGAGGCTTCTCCAGCAATATCAACAACCAATTTTTTAGGATGTGCTATTTGAACTCCGACTGCAGCAGGCAAACCATATCCCATTGTTCCAAGACCACCTGATGTCATCCATCTATTTGGTTTATTAAATTTATAATGTTGAGCTGCCCACATTTGATGTTGACCAACCTCAGTTGTAATATAAGTATCTCTATCTTTTGTAAGTTCATATAATCTTTCAATGGCATATTGTGGTTTAATTGTCTCCTCACTGCCAATGTAATCTAAAGAACGTTTAGATCTCCACTTTTGAATTTTTTCCCACCAATTAGATATTTGATGTTTATTTGATTTAGAAAAATTCTTTTTTGATTTTTTTAAAGTTTTAAGTGTAGATGTTAAAACTGATTTAATATCTCCAACTATCGGCAAATCCACCTTTACATTTTTATTTATAGATGATGGATCAATATCTATATGAACTTTTTTTGATTTGGGTGAGAACTCATCAATCTTGCCAGTAATTCTATCATCAAATCTTGCACCAATATTTATCATAAGATCGCAATTGTACATTGCATTGTTTGCTTCATAGGTACCATGCATGCCCAACATTCCTAAAAACTGATTATCATCTGCAGGAAAACAACCAAGACCCTGTAAAGTTGAGGTTATAGGAAATCCAGTTGCATAAACAAGTTCTCTTAAAAGCTCGCTTGCTTTTGGTCCTGAATTAATTACTCCACCACCTGTATAAAATATCGGTTTTTTTGCTTTACTAATTAATTCAATTACCTCATCAATATTTTTTTGTGTAAATTTGTCATGAGATTTACCATTCAGTTTTTTTACTTTTTTATAATTTCTATATTTTGTCTTTTGAAATTGTATATCTTTTGGAATATCAACTAGTACTGGTCCTGGTCTTCCCGTAGTTGCTACCTCAAAAGCTTTGTGCATTATCTCTGCCAGATCATTTATATCTTTCACTAACCAGTTATGTTTCGTACAAGGTCTAGTAATTCCTGTTGTATCACACTCTTGAAATGCATCAGTTCCAATCAGGTGCGTAGGAACTTGTCCCGTAATACAAACTAATGGGACTGAATCCATGTAAGCATCTGTTAGAGCAGTAACTGCATTTGTAGCCCCAGGTCCCGATGTTACTAATAGTACTCCAGGCTTTCCAGACGATCTTGCGTAACCTTCGGCTGCATGTCCTGCACCTTGCTCATGTCTAACTAAAATATGTTTTATAGAATTAAAATTTTTTAATTCATCATAAATTGGAAGTACTGCTCCTCCTGGATATCCAAAAATATGACTAACGTTTTGATCTTCTAAACATTTAAATACAATCTCAGCTCCAGAATATAATTTTGGCATCCAGACAATCTAGCTGAAGTTGTACTCATTGGTCAAGTTATAGTAGAGATAAATTAGAATTTTTTTATAAATTTTAAGAGTTCTTTAGGATCAAATTTTTGCCAATCATTCATCTGTCCTCTTGACCAAGTTCTTTGTCTTTTAGCGTATTGCCTTGTTTTTATTACAATATTTAGTTTCATCTCTCTAAGTGAAGTTTTTTTATCTATAAAATCTTTTATCTCTCTGATGCCAATAACTTTATAAAGATTATTATCTTTCTTTAAATTCAGCTTTTCAAAGTTTTTTACCTCTTTGACTGCCCCATCTTTTATCATTTGATCTACTCTTTTTGAAATTTTATTGACCAATAGCTCTTTAGGATAATCAATATAAATTTTTAAAAATTCATCTTTTTTGTATTGTGATTTTGTTTTTTTATACCATTCAAATATTGATTTTTTTGTAAAGTAAATCACCTCATAAGCCCTTAAAGATCTTTGCACATCTGTAGGGTCTATCTTATTTTTTATAAATTTGTCCTTTTTTACAAGTCTTAGATAAAATTTTTTTTGTCCTATTTTTGTTTGTATATTTCTAATTTTATTTCTAATTTTATTAGGAATTTTTGGTATCTTAACCAAACCATCTGTTAATGCTTTAAAGTAAAGACCAGTGCCGCCGACTAGAATAGGTATTTTATTTTTATTTCTTATTTCTTTTATTTTTTTTTTAACTAATTCTAGCCATTGTCCGGTAGAAAATTCATTTTTAACGCTTTGAAAGCCATATAGATGATGTTTGATTTTATTGATATTTTCTTTAATAGGTCTAGCTGTTAATATTTTTAATTCTTTGTAGACCTGCATACTATCTGCATTAATTATTTCTCCATTAATTTTTTTAGCAAAATCAATTGCTAATTTCGATTTTCCTGATGCGGTGGGTCCTGATATTAAAATTATTTTGGACTTTAGGTCCATTTGACTATTTAAGCTTTACGCCTACGTATGTTCTTTGATTTTGATTATTATATATTGCAATCAATAAATTATTTTCGTCGCTTCTTAGTTTCAGCTTAACTACATTATCTAGATCACCAATAGTATTAATTTTTTTTCTATTAGCTTCAACTATTATATTATTTACTTGTAAGTAATTTATTGGGCTTTCTTTATCTATTTTTGTGATTACCACACCACTTGTTCCTTTTGGTAAGTTCCTTGACTCAATATCATCTTTATTTAATAAACGAACTTCTATTTTTAAACCCTCTATTCTTGATACTTTGGGTTTTTCTATTACTGGCTTTTGTGCTTTGAAATCCTCAGATGTTTCTAATCTTCCAAGAATTATTTCTTTAGTTATTTCTCTTTTGTTTCTCCAGACTTTCACCATAACTTTTTTTCCAACATCTGTCTCGGCTACAATCTTTGGTAATTCTTTCATTTCATTTATAGGTTTTCCATCAAACTCTAAAATGATATCACCTGGTTTAATTCCTCCTTTGTCCGAAGGACTATTTTCTGCAACACTTGCAACTAAAGCTCCTCTTGGTTTATCTAAATTTTCTGCATCAGCAATTGCTTGATCAACAATTTGAATTCTTACACCAAGCCAACCTCTTTTAGTTTCTCCAAATTCTATAAGTTGTTTAATTACTTTCTGTGCACTATTTGAGGGAATTGCAAAACCAATACCTATTGAACCTGATTGACCTAGAATAGCGGTGTTTATTCCTATGACATCACCTGCCATGTTAAATAGTGGGCCACCAGAATTTCCTTGATTAATTGATGCATCAGTTTGAATATAATCTTCATACCTGGATAAACCTATGCTTCTATTTCTTGCAGATATTATTCCTGCAGTAACTGTACCACCAAGACCAAAGGGATTTCCTATTGCTATTACCCAATCACCAATTCTTGCCTTGTCAGAATTTCCAAATTTTACTGGTTTAAATTTTTCATCTGACTCTATTTTTAAAACTGCCAGATCCATTCCTGCATCAGCACCAAGAACTTGTGCTTTATAATCTTTATCACCATTTACTCTAACCACTATATCTTGTGCACCTTGAATAACGTGGTTATTTGTAATCACTATACCTTCTTCATCAATTATAAATCCGGATCCTAATGCACTAGTCTGTCTTTGTTGTGGTGTACCAAACATATCCTCAAAAGGAGATCCAGGAGGAAATTCAAATGGAAGAGGGTTTGATCTTGTAGTAACTGTTGTTGTTGTTGATATATTTACAACTGAAGGCATCAATCTTTCTGCAAGATCTGCAAAAGATGATGGGATCGAGTTGGCAAATGAGATAGAAAAATAATTAATTGAAATTAAAAAAACGGCAAAAATTTTTACTATACTTTTCATACTTTTAAATAACGAATTATTGCAAAACCAATTATAGCAAAAATTAAACCCCCTATTCTTAATTGTCTATCTGCAACTAAATCCAATTTTTTTAACATATTTTTCATTTTTGATGGAAATAAGGCATATAAAACACCTTCGATAAATAAGAAAAGACCAAAAGCTATGATCAATTCTCTCATTTTAAATTATTTTAATTTAATTTTCTTTATTTCCAAAAAATTTAAAAAACTCACTATCAGGAGATAAAATCATAGATGTTTCTCCTCCGATTAGAGCTTTCTGATAAGCTTGCATAGCTCGATAAAATCCAAAAAATTCAGGGTCTTGTCCAAATGCATCCGCAAAAATTTTATTTTTTAGACCATCTCCTTCCCCTTTCATAATCTCAGATTTTTTTTGAGCATCTGCAAGAATGACTGTAACTTCCTTATCAGCTGTAGATGTGATTGTTACGGCCATTTCTGCTCCTTTTGCTCTAAATTCTTTTGCTTCTCTTTCCCTTTCAGTTTGCATTCTTCTGAAAATTGCATCACTGTTAGCTTGAGGTAAATCTGCTCTTTTAATTCTAACGTCAACAATATTTATTCCAAAGTTTTCCGCTTCATTATTCACACCTTGTTGGATTAAAGCCATCTGTTTAGATCTATCTTCAGATAGTAACGTTTGTAACTTTTGTTGACCTAATACGTTTCTTATTCTTGAGTTTATAATCGTTGCTAATCTTGATCTGGCTACTCTTTCATTCCCAACGGAAATATAAAATTTTAATGGATCGACGATTTGAAATCTTGCAAATGCATCAACAATTAAACGTTTTTGATCTGATGCAATCACCTCCTCTGGAGGAGTATCTAAATTTAAAACTCTTTTATCTAAAAAAACCACATTTTGGATAAACGGAATTTTAAAATTAAGACCAGGTTTTAAAATTATTCTTTTTGGATCTCCAAACTGAAGAACGATAGCTTGATTTACTTCTTTGACGATAAATATTGAAAAAAATAGCGTTGCAGCAATTAAAATAATTATTGGCAGTATAAATTTTCCAGCTTTCATTAGTTTGTCCCCGATTTAAGTTCTTGCAATGGAAGATATGGTACCACACCAGATCCAGAGTCTTTATCTATTATGATTTTATTTATATCTGCAAGTACCTGTTCCATAGTTTCTAAATACATTCTCTCTTGAGTAACATCTTTCGCTTTTGCATACTCAGCATAAATTGATAAAAATCTGCTAGCTTCCCCTTCTGCTTTTGCGACAACTTCTTTTTTATAGGCCTCTGCGGCTTGTAAAATTTTTGCAGCTTCTCCTCTAGCTCTAGGTATTACATCATTAGCATAAGCTTCAGCTTCGTTTTTAGATCTTTCCATATCAGCTCTTGCTGCTTGCACATCTCTAAAAGCATCAATTACCTGATCAGGTGGGTCAGCTTTCTGAGTTTGAACTTGGGTAATTTGCACCCCACTTTCGTACTCATCAAGTATACCCTGAATTATGTCTTGTGTATCTCTCTCAATAACTGCTCTACCTTCTGTAAGAATTGGCTGAATATCAGATCTTGCTATTACTTCTCTCATTGCAGTTTCAGCTGCAGCTTTAACCGTACCTTCTGGATCCTGTATTTTAAATAAAAAGTTACCAGCATCTTTAATTACCCAAAATACTGAAAAATCAATATTAACAATATTTTCATCACCAGTTAACATTAGACTTTCTTCTGGTACATCTGCAACTCCACCACCTTGGCCAAATCCACTGTCTCTCTCTGATCTAAAGCCAATATCCATTCTGTTTACTTTTGTAACTTTGGGGGTTAGCACACTTTCAATCGGAAATGGCAAATGATAATTTAATCCTGGCTGAGTAGTGTTAACAAATTTTCCAAATCTTAAAACCACACCCTGCTCATCAGGTAAAACTCTGTACAAACCACTTAAAGCCCAAATAACAACTAATATTATTAATCCTAATATGATGGGTTTTTTTCCGCCTGTGCTACTTCCAGTAAATTTATTTATGGTGTCCTGTAATTTTTTTATTGTCTCATCTAAGTTTGGGGGAGTTGGGCCTCTTCTGAAACCTCCTCCGTTTCCACCACTTCCACCACTTCCTGGCGGTGAACCCCACGGGCTCTGATTTTTATAAATTGTCATTATGTCATTCTATATAGTGTCTTTATGGTCAAAAACAAGGTAAGTGTATTTTATGAGCGATAAAAAAGTAGGTCTTAGTGACACAATGAAGGCAAAAACTGAGCCAAAAACCTTTAAAAGAAACCCTATTCCAGGCACCAAATATACAATAGCAATTTCAAGTGCAAAAGGTGGTGTCGGAAAATCGACTTTTGCAACTAATTTGGCTTTAGCCCTTAAAAAAAATGATTGTAAAGTTGGAATTTTAGATGCTGATATTTATGGGCCATCTTTACCAAAACTTTTCTCAATTAATGAGAAACCAGAGAGCGATGGGCAAATTTTAAAACCAATAAAAAAATATGATATTCAATGCATGTCGATAGGATTTCTTACAGATGAGCAAACACCAATGATATGGAGGGGGCCAATGGTGACAAGTGCAATAAAAACTTTTACTCAAAAAGTTGGATGGAAAGATTTAGACTTCATTATTGTTGATATGCCTCCAGGTACTGGGGATACACAACTAACATTCGCCCAAGAAATTAACATTGATAGCGCGATTATTATTTCAACACCTCAAGAAATAGCACTTCAAGATGTAAAAAGAGGTATAAGAATGTTTGAAAAGCTTAAGGTAAATATCTTAGGTTTGGTTGACAATATGAGTTTTTTTATTGGCGATGACGGCAAGAGATATAATATTTTTGGAGACGGCGGTGTAAAAAAAACTGCAGATGCATTTAATAAAGAATTTTTAGGAGAGATACCAATTAATTCAGATGTAGGAAGGTATGGTGATATAGGAAAACCAATTGTTGAGGCAGATTCTAATCATGAGATTTCAAAAATATATTTAGAATTTGCAAGTAAAATAAAAAGAAATTATTTTTAATTCTATATTTTAATCTAATTCAAATTCTTTTGAATAGTCTTTCTTTAGAGATACATCTTGTTGGTATTTATCCAAATAACAATGTCCAATAATTAGTTTATCCAATTCTGTTCCCATAAAACAATTGAAAGCATCAGTAGGAGTATTTACAATTGGCTCTCCTCTAACATTAAAAGATGTGTTTACAAGTAATGGACAGCCAGTTTTTTCTTTAAATTTTTGTATAAGTTTAAAATATATTTCATTGGTATTTTTATGTACTGTTTGGATTCTTGCTGAATAATCTACATGAGTAACGGCTGGAATTTCTGATCTTTTGACATTTAATTTCTCAATACCAAACAGTTTTTTTTGATCTTCATTCATTTCAATAATTTTATTTTTATTAACCTCTGCAACCATTAACATGTAAGGGCTATCAACATTTATATTAAACCATTCCTCTAAATCATTTCTTAGTACTGATGGTGCAAATGGTCTAAAGCTTTCTCTATACTTTACTTTTAAATTTAAATTTTTCTGCATTTTTGGTGATCTTGGATCGCCTAATATGGACCTGCCTCCCAAGGCCCTAGGTCCAAATTCCATTCTTCCCTGGAACCATCCTATTGCCTCTCCTTTGGATAAATCATCAGCTGTTTTATCTATAATCTCTTCCTCACTTAAAATTTGATATTTAGCTCCACTTTTTTTTAAATCTAACTCAATTTGTTGTTGTGAATATTCAGGTCCTAAATATGATCCATTCATATTATCATTTGGATTTATTACACGTTCATTTTTTTGGTGAATATGCCAAAAAGCTAATGCAGCACCAAGAGATCCTCCTGCATCTCCAGCTGCAGGTTGAACCCATATATTTTCAAAAATTTTTTCATTTAAAATTTTACCATTTGCCACACAATTTAAAGCAACACCCCCAGCCATACACAAATTTTTAATATTATATTCTTGTCTTAGTGACTTTGCCATTTTTAGCATAATCTCTTCTGTCACTTTTTGGATAGATGCAGCAATGTCCATATGAAATTGTGTAAGCTTTTCATTTTTTGCATCTCTTTCTTTTTGACCGAAAAGTAAATTAAATTTAGAATTTGTCATTTTAAGTCCCGTTGCATAATCAAAATAATTTAGATCAAGTTTAAAAGATCCATCTAGTTTAATATCAATTAAGTTTTCCTTAATTTTATTATAATATTTAGGTTCACCATATGGAGCAAGGCCCATTAATTTATATTCTCCACTATTTACTTTAAAGCCAGTATAATAAGTGAATGCGGAATAAAGTAGACCCAATGAGTGAGGAAAGTGGATTTCTTTTTTTATTTCAAGACTTTTTCCTTTTCCAATAGCAGCAGTAGTTGTTGCCCATTCTCCAACTCCGTCAGATGTTAGAACAATAGCTTCATCAAATGGTGAGGGATAGAAAGCGCTTGCAGCATGGCTTAAATGATGTTCTGAAAAATATAACTTTTTATCATCTATAAAACTTTTATCTTGTGTTTTTAATAAACTCATAAGTTGTTTTTTTTGGAATAATTTTTCTCTAAGCCATGTTGGCATTGCTTGGGCAAATTGAATAAAACCTCTTGGGGCAAAGGCAACATAAGTTTCTAAAAGTCTTTCAAATTTTAAAAAAGGTTTTTCAAAAAAAATGACATAATCAACATCGGATAATTCTAAATTAGCGTAATTTAAAACAAAATTGATTGCGTTTGCTGGATAATTTGAATCGTGTTTTATTCTTGTAAATCTCTCTTCTTGAGCTGCAGCAATAATTTTTCCATCAGCTACTAATGTGGCTGCACTGTCATGATAAAAAGCTGAAATTCCTAATATTGAAGTCAATTTTTAAAATATAGTATAGATGAATGGCGCTATGGCAGATCCCTGGCTTAAAACAATCAATCCCCCAAAAAATAAAAGCACAATTATAATTGGCAATAACCAATATTTTTTTCTAATTTTTAAAAAATTCCAAAACTCTATCAAAAAGTTCATTTAAAATTGATTTTTCATATCATTGTTTGAATTATCTTTCTCTATCCAATAAGAACTACTGTTGTTTTTTTTTAACTTCAAAACATCCTTTTTAAACAACTTCAATACAAGTCCAGTTGGTGTAACAACTCCAAAAAAAATAATTGCCATTACTATTGGAGATATTACATTTCCTAAAAATAAGCCAAACTTCATCCATACTTTATTTAGTGGGGTTAAAATTTTTGAATTAAAAATACCTAAAAACAAAAATATTAAAGAGATTGGGATTGACCACAATCTTAAATTTTCTTGGTATAAAAGTGGCCATAAACTTATTATTAGAAAGACAAAAAAAAATAAAATTCCAAAGCTTCGATTAGAAGGAATTTGTTGAGATTTCATAACTATTTAAAAATTAAAATTAAACTATTTTATCCTTTTGATCAAATGATTGCATTAATTCATTCCACTCTCTTTTTGAAAGGCCAGAATTTTCATAAGAAATTTCTTGACCGTTAAGCATTTTTTTAATTACTGACTTTCCTTTTAAAGAAACCTCTGTGCCTCCAACTCTATAATCTATAAAAGCCTCATAAGTAATTGGAACCCATCTCTTTAAGGTGTCTAACATAATATCTGCATATACTCTTATTTCATATTGTGCATGATGATCTGCTCGCAATCTTAAAAAGTTCATTAGATTTAACAAATCGGTCTTCCAATACCACTGCGTGTACGTATTTAAAGTTAAATTCATTCTAGCTAACTCTCTTGCTAGTCCTTTCTTATTTTCATCGATTGTGGTTCCATCATACTTTTGGTTGAGCATAGTTTCGTAATTATGATAAGTTCTTTCCGCATCATTTTTTAATAGTTCTAAAACTTTTTTTGCTTGTTCTCCTTCAATCACCTCACCTCGACCTTGTCTATTCGCAATCGATTGAGCAGCTAGATTTTCAGGATTAGGTAAATAAAACTCTTTATCTAAGATAGAATATCTCGCTGAGTATTCATTTACATTTGCAGTTCGATGTCTAATCCACTGTCTAGCTATAAATATTGGTAATTTAATGTGATATTTAATTTCACACATTTCAAATGGAGTACTATGCCAATGGCGCATAAGGTACTTTATTAGTCCACTGTCAGTAGAAACTTGTTTAGTTCCTTTTCCATAAGATACTCTTGCTGATTGTACGATTGAACTATCGTCTCCCATGTAATCTACAACTCTTATAAACCCATGGTCTAAAGCTGGAATAGCATCATATAATATTTTTTCTAATTCAGGGGCTGTCACTCTTTTTGTTATATTATTTTGAGATTGTTGTTCTTTAATGTCTTTTATTTGTTCTTTAGTAAGTTTCATGAATAAATTATTGAATCTCTTGTAATTGGTTTTATATTAATAGTGTTGGTTTTCCAACTATGACGATAAACGAATTTCGTAATAACCATTACGGACGTGGGGGCAGTACCCACCACCTCCACCATTTACAACTTAGGGGGGTGAATTAGGATCGACGGGTGTCTAAAAGTTGTTCTTTCGTTCGGTATTGTTCCGCCGAAATGGGCTATTTTATAAATGCTAACGAAAGTTACGCACTTGCAGCTTAATTAATTTATTAATTAAGTTACGGGGTTTGGGGCACCTGGCAACAGAACGCCCCTTTTTTTTGATAAAATATATAATTAATGGTGCGGCCAGAGAGAATCGAACTCTCATGAGCTAGGCTCACACGGCCCTCAACCGTGCCTGTCTACCAATTTCAGCATGGCCGCAAATAATGCGTCAGATTAAATGAATGACAATTCTATTTCAAGTTGATAAGTTTTTTTAATTATGGAATTAACAACCGAAATTAAAAAAGCAACTGATCCAATTTATCAGAAGGTATCTAAATCTATTCCTGAGATAGAATGGGCAACGCACGCACCATACATTTATAAAATTAATAAATTAAAAAAAGAAAAGAATGCGGTAATTCTAGCACATAATTACCAAACCCCTGAAATATATCATGGTATTTCTGATTTTTCAGCTGATTCATTAGCTTTAGCAATTGAGGCATCAAAAACAGACGCAGATATTATTGTAATGTGTGGAGTACATTTTATGGCTGAAACTGCAAAACTAATGAGCCCAAACAAAAAAGTTTTATTACCTGATATGAAAGCTGGTTGTTCTTTATCATCATCAATAACAGGAGAAGATGTAAAAAATTTAAAAAAACAATATCCTGGGGTTCCAGTAGTTTCATATGTTAATACTTCTGCAGACGTAAAAGCTGAAACTGACGTTTGTTGTACTTCAGCGAATGCTGTTAAAATTGTGAATTCTTTAGGTGTTGAAAAAGTGATATTCTTGCCAGATGATTATTTGGCAAAGTATGTTGCTTCACAAACTAATGTAGAAATTATTTCTTGGAAAGGAACTTGCGAGGTTCATGAACAGTTCAATGATGAAGAGATTAATGAAATAAGAAAAAATAATCCAGGTATTAAAATTATTGCTCACCCAGAGTGTCCTCCAGACGTGATAGAAGCGAGTGATTTTGCTGGATCTACAAGTGGAATGATTAAATATGTAAAGGACAACCAACCTGAAAAAGTAATGATGGTTACAGAATGTTCAATGAGTGACAACGTTCAAGTAGATAACCCGAATGTTGAGTTTATTAGACCCTGTAATTTATGTCCACACATGAAAAGAATAACACTCCCAAAAATTCTTGATTGTCTAGAAAATGAAAGTAACGAATTAATTATGGATAATAAAACAATCGAAAAGGCTAGGAAATCAGTCGAAAGAATGGCTAAAATAGGCAGATAAAATCTGTGCCCAAAATTCAATTAAGCAAAAATTTTATAAGATCCACATGTAAACTAGCTCTTAATGAGGATCTTTATCCTTCGGGAGATATTACATCTAATTTATTAAATAATAGTTCAATTTCAAAAGTTAAGCTGATTAGTAATCAAAAAGGAATCATAGGAGGTCTAGAATTTGCTAAACAAACTTTTAATTTATTAGATAAAAACATTAAATTTCATATTAAAAAAAAAGAGGGATCGAAAATAAGAAGAGGTTCTGTTGTTGCTATAATTGAAGGCAAAATTAAAAGTATATTGATAGGAGAGAGAGTTGCATTAAATTTTCTATCTCATATCTCAGGCATTGCGACTAAAACCAATAAGTTTGTAAGAAAAGCAGGCAACAAAACTAAAATTTGTTGTACTAGAAAAACAATTCCTAATTTAAGAGTTATTCAAAAGTATGCTGTAAAATTAGGAGGTGGAACTAACCACAGATTTAATTTGAGTGATGAATTTTTAATAAAAGATAATCATCTAGCCTCATCAAAAAAATTTGAAGAGATTGTAAAACAAGCGATCGAATTTAAAAAAGGAAGAAAAATTACTGTAGAAGTTGATAATTTAAAACAATTTAAGAGAATTAATGGTCTAAATTTTAATACAGTTCTGTTTGATAATATGAGTCCAAAAAATCTTAAAATAGCCATTAAACATGCAAGTGGGAAGTATGAAACTGAAGCTTCTGGCGGAGTAACTTTGGCAAACATAAATAAATTAGCTGCATCAAAAGTTGATAGAATATCAGTAGGTCAGTTAACACATAGTGTTGAAGCTTTAGATTTAAAATTAGAAATTTAGCTATTTTTAATTTGTGCTTGAGCAGCCGCTAATCTTGCAACTGGTACTCTGTAGGGCGAGCAGGATACATAATCTAAACCAGTTTTTGCGCAAAATTCTATACTCTTAGGGTCACCACCGTGCTCTCCACAAATTCCAAGTTTAATTTTATTATTTTGTTTTCTACCTTTGTCAGTTGCAATTTTTATCAAATCTCCAACTCCATCATCAATTGATATAAAAGGATCGATTTCAAAAATTTTGTTTTCAATATAATCATTTAAAAATTTGCCACTATCATCTCTGCTAATTCCAAATGTAGTTTGGGTTAAGTCATTAGTGCCAAAACTAAAAAATTCTGCGTGTTTAGCGATATCTTTTGCCTTGATTGCTGCTCTTGGTAATTCAATCATTGTTCCAACTAAAAAATCAATTTTTATTTTATTTTCATCTTGAACTTTTTTTGCAACACTAACGATTAAATCTTTCATAATTTTTATTTCTGCCTCTGTTGAAACTAAAGGAATCATAATCTCTGGCATAATTGATTGTATTTTTTGTTTTTTACATTCGACTAAAGCCTCAAAAATTGCTCTACACTGCATCTCGTAAATCTCAGGAAACGAAATTGCTAATCTACAACCTCTATGGCCCAACATTGGGTTTTGCTCATGGAGTTCAGAAATTCTAGCGTCGAGCTCTTTAACTGGAATATTTAGTGAAACAGCCACATCATTAATTTCATTTTTACTTTTAGGTAAAAATTCATGAAGAGGTGGATCAAGCAATCTAACTGTGACCGGCAAACCTTTCATAATCTTAAATATTTCAATAAAATCTTTTTTTTGGTGTGGTAACAACTTTTTGAGTGCACTAGATCTATCTTCCATTGTTTTTGATAATATCATTTCTCTTACTGATAAAATTCTTTCTTCATCAAAAAACATATGTTCAGTTCTACATAAACCAATGCCCTCTGCACCAAATTCTCTAGCAGTTTTACTATCTAATGGCGTCTCAGAATTAGTTCTAATTTTTAATTTTCTAAAATCATCAGACCAACTCATTATTTTTGAGAAATCACCTGATATTTCTGGTTTTACTGTTTTTACCTCTCCAATAATTATTCTGCCTGTTGAACCATCAATTGTAATTAGTTCTCCCTCATTAATTATTTTATTTTTTGTTTTGAATAATTTGTTTTCATAATCAATTTCTATTTCATTAGATCCAGAAACACATGGTCGCCCCATTCCTCTAGCAACTACTGCAGCATGACTTGTCATGCCTCCTCTTGATGTCAGTATTCCTTTTGCTGCATGCATACCATGTATATCTTCTGGTGAAGTTTCTACACGAACTAATATTGTACTTTGCATCATACTATTTAGTCTTTCAGCTTCCTCAGACGTGAAAACAACTTTTCCACTTGCAGCACCAGGTGATGCAGGCAAGCCTAACCCAATTACTTCTAAGTTTGCTTTCTCGTCTAAAGTTGGATGAAGCAAAGTGTCTAAAGAACTTGGTTCTATTCGCAATATTGCATCTTTTTTGGTAATCAACTTTTCTTTAACCATATCTACAGCTATTTTTACAGCAGACTTAGCGGTTCGTTTTCCAGAGCGCGTTTGAAGCATCCAAAGTTTTTTATTTTCAACAGTAAACTCCACGTCCTGCATATCTTTGTAATGTTTTTCTAACTTATTTAAAATATTTTTAAGTTGCTTGTATGTCTCTGGCATTGTCTCTTCCATTGACTTAAGAGTTTCTTTTGACTCAACTCTGGCTTTTTTTGTAATATGTTGAGGTGTTCTGGTTCCAGCAACAACATCCTCTCCTTGTGCATTTATTAGATATTCTCCATAAATATTTTTTGATCCATCTGATGGATTTCTAGTAAACACTACACCGGTTGCACAATCATTTCCCATATTCCCAAAAACCATTGATTGTACATTAACTGCTGTGCCCCAATGAGATGGTATTTGATTTAATTTTCTATAGACTTTTGCTCTGTTACTTTCCCAAGATAAAAAAACAGCACTTATAGCTCCCACCAGTTGTTCTTTAACATTTTGAGGAAAATTTTTTTTTGTTTTTTCTTTTACAATGTTTTTAAAATCTTTTATTAAAGCTTCCCAGTCATGCTCATCTAATTCTGTGTCTAGTAATACTCCTTTTGTTAACTTATAGTTCTCGATTAAATCCTCAAAGTGATAAGCTTCGATTCCCAACACAACATTGGAATACATTTGGATAAAACGCCTATAACTATCATTTGCAAACCTTAAATTTGAAGTTTTTTTTGCAAGTGCTATCACCGTATTATCATTTAGTCCTAGATTTAAAATTGTATCCATCATACCAGGCATAGAAACCCTAGCTCCAGATCTTACAGAAACTAGCAGAGGATTTTTTATATCTCCAAATTTTTTTCCTGAGTCTTTTTCAATAAATTTAAGTTCTTTATTTATTTCATTAAGTATTTTTTTATTTAATTTTTTTTTATTCTTGTAAAACAAATTACATACCTCAGTAGATATTGTAAAACCAGGGGGTACAGGTAAACCCATTCTTCCCATTTCAGAAAGGTTTGCACCTTTGCCACCAAGAATATTTTTTGGTAGTTGAATTTTTTTTAT
>CACHOJ010000008.1 GCA_902581405.1 uncultured Pelagibacteraceae bacterium | reverse complement strand
ATTAAGAAAAATAAAAAAAAATGGATATAAAAAAATTGCGGTTGAGAAAATACCAAATATTCAAATTGGTGAGGCAATTAACGATAGACTTTTGAGGGCATCAAAAAAATGAAAAATTTAATTGAAGTAAAAAATATAAAAAAAAATTATGGTAAAAAAGAAGCTGTGAAAGGTATTTCTTTTAATGTTCAAGAAAATGAAATTCTAGGTTTGCTTGGACCAAATGGCTCAGGTAAAACTACAACTATTGGAATGTTACTTGGTTTGCTAAAGCCAACAAGTGGACAAATATTGATTAATAATCTTAAACTTGAAAATCATAGAATTGAAATACTCGAAATGATTAATTTTATATCTCCATATATTGAATTACCAAAAAAGCTGACTGTAAAGCAAAATCTAAATGTTTATGCTAAACTTTATAAAGTCCAAAATATTAAGGAGAGAATTGAATATCTTTCAGAAAAATTAAGAATAAAAGAATTATTGGATAGTATTACTGGTGAATTATCCTCTGGTCAAAAAAATAGAGTAAGTTTAGCAAAAGCATTAATTAATGAACCAAGGGTACTTTTACTTGACGAGCCAACAGCATCTTTAGACCCGGAAGTTGGAGATTTTGTTAGGACTTTTTTAGAGGAATATAAAAAAGAAAAAAAAATCTCGGTACTTTTAGCCTCTCATAATATGAGCGAAGTCACACGATTGTGCAAATCAGTGCTAATGATGAAAAATGGAGAGATTATAGACCAAGGTACGCCTGATGATTTGATTACTAAGCACGGAAGAACAAATCTAGAAGAAGTTTTCTTAAAACTTTCAAGGAGCAAAAGTGAGTTTAACTAGAATATATGGTTTATTTTTAAGACATTTTTATCTTATAACTAGATCATTTCCTAGAATCTTAGATTTAGTATACTGGCCAACTATTCAAATTACTCTTTGGGGATTTATCTCAAATTTTTTTGCTACACACACAACTTATTACAACAATGCAGTTGGTGTCATTTTGACTTGTGCAATACTCTACGATTTTTTGTTCAGAACAAGTATTGGTTTTAATATGCTTTTTTTAGAGGAGATTTGGAGTAGAAATTTTACCAATCTTTTTATAGCGCCTATGAAAATTGGTGAAATTCTAACTTCACTTGTTATAACAGCCTTAATAAGATCTTTAATTGGTCTAGTTCCAGCAGTCTTACTAACTTCCCCATTATTTGGAATTTCAATCTTAGAGTTGGGAATATTTTTGTTTTTTCTATTTCTGAGTCTTTATATTTTTGGAATTACGCTAGGAATTTTAGTTTCTTCAGGATTACTTAGATTTGGCCCATCATTTGAGAATATAGCATGGTCGACAATGTTTTTACTTGCACCATTTGGATGTATTTATTACCCTATAGAAACTCTTCCAGAAGTATTTCAAAAAATAGCTTATATCTTACCATTAGTATATATATTTGAGGAAGCTAGAAACATCTTGATAAATCAAACTGTGGATATTGAAAATATTTATAATGCTTTCATTTGGAATGCTTTATATTTTACACTTTCAATAATTTTATTTTATTATTCATTTAATGCTGCAAAAAATAAAGGTACATTAATTAATATGGGAGAGTAATGGTGCGCCCGCAAGGAGTCGAACCCTGAACCTCCAGAGCCGAAATCTGGCGCTCTATCCAGTTGAGCTACAAGCGCATATTGTATAATTATAATAACATGAAAAGTTTTATAAATATAAAAGTTAAAAATAAAGAAAATAATTTAAGAATAGATGTTTTATTATCAAATCAGAGTAATAAATTAAGTAGATCGAGAGTAAAAGGTTTAATTTTACATAATAATTTAAAAATAAACAATATTATTGTTACCGACCCGTCCAGAAAAGTAAAAATAAATGATGAAATATTTTTTGAAATTGTAGAACCAAAAAAAGAGTCGCTTGCGCCATTTAAATATCCTCTTGAAATAATTCATGAGGACGAAGATTTAATTGTGATAAACAAATCTGATGGAATTTCAATGCATCCTGGACCTGGGAATTATAATAATACAATTGTTAATGCGTTAATTAATTATAATGGTAATAATCTTTCAAGTATTGGGAATGAATTAAGACCAGGTATTGTTCATAGGATAGATAAAGATACATCTGGTTTAATTGTAATTGCTAAAAATAATTTATCTCACGAGAATTTATCTAATCAATTTTCTAAGCATACTATTTCAAGAGTTTATCAAGCCTTGGTGTGGGGCAAAATAAGACCACGAAATGGAAAAATTGAAACATTTATCACAAGAAGCTCAAGAAATAGACAAATGATGGAGGTCTCATTAAAGAAAGGTAAAAATGCTATAACGAACTACAAAACTTTAGAAATATTTGAGAATGATAATTTACCAACGTTAAGTCTTTTAGAATGTAAATTAGAAACTGGTAGAACTCATCAGATAAGAGTTCACTTAGCTAGCAAAGGTAATAATATTTTAGGTGATAAAAAATATAAAAAAAAGTTTAAAAAAATTACTAATATAAATCCTGAACTCGAAAAGTACCTAAATGATCTTAATAGACAATTTTTACACGCTAAAACACTCGGGTTTAATCATCCAAAAGATAATCGATGGCTAGAATTTTCGTCGAAATTACCTGATGATTTAGAAAAAATTTTAAAAAAACTAAGAAAAATCAATAAATAAAAGTATTGTAAAATTTTATTTATTTATTAAATAAATATTTCCAATGAATAATAATAACTACAATTTGCCAGCACTTTCCAATGAGGGAGGATTAGCGGCATATCTTTCTCAGATAAAGAAATTTCCAATGCTTGCAGCTGAGGAAGAGTATATGTTAGCCAAAAATTGGCAGTCAACTGGAAATGTGAAATCAGCTGAAAAGTTGGTAACTAGCCACCTTAGATTGGTTGCAAAGATAGCTATGGGATACAAGGGCTATGGTTTACCGCTTAATGAAATGATTTCAGAGGGGAATGTAGGTTTGATGCAAGCGGTAAAGAAATTCGAACCAGAAAAAGGTTTTAGACTTGCTACCTATGCAATGTGGTGGATCAAAGCCTCAATACAAGAATATATATTAAGATCTTGGAGTTTAGTTAAAATAGGCACAACAACTGCCCAAAAGAAGCTTTTTTTTAACTTAAAAAAAATTAAAAACCAGATATCACCACAATCCGAGGGAGATTTAAGAAAAGAGCATGTTGAAAATATTGCTAAAAGACTTTCTGTAAGTGAGGATGAGGTAGTATCAATGAATAGAAGGCTTTCAGGCAAAGAACAATCTTTAAATGCCCCAATAGGTGAAGATGGAGATGAGTGGCAAGATTGGGTTGTAGATAATGAAATGGATCATGAATTAAAAATTGCTCAAAGTGATGAAATGGAGCAAAGAAAAGATTTGCTACAAGATTCTATTAAAGTATTAAATGAAAGAGAAAAAAAGATTTTATACTCAAGAAGATTGACTGATGAACCAGTTACTTTAGATGAATTAAGTAAAAAATATAAAATAAGCAGAGAAAGAGTTAGACAAATAGAAAATAAGGCGTTTGAAAAATTACAAAAACATATGTTAAATTCTGCAAAGTCTAAAAATTTATTGCCAGTTAATTAAATGGGTCTATTAAAAGGATAGTATCTTCTCTCTCGGGACTTGTTGAAATGCTTGATATTTTTGTTTCAATAAATTCCTCGATTGCTTTTATATAAATTTTTGCGTTGTTAGGTAAATTTTCAAATTTTTTAATTCCGTGTGTTTTAGATTTCCAACCCTCGAATTTTTTATAAACTGGTTTAACACTTAGTTGATCCTCAACAGCAGCAGGAAAATAATCTATTTCTTTTCCATTAAGATCGTAAGCTACACAAAGATTTATTTCATCAAGTTCATCCAAAACATCTAATTTCGTTAAAGCAATTCCATCAATGCCAGAAATTTTTATAGTTTGTCTTACTAAAACACCATCAAACCAACCACATCTTCTTTTTCTACTAGTTACTGTTCCAAATTCGTGTCCCTTTTCTCCTAAATGATTACCAATATTATCTTTAAGTTCAGTTGGAAAAGGTCCTTCGCCTACTCTTGTCGTGTATGCTTTTGTTATGCCTAAAACAAAATTTATAGAATTAGGTCCACATCCGGATCCTGTTGCCGCAGAGGCTGCAACTGTATTCGATGATGTTACATATGGATATGTACCATGATCAACATCTAGTAAAATTCCTTGAGCTCCTTCAAATAAAATTTTTTTATTTTCTGATTTAAATTGATCTATTTTTCTCCATACCGGTGCAGAATATTTTAAAATATCTGGTGCTATTTTTAATAAATCTTTGATTAATTTATTCTTTTCATACACAGGTTTACCTAACCCCAGACGTATTGCATTATGATGTTCAAGAACTACCGCAAGTCTATTTTCAAGATTTGTTTTTGATGCAAGATCCATTACTCTTATAGATCTTCTTCCTACCTTGTCCTCATAAGCTGGACCAATTCCCCTTCTTGTAGTTCCAATCTTAGAATTTCCAGCAGCGTCTTCTCTAATTTCATCCATTTCTCTGTGAAATGGTAAAATTAATGTAGCAGCTTCAGATAGAATCAAGTTACTTGCATTTACCTCTACACCTTTTGATTTAGCTTCATTAATTTCATCAAGCAAAGCCCAAGGATCAACAACAACTCCATTCCCTATAATAGAAATTTTATTTTTTCTAACAATGCCAGATGGTAACAATCTTAATTTGTAAGTGACACCATCTATAACCAAGGTGTGTCCCGCGTTATGGCCTCCTTGAAATCTGACAACTACATCAGCTTCACTAGATAACCAATCAACTATCTTTCCTTTTCCCTCATCTCCCCATTGTGAACCGACAACAACTACATTTTTCATCTAAACTTCTTCTCTATAATAAAACTATTTAAATGGTTAACTGGTCCATTTCCTTTTCCAAAGTTTGGTCTTGTCTTTATAGCATTATTTACATATCTAATTCCTAACTCACAAGATTTCTTTAAAGTTTTTCCACATCCGTAATAGGTTGCAATAGCACTTGATAATGTACATCCAGTTCCATGAGTATTTTTGGTTCTTATTTTTTTATTGTTAAATACTACAATTTCTTTCTTATTTACAAAAATATCTTTCAATGTTTTTGAGCCTAAATGACCACCTTTTATTAAAACATTTTTAGCACCTAAATTTAATATTATTTTAGCAGCATCTTTCATATCAAGAATAGATTTAATTTTCATTGCAGTTAATATTTCAGCTTCAGGAATGTTTGGTGTGATCAAATCTACTTTTTTTATAAGTTTTTTTTTTAAAACTAAAATTGCTTTATCATCGATAAGCTTAGTTCCACTTTTTGCTACCATGACAGGATCTAATATAATTTTTTTTAAATTTAATTTTTTTATTGATTTTAATATTGAATTAATCACTTGCTTTGAATGTAGCATCCCAATCTTGACAGAATCTGGCTTGATATCCTTTGACGTAAATTCTATCTGATTAGAAATTTCTTTAATTGGTATTGGCATTATTGATTTAACACCTTTAGTATTTTGAGCTGTGATTGCTGTTATTGCTGTCATTGCATAAGAACCAAGAGATGTAACAGATTTTATATCTGCCTGAATTCCAGCTCCGCCAGAAGAATCTGATCCCGCAATTATCAATATTTTAGAATTTATTTTCAATTTATTGAATAGATTTTTTAATTATATTAATACATAATTTATTTAAACTTGAGTCTTCCGACTCACACATAATTCTTATTTTTGGTTCAGTGCCAGACTTTCTCACTAATATTCTACCTTTATTTTTAATAATTTTATTTACTTCAGAAATAGCTTTTTTACATTTTGGACTGTCAATAATTGACATATCATCTACTTCTACATTTTCTAAAATTTGGGGAGTAGGGTTAAATTTATTAAAAAGTTCACTTGCTTTTTTTCTTTTTCTAAGAGAGAAAAGAATTTCCAAGGCAACCAATAACCCATCTCCAGTTGTTGCAAACTTTCCAAGGATTATATGACCTGATTGTTCTCCTCCTAAATTAAATTTATATTTTTTCATTTTTTCTTTAACATATCGATCTCCTACGTTTGATCTATAAAATTTAATTCTATTTTTTTTAAAAAATTCCTCTAAACCATAGTTTGACATTAGTGTACCTATTACTCCACCTTTTAAAATTTTTTTTCTTTTCCATCTCTCACCCAACATTGCGAGAATTTTATCGCCATCAATAATTTTACCTTTTTCATCGCATACAATTATTCTGTCAGCATCACCATCTAACGCTATGCCTATATGGGCTTTTTTTTTAGTTGTCATTTCACAAATTTTTTTTGGATATGTGGACCCAGATTTAAGATTTATATTTAAACCGTTTGGAGAAATGCCTGATTTAAAAACTCTAGCCCCTAAGGATTTGAATAATTTAGGACCAGCTTTATAACTAGCGCCATTAGCGCAGTCCAAAGCAATTTTAATACCTTGTAAACTAAATGATGGAGGAAAATTTTGTTTTAAAATTTTTAAGTAGTTTTCATTAGCATCTTCTAATCTTTTAACTCTTCCGAGTTCAATTGGTTCTGATAGATTTTTAGCAATCTTTGAGTCGATTAACTTTTCAATTTTTTTTTCAATTTTGTCTGATAGTTTGAGCCCATCTGGTCCAAACAGCTTTAAACCATTATCGTAATGTGGATTGTGAGAAGCTGTTATCATTATACCCATGTTTGCCTTCATTTTTTTTGTTAACATGGCTAAACCATTAGTTGGGAGTGGTCCTAAAGTATATATGTGCATACCCGCTGAAGCCAATCCAGAAACCAATGCTGGTTCAAGTGTATAACCTGACAGTCTTGTATCCTTGGCAATAATTGCAGTTTGTTTACTTTTCTTTAAATTTTTAAAATATGTTCCTGCTGCTAACCCAAATTTAAAAAACATTTCACCATTTATTTTAGAACCATTAACCCTTCCTCTTATTCCATCTGTTCCAAAATACTTTTTAAACATTTTTAATTTTGTAATTCTTTAAATACTTTAAATGCTTGATTAATTTCTTTAACATCATGGACTCTTAATATTTGAACACCTTGTAAATATGATTGGATACAAGATGATATTGTTCCTCCAAGTCTTTCTTTTGTGTCATTTTGTTTTGAAATATCCTTAATAAAACTTTTTCTAGACAATCCCAACATTATAGGAAGACCTAATGAATGGAAAATAGAAATATTCTTTAAAAGAGTAATATTATGTTTCAAATTTTTTCCAAATCCAATTCCTGGGTCTAATATAATGTTATTATGTTTAATACCTTTTTTTCTTATATATCTTAATTTCATTTCAAAGAAATCGTAGATATCAAGTAATACATTTTTATATGATGGTTTAATTTGCATATTTTTTGGTGTACCTAGCATATGATGAATGATAAATGGCTTCCCTGTTTTCTTTAAAAAATTTATAGTTTGGGGATCGTAATCTAGTCCAGATACATCATTGATAAGATCAACTTTTATTTTAGATGCTTTCTTCATAACAACACTTTTTCGTGTATCCAATGAAACAAGGCACTTTCTTTTTTTTAACATTTTTAAAACTATTTTGACTCTGTCCCACTCTTTACTAGGAGTAATATCATTTGCTCCAGGTCTTGTAGACTCTCCTCCAATATCAATTATTTTTGCGCCGCTTGTTAGTAAGTTATTAATGTATTTTAAGGCTAAAATTTTATTATTATATTTGCCACCATCTGAGAAACTATCCGGAGTTAAATTGACAATACCCATTAAAATTGGGATATCAGATAATGCAAATAGTTTAAAATTTTTCTTTTGTTTAATCTTTTTTAAATCTTTATTAATTTTGATTCTTTGGTTTTTTGGAAGATTATTAATATCTTTGATATTTATTATTTTGCTTTTTTTTCTGTTTATAACTTCTACTTTATCAAAAGAAATAAAATTGTTACCATTTAATGGAACAGACAGTTTTTTTCTTATATTTTTAAGTGAGGTTGAACCGAAATAAAAATTACACGCTCTTGTGTAATATTTATTCATCAGTGCTTAGTGCACTATTTTTGGTTTTAAGCCCATAGAGCCTAGCGCTGAACTTTGATCATCATCTTCAACTTTAAGATCCTCTTTATTTTTTGGATAAATATTTTTAGTTATTAAATCTTCTATCTCTGAGCCTGTCAAAGTTTCATAAGTCAGTAAAGCTTTAGCTAATTTATGAAGGTCATCAATTTTCTCAGTTAAAATTTTTCTTGCTCTATCATAACCCATATCAACAAATTTTCTTATTTCACTATCCACTTTTCTTGCTGTTTCTTCTGACATATTTTGTTGTCTAGCCACTGATCTACCTAAAAATACCTCTTCCTCATTCTCACCATAAGCAACTGGGCCCATTTCTTTACTTAACCCAGCTCTCATAACCATAGCCCTTGCTCTTTTTGTTGCCTGCTCAATATCACTTGCGGCTCCCGTTGTTACTTTATCGTCTCCAAAAATAAGTTCCTCTGCAACTCTTCCTCCCATCGCGATAGCCATCTGGGCATGAAGTTGCTCTCTTGTTTGTGAAACTTCATCTCTTTCAGGTAACTGCATTACCATTCCTAAAGCTCTGCCTCTTGGTATAATAGTTGCTTTATGTATAGGATACGCGGCTTTTTCATTTATTGTCACAATCGCATGCCCTGCCTCATGGTAAGCTGTTAATTTTTTTTCTTCCTCAGACATCACCATCGATCTTCTTTCAGATCCCATCATCACTTTATCTTTAGCTTCCTCGAATTCTTGATAGGTTACAATCCTTTTATTTTTTCTAGCAGCAAGTAATGCTGCTTCATTTACAAGATTCGCTAAATCTGCTCCCGAAAAACCTGGTGTTCCTCTAGCTACTGTTCGTAGGTTGACGTCAGGGGCCATTGATATTTTTTTTGCATGTACTTTTAAAATCTTTTCTCTTCCTATTAAGTCTGGGTTCGAAACTACTACTTGTCTGTCAAATCTTCCTGGTCTTAACAATGCCGGATCCAATACATCCGGTCTATTGGTAGCTGCAATGATAATTACACCTTCATTAGTGTCGAAACCATCCATTTCAACTAAAAGCTGATTAAGTGTTTGCTCTCTTTCATCATTACCACCGCCAAGACCTGCTCCTCTGCTTCTTCCTACAGCATCTATTTCATCAATAAATATTATGCAAGGTGAGTGTTTTTTGCCTTGCTCAAACATATCTCTAACTCTTGAAGCTCCGACACCAACAAACATCTCAACAAAGTCTGATCCTGATATTGTAAAGAATGGTACGCCTGCCTCTCCTGCAATAGCTCTAGCTAGCAAGGTTTTTCCTGTTCCTGGTGGTCCAACTAAAAGACATCCTCTTGGAATTTTTCCACCTAATCTACTAAACTTTCTAGGGTCTTTTAAAAATTCTACAACTTCCTCAACTTCTTCTTTTGCTTCTTCCACACCAGCTACATCATTAAATGTTACTTTACCTTTTACTTCATTCATCATCTTAGCTTTGGACTTGCCAAAACCCATCGCTCCACCTTTACCGCCTTGCATCTGTCTCATAAAGAAAATCCAAACAGCAATTAAAAGTAACATGGGAAACCATGATAAAAGTATTCCAAACAATGAAGGCATCTTTTCTTCAATTGGACTAGCTGAAATACTAACGCCCTTATCACTCAATTTTTGTATTAAATTGGGATCGTCTGGAGCATATGTTTGAAATATTTCACCGTTAGACATTATGCCTTTTATATTCTTGCCTTGAATTTCAACTTGAACAACTCTACCATTATCTACTTGTGTTAAAAACTCAGAGAAAATTATATTATTTTTTTGATTTGACACGCCCTGAGGGTTTTTAAACATATTGTAAAGTCCAATAGTTAAAATTACTATCACTGCCCACATTGCTAGATTTTTGAAATTCATACTGTTAAATTAAGAATTATTATCAAATTAACAAGTGTCAATTTGTGTCAATTTGAAATTATTTTACTCATTTTCTGGATAAATTATGACTGAATTCTCAATTTTTTGAACCATGCATCCAGAAAGTGTTTTTTTTTTGGAGTTTTTATAAGACCTTAAATAATTTATTAAAGATTCAATTTTTGATCCTCTGGCATAGTTTTTTTTATTACCCACTATTTGGATCACCTCTGAAAATGATCTAAAAACTATTTCATCAGGTTGCTTAAAAAAATCATTGTTTAAAATTAATTTTTTACTTAATGTTATATAGTTTGAATTAGATTTAATATTTTTTTTTACAAAATAATCTATTGCATCATTGGATTTATTTAGATTATTTAAAGATAGTTTAAATTTTTCAAATGTTAAACCTTCTTGTTTTAAATTAGAAATGAGATTTCTAATTTTTACTCTCAAAAATTTATTATCTAAGTTTGAGGGATCCTCAACACTAAAATTAAAAGTATTTTTTGAAATATAGATTAAATCTTTTTTTGATAAATTAATTAAAGGCCTTAAAATTGAAATATTATCATCAAAATTTGCTTTTGATTTAATATTTCCAAACGAAGCTAAACCTTTTAAACCTGAGCCTCTTAATAACCTGATAAAAAAATTCTCAATTAGGTCATTTTTATGATGTGCTGTCAAAATAGTATCAATTTTTTTTTTTAAACTTTGTTTTACCATTAATTTATATCTATTCTCTCGGGCAAAAGATTGTAAGTTTGATGATTTTTTAACTTTTTTTATAGTAAGGATTTCACAATTTATATTAAATGATTTAAGTTTTCTTTTGACTAAATTTGCTTCAAATGTAGAGTTTTTTCTTAGTTTATGATCTACAATAAAAAAAAAAATATTTTTTTTTTCCTTCAATGAGAAACATTTGGCTAGAAATGATAAGGCTATGCTATCTTGCCCTCCTGAAACAGCTACACAGAAATTTTTTGAAATATTATCATATAATTTTTTTTCAAAACTAGAATAAATTTTTTTTATTTTTGGGTTTTCTAATTTTTTCAAATAAAAATTATGAATTTTCTTTTTTGCACTCAAATTCTTTTTCTTCATAATACTTTGCCTTTTGAAGGACAGATTGAGTTGCGTCAGGATACTGTTTTTTTACTCCCGCGATCATCAAGCATCCTTGATCTTTCTCTCCCATCTGAACCAACGATACTCCTAGTTTTAATAAATTTTCTGGTGCAATTTTACTTTTTGGATATTTTTGATATCCCTCCAAGTAAGCAGTCGCTGCATCAGTATACATTTGTCTTATTCTGTATGTTTCAGCATACCAATACTGTGCATTACCTGATAATTCATTATCAGGATTAGTTAAAACAAATTCTCTAAAAGCTTTTTCTGCATTTTCATAATCTCCAACCTTTAAAAAGTTTCTTGCAAATTGGTATTGCTCTTTAGGACTTGCGTCTGGTAATAGTTTTTCCTCCGAATTAAAAACTTCAGAAATTATAGCTTCTGTTTGCTCTACTGTTTCAATAACCTGTGTACCATCGCTTGTGGTCATATCCTTGTAAGATAGCTCACCGAGTGAATTAGGTTGTGAAGAACCAGGCATTATTTTTATTTTATTCTTTTCCTCATTTTTTGTTGTTTCTTCAGTTTTTGGTAATGAGGTAAGAGAATTATTATTTATGTTATTTATTGAATTTTTTTCAATTTGCTCAAATCTTAATTGATTGTCTTGTTGAACTTTTGAAAGCTCGTTAGAAAGTTTATCTAATTTGAAATTAATTTCCTCAAATCTGTTTGTCAATTCCTGAAATTGTATTTCTATTTCACTCAATTTCAATAAATGTTTTGTTAAAGCCTGTTCTGCCTCTTTTGTTGATGCTCTTTGGTTAGAAGATTTGTCAGAATTTTCAGAAAATGATTGGGAGTAGACTGCTCTTTCTAAAGTTCTAAGATCTTTTTGGATATTTTCTAAGATTTCACTAACTTCTTGTTCTTGGGAAAAAGAGATATTTGATGAAAAAAATAAAAAATATAAAAAGTTAATCAAAATTAACTTAACTAATAATTTCATAAAAGCATTAGTAATTATAATGATGGCGAAAAGAAGACCCTAACATAGTTATGTTAGGGTCTTATAAATTTAATTTTAGTTTGCTTTTACTGTTACAGATCTTCTGTTTTTTGACCATGAAAGTGGATTTGAGCCGGAGTCTACAGGTCTTTCCTTACCATAACTTAAAACTTTAATTCGATCAGATGAAACACCGTAAGTCATAAGATAATCTTTAGCGGAATTTGCTCTTCTCTCTCCTAAAGCTAAGTTGTATTCTCTCGTTCCTCGCTCATCAGCATGACCTTCAACTACAACTGTCACATCTGGGTTTTGTCTTAACCAAGCTGCTTGCTTCCTAAGAGTTTCTCTAGAAGCAGTTGTTAATATTGTTTCATTTGTTGCAAAGAATACTCTGTCTGGAACTCCACTTGCAAGTTCCCCTACAGTATCAGAGCCTATATATACATCGCCCTGCATTAACGCATCCAATTTTTCAATTGGATCTGCTTTCTGAGTCTCAGCAGCAGTCGTACTGCTTGATGTTGACTCTGTTGTTGTTTTGACAGACTTCTTAGTTGCACATGCGGTTACAATTAAACCAAACATAATAACAAGAAATGCATTTTTAAAAATTTTGCTTAGATTCATTTTTGCTCCTTAAATAGAATATTATGAATTAATCATGTAATTAGATGTTTTGTCTACAAAAATCAACCTAATTTAACAAAATCCCTTATTTTCTTTAATTTCCTAATAAAGAAGACCAAGAAGGGTCTGACGCGTCAGTCTCAGTTTTTACCAACCTCTCGTTGTATCCAGTTAAATCAATAGACCACAATTTTGCTGAAAATCCCTGACCTTCATCATTAGTTTTTGTTTCTCTATAGAATATGATTGTTCGTCCGTTTGGCGACCATGAGGGTGCTTCTTGATAAAAATTCTCTGTAAGCAATCTTTCTCCAGATCCATCTGTTCTCATAACTCCAATAAAAAATTTTCCTTTGTGAAGTTTTGTAAAAGCTATTAAATCTCCCCTAGGTGACCAAACAGGTGTACCGTAAATACCTTTTCCAAATGATATTCTTTTAACTTTTGAGCCATCGCTCCTCATCACATAAATTTGTTGATAACCACTTCTGTCAGAGTTAAATGTAATAAATTTTCCATCAGGTGAGTATGAAGGTGATGTATCTATTGATGGGTGATCAGTTAATTTTTCTTGAATGTTTGTTTCTAGATCTCTAACCCAAATTTCTGAATTTCCATCTTTTGCTAAACTCATTATTAGTTTTTTTCCATCCGGAGAAAATCTTGGGGCAAATGTCATTCCTCTAAAATCACCTACAACCTTTTGCTCACCCGTTTGAAGATTTACAATATATACCCTAGGCATGTTTCTAAAGTATGACATATAAGTTATAATTTTATCGTCAGCTGGATTAAACCTTGGAGTTAATACTAATTCATTTCCTAATGTTATATACTTAGTATTAAAACCATCTTGATCCATCAAAGCTAATTTTTTTACTCTTTGTGTTTTTGGCCCTTCTTCAGCTACATATATTATTCTAGTATCAAAATAACCATTTTCACCAGTCAGTCGTTCATATATTTTATCAGAAATTTTATGACCAACTCTTCTCCAAGAACGTGGAGTTGTTGTTAAAGAAAAACCATCTACCATTTTTGCGCCTATCACGTCCCAAAGTTTGAATTCCACATTTATATAATCTTTATCATTAATTATTTTAGATGTAACTTTACCTGTAATTAAAACTTGAGATTTGATCAACTTCCAATCTTCGAACCTAGGTTTTAAATGAGCAATGTCTGGTTTTTGTAAAAATGCTTCTTTATCAATGGCATTAAACAGTCCAGTCTTTTCTAAATTATTTTCTATCACTTTCGATATCTCTAAACCTAAATTGTTAATCTTTAAGATATCCATAATTTTATTTCTAGAATCTTTATTTGAAAAAAATGGTGATACAGAAATAGGCATGGGGTCAAGATTGCCCCTAGTTATATCAATTTCTACGATAGAAAAACTAACACTTGGTTTAAAAATTGAATATAGAAGAAATATTAAAAATAATTTTTTTTTCATTCACCAACCATCATTCCTTCTGGATTAAATCTTAGTATCATAGTGCTCCAATTTTCATAAGTTTTAGCAGGAAGATTTTTTAAAGGATTACACTTTAATACTGCTCGATCAACAGCCTCAGCAAAGATTCTATATTTACCGTCTGTTCCCATTCTATTTCTTTCTAAAATTTCTCTACTTTTTACTCTGCCATTCTTTTCTAAATCAAGTTTGACTGTAACTAAATAATTATTTTTTTTATACTCAGCTCCCATCGGTGGTGACCAGCAATCTTTATATTGCATCTGAATAGAATATTCAGTTGTAATAGATAATTTTGTTAATCTCATTGATGCGTCATCAGATTGAGTAATACCATCAGCTTTTTTTTTTACTTCTCCAACATTTTCGTATTGTTTTGCTATTAACCCCTTTATTAAATCAACATCAATCTCTTTTTTTTCATACTCTGAGGCTTGAATTACTTTATCTTTTTTAATCGGTTTTATTTTTTTTACAAAATCTTTAATTACAGGATCTTTTTCGATCTCTATTTCAATTTTTTTTTTCTTTTCTTTTTCAACTACTATTTTTTTTATTTCTTTAGATGGTTGTTGATCGCTTTCTTGTTTTGTTTCAATTTTTTCAATTTTTTTATCAGGTAAAGGTATTGTTTCAATTTTATCAAGTTTAACTTTGTTCTGTTTTTTTTCAGGGACAGGTACCTTTTTTGATTTTGATAAGTCAATTTCGTCTTTTTGATTATCCAATTTTGCTTGTTTTTTTTTTTCTTGTTCAATCTCTTTTGGGGGTGCTTGCTCAGAAAGTAATTTTTTATTGTCAGTCTTAACTTTTTCAATAATCTTAGCTGCTTTAGGCGCATATGGAATATTCATTTGCTCAGAAATTTGAATTAATTCAACAGAAATACTCGGCAGTAATTCTATTGGTTTTTTTGCAACAAATGGAAGAGCAAAAATTGTAGCTACAAATATCGATCCATGAAATAAAATGGAAAATAACATTCCATAAGAAAAATTATTAACTACATTTGGAACACCACTTAATGCTAATTTATTATACAAGTTTATCTTTCCTTATATGGCTCAGATATTAAAGCAACTTTAGTGAAACCGGAACCTGAGAGTTTACCCATTACCTCTAAAACTCTTCCGTAGTTGATTGTTTTATCACCTCTTACATATATTCTTGTATCAGTTCTGTTTTTAGAAACTGCTAATATTTTTTTTATTAAATTATCAAATTCAATTTTAGTTTCCTGAATAAAAACCTCACCTTTTGAGTTTATAGTTAATGTAAGTGGTTCACTTTCCTCAGGCAAAGAGTCGGCTGAAGTTTCAGGTAGATCAACTTGCACTCCGACAGTTAGTAGTGGAGCTGTAACCATGAAAATAATAAGAAGAACAAGCATTACATCTACAAAAGGGGTTACATTAATTTCACTCATCGGTTCTTTTTCTGAACGATTAAACTTAAATGCCATTTTAAATTATTGAAATAAATCTCTTTGAAAAGTTTTCTAATTTTTGTGAATATTTTTTTGAGTCATTTCCAAATTTATTATACGCAATTACCGCCGGTATTGCAGCCAACAAACCTAATGCAGTTGCAAACAAAGCTTCGGCAATTCCTGGAGCAACAATTGCCAAGCTTGTATTCCTCGATATTGCAATTGATTGGAAAGAATTCATTATTCCCCAAACTGTTCCAAATAATCCAATAAAAGGAGCTGTAGAACCAACTGTTGCAAGAAAAATAAATTTATTATTTACAATGTTCATTTGTTTTTCAATATTAACTTCTAAAATATTTTCAAGTCTTTGACTAATATTTGTTTTTGATCTAGATTTCATCACAGCTTGCATTGAGTCCTTAAATAAATGAGCCATTGGATTATCTACTGATGCAGGTAAACTATTATAAAATGTTTCTGCAGACTTAGATTTCCAAAATCTTTCCTCAAAATCCTCTGCATCTTTATTTATTCTTCTAAACATTATAACTTTATCAAATATTATAGCCCAAGAATAAACTGAGCTAGCTATTAGAAGTATTATTACTGACTTTACAATAAAATCTGCCCTTAAAAATAAACTTAAAATTGAAAAGTCCGTATTGCTTGCTATTCCAACTGCTTGGGAAGTTATATCTGCATCCATACTATTGATTTCACACTAAAATGTGTCATGAATTTGACTATTCAAATTAACTTCATTTATTTTTCTATTGTATTTGAGTGATAATTTGCAATTAATATTGCATCTGCTTTATTTGAGTCTTTTTTTCGAGATAACATTGATGAAAACTTTGGAAACATTTCAATTGCTTTGACTCTACTAGAATCTTTTTGAGAATTTATTAAATCGAAATGTTTTTTCCATTTTGCAGGCCTTACAAAAAAAATTGGAAGTTGCATTGCTGCACATACTCCTTTTATAACTCCAAATGATTGACCAAAATTAAACATACTGGTAACACCTTGGCCAGGCATTGCTGAGACTTGTTCAACTACAACATTAATATTTTCTGATCTATGGTTTTCAATTCTTAAAGATATTTCATTAAATATTTGGCTACCATTTACTTGCTTTTTATTTTTATTTCCTGATGCCATAATAGGCATATCTATAACGTCTAATATTTTTCCATCTTCAAAAAAGCATATTGCACCTGTTATACCTGGGTCAATTCCGATTACTAACATAAAATTTTATTATACAGCATTAACGAAAACATTTTGCACATCATCATCTTCCTCCAGAATTTCTAAAAATTTTATCATTTTTTCTTTATCTTCTTGATTTAATTTGATTTTATTTATTGGAGTCCATTCAATTTCTGTTGATATGAAATTAGAAATTTCTTTTTCCATAATATTTTTTACGTCGTATATTTCATCTTTTTTTGTATGAATTTCATAAAACTCATCATGAAAAATACAATCATTAGCTCCCGCGTTTGTTGCTAATTCAAAGATCTTTTCTTCATTCATTTCTTTTTTATTTACTTTTATTACTCCTTGTTGAATAAAATTATGTGATGCAGATCCTTGAGTACCGAGTCCTCCTCCATATTTTTGAAAAATTGTTCTAATATTAGATGCTGTTCTATTTTTATTATCTGTTAATGTGATAACAACTATTGCAGTTTTTGCAGGTCCAAAACCTTCGTATCTTATGCTTTCAAAATTTGTATCAGCAGCAATTGATGATTTATCAATCGCTCTTTCAATATTATCTTTAGGCATATTAGCTGATCTTGCTGCTTGAATAGCCGATCGTAATCTAGAATTCATGTCTGGATTTTTATCTCCAAGTTTAGCAGCAACTGTTATTTCTCTTGATAATTTTGAAAATATTGCGGCTCTTTGTTTATCTGCCTTACCTTTTTTATGTTTTATACCTGCCCAATGAGAATGGCCCGCCATGATTTAATTATCTCTTTGAAGTTGACCACCAAATATAAACTGAGTGATGTTTAAAGCCAAACCATTTTTTGGATTAGCTTCAATAATTGCTCCACAAAGCGTTGCCTCGCCTTTTGCAGGGAAGTGCTTTACAGAATCTCTTTTAAAAAATCTGTTAATTGAATTTTCTGTATTCATACCAATTACAGAGTTATAATCTCCGCACATTCCTGCATCTGTTAAATATGCAGTTCCATTATTTAACAACCTTCCATCATTTGTAGGTACATGAGTGTGAGTACCCACAACAAAGGTGGCTTGACCATCAAATACATGGCCAATAGCCATTTTTTCACTGGTAATTTCTCCGTGAAAGTCGACTATAAGAAAATCATATTTATCTTTCAATTTATTTCTATCTAAAAAATATTTACTTTTAACAAATACATCATCACATTTTTTCATAAAAACATTTCCCATTAAGTTTAATACACCAACTTTATAACCTCCAATAGAGTCGTAAATCCCAAATCCGTTACCTGGAACATCACCTGACAAATTAGATGGTCTTAGTAACCTGTTTTGTTTGTTTATATAATCTAATGTTTCTTTTTGATCCCAGACATGGTTGCCAGTAGTAATTACATCAACCCCGGAACTAAGTAATTCGTTAACGATATTCTCGGTAATTCCTACTCCTTCTTTTGCTGCATTTTCACCATTTACAATTACAAAGTTAATTTTTTTTGATTTTATAATAGTGGGCAAAAATTTTTTTACTGCATTGCAACCACTGTTCCCAACAATATCTCCTAAAAATAAAATATTCATTTAAAAATTCCTTTATTCGTCAAAATAATATCAAGTTTTTGATCAAATTCGTTTATAGGAACTTTTGTAATTTCTTGAAACGAAAAAGCAAAACCAACTGTTAAAATTTTTTTAAATTTTAAAGTTTTTTTTATATACCTATCATAGTATCCTCCCCCATATCCTAATCTATATTTATTCTTATCAAATCCAACAAGGGGAACGATCAAAACATCCGGTATAATTTTATTCTTGTTATCTGGTTCAGGAATACCTATCTTGCTAATTTTAAGAATATCTTTTGAGGACCATTGATAAAAATCCATCTTTCTATTTTTCTTAGTTACAGGTAAGGATATTTTAAATTTTTCTTTTTCCAACTTCCTCAAAACTTTAAAACATTCAATCTCACTATTTATTGGAAAGTAAAAACCAATTGTTATTTTTTTTTTTGGGTCAAATTTTTTTAAAATCCTACTAAGTTGGGTAAAGTTTATACCTTGATCTATATAATTATTTCTTCTTAAATTTATTAACTTATTTCTCAAAATTTCTTTGGGCACTATATTTATTGAGTTTTAGTATCTGAATGATTTCTTTTTATAAAATTTTCTAACTCAATGGTAGTTCTATCAACTAAATTCTCGTAATTATTTCGACTAGCCTCAATTTCAAGCTTTAAGTCATTTTGTTTTTTACTAAGTTCTGAAGTCTCTTTTTCTTTAAGATCTCTGTAGTTATAGACTAATGATTTAAGTTCTTTAAACTTCTCGGTGATTTTTTGAATTTCTTTTTTTTGTATGTCAATTTTTTTTTTAGTCTCATAATATTCATCTAAAACTGAAATTGAACTTATAAGTAGTAATTTGTTTTCTCCTATATTGCCTAATGAATTTTTAAGATTATCAAATTTCTCATTTAAATATAAAGCCAATTCCTCCAAATGTTCTTCCTGACCATCATCACAAGATAATAAAAATTCTTTTCCATTAAAATTTATGTTTACATTTGCCATTTATCAATTTCTTCCATTAAATTATCTGTTTCTTGGTTTAATTCATCTATTTTCTCTGAAAATTGATCTACTTTTTTTTTTTCGTCCAGTTCTCTTTTTTTAATATCTTCAAATTTCTGCTTTAAACTTTGATTTTCACGGTAAAGAAGATGGTATCTATCCTCAATTTGTTTTTTTTCAATCTCTAATTGATTTTTTTGTCCGGTTAGGCTTTCCAGCTCTAAAATTTTATCTGGTTTTATAGTTTCTAAATTTTTTAATTTATCCAAAGTTTCAAACAATTTTTTTTCTTTTTCACTAATTGAATTCATATATATATCTATAATAATAAATTGATTCACCTAAGTCTACAAAGGATAAATTTTTGAGAAAATTGAATAAAACCTTATCTAACTCCATACGTGCTCTTTCAATGGATGCAGTGCAAAAAGCAAATTCTGGACATCCGGGTATGCCAATGGGTATGGCTGATGTCTCTACAATACTGTTCAAATATTTTTTAAAATTTAATCCAAATAATCCTAGCTGGATAAATAGAGATAGATTCGTTTTGTCTGCAGGTCACGGATCTATGTTACTTTATTCATTACTTTATTTAACAGGTTACAAAAGTGTGAAAATAAAGGACATAATGAATTTTAGACAAATTAACTCTATATGTGCAGGTCATCCTGAGTATTTACGAAACTCAGGCATTGAAACTACAACCGGTCCATTAGGTCAAGGAATTTCAAATGCAGTTGGTTTTGCATTAGCAGAAGAAATTTTAAAAAAAAAAATTGGTGAAGACATAATTAATCACAAAACTTATGTAATTGCTGGAGATGGTTGTCTCATGGAAGGTATAAGTCATGAAGCAATGAGTTTAGCAGGACACTTAAAATTAAAAAACTTAATAATGTTATTTGATAATAATTCTATATCAATTGATGGGCCAACAAGTTTAGCAGTATCAGATAATTATAAGAAAAGATTTGAAAGTTATGGTTGGAATTATATTGGAATTGATGGCCATAAAGAAGATGAAATATTTAAAGCTTTAAAAAAAGTTCAAAAAGCAAACAAACCGACTGTAATTTCTTGTAAAACTAAAATTGGTTATGGATCTCCAAACAAATCTGGAAAAGCATCTTCACATGGAAGCCCCCTGGGAATTGAGGAAATAAAATTGGTTCGTAAGAAATTAGAATGGAATTATAAACCATTCGAAATTCCAAAAAAAATATTAAAAATTTGGAGAGACATCGGTAAAAAGGGTCAGAAAGTTGAGGGTAATTGGAATAAAGCTTACAATAAGAAAAAAGGTAAAATAAATAAAATTCTCAAAAATAGTTTTACCTCATCTTTGCTAAATGAAAAAAAAGTAGCTTTGAATGAAAATAAAAGTGTTGCATCAAGAAAATCTTCAGAGTCTGTATTAAATTCTCTTATGAAAAAAAGAAATACACTTATTGGTGGATCGGCAGATCTTGCCGGATCGAATAATACTAAGACAAAATTTCACAAAATTGTAAAACCAAAAAATTTTGATGGGAACTACATTCATTATGGAGTGAGAGAGCATGCTATGTGCGGAATAATGAATGGATTAGCTTTACACAGTAGATTAATACCATATGGAGGAACTTTTTTAATTTTTTCTGATTATTGTAAACCATCAATTAGATTAGCAGCAATGATGGAGCAACAAATAATATATATAATGACCCATGACTCTATTGGATTAGGAGAAGACGGGCCTACACACCAACCCATAGAACAGTTAACTGGATTGAGAGCCATACCTAACCTTAATGTTTTTAGACCTGCGGATAGAATAGAAACAATTGAATGTTGGGAACTTGCATTAACAAGCTCAAAAACACCAAGTGTTCTGTCTTTAACTAGGCAAAATCTTAATCCAATAAGAAATAAATACTCAAAACTAAATAAATGCTCTTATGGCGCATATGAAGTCTTAAGAACTAATAGAAAAATTAAATTGACAATTTTAGCAAGCGGCTCTGAAGTAAATTTAGCTATTGAAACAAGTCATAAATTAGCCAAAGATAACATATACTCAAAAGTAATATCAGTGCCATGTATGGAACTTTTTGATTTACAATCAAAAAAATATAAAGATAAAATTTTGAATGAAACTAAAATAAATGTATCTATAGAGGCAGGATCTACTAGCTGTTGGAGAAAATATGTTGGGGATACTGGTTGGAGTTTTGGAATAGATGAATTTGGAAAAAGTGCTCCTTATAAAGAAATTTATAAATACTTTGAGTTAATGTCTTTAAATATTGCAAATAAATCAAAAAGATTACTAAAAAATTATAAATGACAATAAAAGTTGGAATTAATGGTATGGGAAGAATTGGTCGGATGGTGGCCAGATCAATTATCGAAAATAAAAATAGAAATTTAAAAATTAATCATATCAATAACAGAACTAACGCTGAAGTTACTTGTCAATTAATAAAGTATGACTCAATACATGGAAAATTAAAAGCAAATTTAGAATTTCGTGAAAATCACTTATTTATAAATGAAAATAAAATTTCATATTCACAAGAGAGCAATATCAAGGATATTGATTGGAAAAAGTATGATGTTGACTATGTTTTCGAATGTACAGGTAAATTTAATTCAAAAGAGAAATTAAATGAACATATTAAGAATGGAGCAAAAAAAGTGATTGTATCTGCTCCATGTAAAAATGCAGATAAAACTATAGTTTTTGGTGTAAATGAGAGTATTTTATCTAAAAATGATAAAATTATATCTGCTGCATCATGTACTACTAATTGTTTAGCACCAGTTGCACATGTACTTCATAGTAATTTTGAAATTGAAAAAGGTTTCATGACTACTATTCATGCATTTACAAGCGATCAAAGAATTTTAGATAATTCTCACAAAGACCCAAGAAGAGCAAGGAGTGCTAGTTTGTCTATAGTCCCAACGTCTACAGGAGCATCAAATGCAATAGGTCAAATAATTCCAAGCCTTAAAGGAAAATTAGAGGGAGTGGCAATGAGAGTACCAATACCAAATGTTTCGCTTGTAGAGTTTGTATTCTGCACAAAAAAAAAAATTGACATAAAAAGAATTAATGATGCTTTTGAATCTGCATCTAAAAATGAATTGATAAACATATTAGAAATTTCACATGAAAAGCTAGTATCTGTTGATTTTAATCATAATTCAGCATCTGCAATCATTGATATCTCTTTGACAAATGTAGTTGGGCTAAATATGGGTAAAATCTCTGCTTGGTATGATAATGAGTGGGGCTTTTCTAATAGAATGTGTGATATAGCTATAAAGTTGCACAAAATCTCTTAATGAGAAGTATTATAAACGAAAAAAATCTTAATAATAAAAAAGTATTATTAAGACTGGATTTAAATGTTCCTCTTGAAAGTGGAAAAATAAAAGACACAACAAGAATTGATAAAATTTTACCAACCTTAAATTTTTTAATTAAAAAAAAAAGCAAAGTCATAATTTTATCTCATGCAGGAAGACCAAAAGGAAAAAAAGTAAAAGAACTTTCAATGAAACCTATTAGTGAAAATTTACAACAACAATTAAAAGTAAGTGTTAAACTCATTTCAGATGATGTATTTAAAATTGAAAATAAAAACTTTTTTGACAAATTTAATGAAAAAATTATTATTTTAGAAAATATAAGATTTTATCCTGAGGAGGAAAAAAATGATGAAAGATTTGCTAAACACTTAGCGAGTCTGGGTGATATTTATGTTAATGATGCCTTTTCATGTTCTCATCGATCACATGCATCAATACAACAAATTCCAAAGTTTTTACCATCTTTTTCTGGCTTGCAACTTGAGTTGGAGGTTTATGCTCTTACTAAAATAACTTCAGAAATAACAAAACCAATCACTTGTATAATTGGAGGATCAAAAATTTCAACTAAAATAAATATTATAAAAAATTTAATCCCCAAATTTGATAATATTGTTATCGTTGGTGGTATGGCTAATAATTTTATTGAGTATTTTGGAAATAATATAGGAAAATCAATTAAAGAAAAAGATTCTAATCAAATAGTTAAAGAAATTATTACTCTTTCAAAAAAGAAAGGTTGCAAAATAATGTATCCCGAGGATGTATTGGTATCTAATGGTTTAAATGGATCACCTCTCAGAAAAAATATAGATCAAGTTTTAAATGATGAAATTATTTTAGATATAGGACCAAAAACATTAAAAAATATAACAAATATTATTGATAAAAGTAATAGCATATTATGGAATGGACCAGCTGGATATTTTGAAAATCCAAATTTTGCATATGGTAGTATTAAAATAGCAAAAAAAATTATTGAAATTAATAAATCGAGGAAAATTTTTTCTGTTGTTGGAGGTGGTGATACAGTATCTTTATTAAATAAATTAAATGCTGTTAATAATTTCAATTTTGTTTCAACTGCAGGTGGAGCTTTTTTGGAATATCTTGAAGGTAAAAAGCTACCTGGTATAACGGCTTTGAATTGATATGACAGAACTTAATCAAATTGCTTTAAAAATCATTTCAAAAGGTAAAGGTATATTAGCTGCCGATGAAAGTAATGGCACTATGACAAAAAGACTAGAGTCTGTCAATTTAACATCAAATCCTGAAAATAGACAGTTTTTTAGAGAAACACTTTTTTCATCTGAATGTATGAAAGATTGTATAGGTGGTGTAATTCTTTATGATGAAACAATCAACCAGACTTCAAGTTTTGGAAAGTCAATTCCTGAATTAATTTCTTCATCAGGTGCAATACCTGGAATTAAAGTCGATACTGGAGCAAAAAAATTAGCAAACTCCGCAGAGGAGAATATTACAGAAGGACTGGATGGATTGAGGGATAGATTAAAAAAGTATTATGAACTTGGAGCTAGATTTACAAAATGGAGAGGGGTTTATAAAATTAGCAAAATATATCCAAGTAAATTAGCAATTCATACTAATGCTCATGCGCTTGCAAGATATGCTGCTTTAGTACAAGAAAATAAAATGGTTCCTATTATAGAGCCAGAACTATTAATGGATGGAGATCACTCTGCTGACTTTTGTTTTAATAGAACTTCAGAGGTTCTTAAAAAATGTTTTGAGGAGTTAATAATACACCAAATTGACCTTACAGGAATCATTTTAAAACCAAATATGATATTGCCCGGTAATAAATCAAAAAATTCTATCTCTATTGAAGAGATTTCAAAAAAAACAATTGAGTGTCTTAAAAATTCAGTTCCCCAAGAAGTGCCCGGGATAGCTTTTTTATCTGGGGGCCAGTCAGAAATAGAAGCTACAGAAAATTTAAATATGATAAATAAAAATAACGATACTAATTTCATAATGACTTACTCATATGGAAGAGCTTTACAACAAAGTGCTCTAAAAATATGGTCAAAAAATACTCAAGACAAAGATTTAACTCAAAAAACTTTTAATCATAGAGCTAGAATGTGTTCCTTAGCAGCTCAAGGAAAATGGTCAAACGAACTTGAAAATAAATAAAAAAAAATTTATTTATCTTATTTCTCCAAATAAAATAACAAAAAATTTCTACAAAGATCTGATATCAGCTTTGGATACAAATAAAATATTTTTTTTTCAAATGAGATTAAAAAAATATTCATTAAAAAGAAAAGTCTCGATTGGAAAAAGAATACATAAAATATGTAAAAATAAAAATGTGAAATTTATAATAAATGATGATCCTTTGCTTGCAAAAAAACTTAATGCTGACGGTTGTCATTTGGGCCAAAAAGATATGAAAATAAAAGATGCTCGTAATATAGTTGGGAATAAAATAATTGGTATTACATGTCACAATTCTTTAAGGCTCGCAAAAATTGCTATTAAATCAAAACCTAATTATTTAGCTTTTGGGTCTTTTTATAAAACAAAAACAAAAAAAACCAGGTATAAAGCATCTACTAAAATTTTAAATGCGGTAAACAAAATAACTAATATACCTTTAGTAGCAATAGGCGGAATAAATTCAAAAAATTATAAAAATCTGTTATTGAATAATGCGAATTTTTTAGCTATTTCAGGCTACGTTTGGAATAATAAAAAATATAAACCTCAAACAGCTATTAAAAAATTAAAATGAAAATTAATGCAGGAGAAATTAGAGTTGGAATGCTCCTAGAATATAAAAATGATTTGTGGCAAGTTTTAAAGACTCAACACGTTAAACCTGGTAAAGGAGGTGCATTTGCTCAAGTGGAAATGAAAAGCCTAAGTAAAAATACTAAATTAAATGAAAGGTTCAGATCTAGTGAAACCGTAGAAAAGGCTACCTTAGAAGAAATTAATTTTAATTATCTTTATTCAGATGAAGATAATTATTTTTTTATGGACCCTAAGACATTTGAACAAATAGAGATAAAAAAAAATATAATTGGCGAAAAAGGGAAATTATTAACTGAAAATCTTGAGGTATCGGTAAGTTTTCATAATGGAGATCCTATTGCTATTGAACTTCCAAATCAAATTAAGTGTAAAATTATCACAACAGATGCAGCAATAAAAGGACAGACGGTATCATCCTCATACAAACCAGCAACTCTTGATAATGGAATAAATATACAGGTACCACCCTTTGTTGAAGCCGATGATGAAATTATTTTGGATACTAGAACTCTAGAATATATAAGAAAAATTTAATTAATGAACTCGATTTCTCCTCATTTAAACATAATGATTAAAGCTTGTGAAAAAGCTTCAAAAACTATTATCAGAGACTTTGGAGAAGTTGAAAATTTACAAGTTGCAAAAAAAGGTCCAAGAGATTTTGTTACTAAGACTGATAAAAGAGTAGAAGAAATCTTAATTGAAGAATTTACAAAAGCAAAAAAAAATTACTCATTTCTTACAGAAGAGAGTGGTAAAATTGAAAATAATGATAAAGACAAAATTTGGATAATTGATCCTATAGATGGAACAACAAATTTTTTACATGGCATACCTCATTTTGCAATTTCTATAGCTTTAAAAATAGATAATGAATTAAAATCTGCTTTAGTTTTTGATCCAATTAAAAATGAAATTTTTTTTGCAGAAAAAAATAATGGAGCTTACTTCAATAACCACAGAATAAGAGTTTCTAGCAAGAATGATATTGAAGATTGTATATTTTCGTCAGATCAAAATGGATTGAAGAGTATTTACCCAAGCTTAAATATGCGATGTTCAGGATGTACAGCTCTCGATTTAGCATATGTAGGATCTGGAAGATTAGATGGTTTCTTTAACAATAAAATAAACTTGTGGGATATAGCTGCTGGGATACTAATTGTTCAGGAAGCAGGAGGATTGATAAATGATATTAGTAAATTTGAGGATAATAATATTAATATAAGAGCTGCTAGCAGCAGTATATATCTCAAAATGATGAAAAAACTTGTTAACTTTTAATTGTTTTTATTAAACTTTTTGCTATAAAGCCGCTATGAAAAAAAACTTACATCCTGATTATCATTCTATTAAAGTTGAAATGACAGATGGTACACAGTTTGAAACAAAATCAACTTGGGGATCAGAAGGGGAAATCCTCAAACTTGAAATTGATCCAAAATCTCACTCGGCTTGGACGGGTGGAAAACAGAAAATACTTGATAAAGGAAGAGTGAGCAAATTTAATAAGAAGTTTCAGAATTTTAGATCAGAAAATAAATAATGAATAATGCACCATTAATGCCAATGGCTACTGCTGTTTGGTTAGTTGAAAATACAGCTTTAACATTCAAACAAATAGCAGAATTTTGTAAACTACATGAGGTAGAGGTTCAAGGCATTGCTGATGGAGAAGTTGCGAAGGGAATTGTAGGTTATAACCCAATTATAGCTGGTCAAGTTACAAGAGAAGAAATCGAACTATCTTCAAATGACACTAGTAGACCTTTGTCTTTAAATGTAAATGAAATTAGAATAGAAAGTAATCAAAAAAAATCAAAGAAATATATTCCATTATCGAAAAGACAAGACAAACCAGATTCTGCTCTTTGGTTAATAAAATATCATTCAATCCTAAAAGATTCTCAAGTAGCAAAATTAGTTGGTATTACTAAAAATTCTGTGACTGCTATTAAAAATAAAAGTTATTGGAATTTTAATAATTTAATTGCTAAAGATCCTGTTGCAATAGGTCTATTCACTCAAAAGGATCTTATAAAAGAACTTGAAAAAGCCGAGAGAAGATTAAAAAAAGAGAAAAAAGAAAAAGAAAAGTTAAAGACAATTTAGTAAAATTATGAAAAATAATAGACAAATAAAATATAAAGTGTTACCAAATTCACTTTCTGGAGGTAGTTATTAAAATAGAAGTTAAAGATAATAATATTGAACAAGCTTTGAGAGTTTTAAAGAGAAAACTTCAAAGAGATGGTTTTTTTAAAATTATTAAACTAAAGAATAATTATGAAAAACCTTCTGAAAAAAAAAAGAGAATACTTCAGGAAAATATTAAAAGAGTAAAAAAACTTAATAAGCTTAAAAATAGAATTTAATTACCGCGGGGTGGAGCAGCCTGGTAGCTCGCAAGGCTCATAACCTTGAGGTCGGCGGTTCAAATCCGTCCCCCGCAACCAATTTTTAGATACTGTAACTTGATTTTCTAGAGTCTTTTAAAAAAGCTTTAACCGTGTCTGTGGTCAATTTTTGAAATGATTTTCCAAATTTTTCAATTTTTTCAATAATAGATGGTGGCACTGTAATTATATGGCAGCCTATTTGTTTTGCTTGAATGAAGTTATAAGGTTCTCTCGTGCTTGCCCAAAGTATCTGAACATTTTTAAATTTTTTTGCCAATTTTAAACTTTTCTTAAATTGAGGAATTGGATCTTTACCTGTATCAGCCATTCTTCCAGCAAAGATTGATATAATTACTTTTGTATTTTTGTCTACTTTTTTTAAAATCATTTTTGTTTGTTTTGAAGTATAGACTGCAGTTATATTAAGTTTAATTTTTTTCTTATTTAGTGTTTCAATTACTTTTCCCATAAACATACCTTTGGAATTAGTTATTGGTACTTTCACATAAACATTTTTACCTAATTTACTAATTATATCACCTTGAGATATCATATTTTTAATATCATCAGCAAAAACCTCAAAGGAAACTGCTTTACTTGTATTTTTAAGGATATTTTTGCAGTATTTTAAATAGTCTTTCGCACCCGCCTTTCTCATCAGACTTGGATTTGTGGTAAAACCCTTAACTATTTTTTTTTTATTAAAATTTTTAATATGATTTAAATCAGCAATATCACAAAAAATTTTTGTCAAGTTACAAACTCTTTACAATTTCTTCTGTCATTTTTTTTGCATCAGCAAAAAGCATGAGTGTATTTTCTCTATAAAATAAGTCGTTATCTATCCCAGCGTAACCAGGAGATAAACTTCTTTTAACAAACAAAACTGATTTACTCTTTTCTACATCTAAAACTGGCATACCAAATATTGGACTTTGAGGGTCCGATTTTGCAACAGGGTTAGTTACATCGTTTGCTCCTATCACATATGCTACATCACAATTTGCAAAATCATTATTAATTTCCTCTAGTTCAAAAACTTCGTCATAAGGAACATTAGCTTCAGCTAATAGTACATTCATATGCCCAGGCATTCTTCCCGCAACTGGATGAATCGCATAAGAAACCTTCACACCATTTTTTTTCAACCCATCAACCATTTCTCTTAAAGCATGTTGTGCTTGTGCAACAGCCATTCCATATCCAGGGACTATAATTACTGATGAAGCATTTTTCATTAGAAAGGCTGCATCATCAGCATTTCCACTTTTAACTGGTTTTTCTTCTTTACTCTGAGAACTTGAAGATTGGTCGGTTGCCCCCCAACCCCCAAGGATAACATTAAAGAACGACCTATTCATTCCTTTGCACATAATATATGAAAGAATAGCTCCAGATGATCCCACTAAGGCACCTGTAATTATTAAAGCAGAGTTTTCTAATGTAAAACCTATTCCCGCAGCCGCCCAACCTGAATATGAATTTAACATTGATATAACAACTGGCATATCTGCACCACCAATCGGGATTATCAATAATACACCAATAATAAAGGATATTATTACAATAGACCAAAAAATGTTAGATGATTGTGTTGAACATAGATAATAAATTAAAAATAATGTTGTGATTCCTAATAAAAGATTTATCAGGTGCTGTCCTTTAAATGTAATTGGGGCACCAGACATTATTCCTCTCAGCTTAAGAAAAGCTATTATTGATCCAGAAAATGTAATTGCACCAATAGCAGCTCCTAATGACATCTCTATTAAACTTGCAAGTTTAATGTTGCCAACAACCCCTAGGTTAAATGCCTCAGGTTTTAAAAATGCAGATATTGCGACAAACACAGCTGCTAGACCTACTAAACTATGAAATCCTGCTACAAGCTCTGGCATTGCTGTCATAGGTATTCTAAATGCTATAAATGCACCTATTGATCCACCTATGACTAGAAAAATTAAAACATAAATAAATCCTGCACCAAAATTTCCTACAGACAAAAAAGTTACAATTATTGATATTATCATTCCAGCAATACCAAAATAATTTCCCTGTCTTGACGTTTCAGGTGAAGATAGTCCTCTCAATGCCAAAATGAATAATATTCCTGAAATTAAATAAAACAGTGCTGAAAAATTTGCTGACATTTTTACTTTTTCTTCTTTTTGTACATTTGCAACATTCTTTGAGTTACTAAAAAGCCGCCAAAAATGTTTACTGCAGCTAAAATAATTGCAAGAAATCCAAACATATTTGAAGTTGCAAATACCTCTTCTGTGGAACCAGATAAAGCTGCAATTATGGCACCAACAATTATCACTGAAGAAATTGCATTTGTTACAGACATCAAAGGAGTATGCAAAGATGGGGTTACGCTCCAAACAACATAATAGCCAACAAATATTGATAAGATAAATATGCTTAATCTAAATATAAAAGGATCTATTTCCATTATTTTACCATTGTTTTATTAATTATTTCATCTTCTAAATTAATATTAAAAGTATTTTTTTCTTTATTAAATAAATTATTTACAAAATTAAATATATTCTTTGCGTAAAGATTTGATGCTGAAAGAGGCAATTTATTTAATATATTTGACTCACCCATTATTTTAACCCCGTTATTATCAACGATTTCGTTTACTTTTGTTAGTTCAGAGTTCCCACCCTGTGAAGCTGCTAAATCATATATAACTGAACCATTCTGCATAACTTCAATCATATCTTTTGTTATGATAATTGGGGCCTTTTTTCCCGGTATCAGAGCTGTGCAAATAACAATATCTATTTTCTTTAGTGTCTCTTTAAGTAATTCAACTTGTTTTTTTTTAAAATCTTCCGAAGTTTCTTTGGCATATCCGCCCTCGGTCTCTAAATTCTCTGATCCCTCTACACTTAAAAATTTACCACCAAGACTCTCTACTTGCTCTTTAGAAGCTTGTCTAACATCTGTTGCAAATACAATTGCCCCCATTCTTTTTGCAGTAGCTATTGCTTGTAAACCTGCTACACCGGCGCCAACTACTAAAACTTTTGCTGCTGAAATTGTTCCAGCCGCTGTCATCATCATTGGAATGGCTTTTCTAAAATATGAAAAAGAGTCTACCACTGCTTTATATCCAGCTAAATTTGCTTGTGATGAGAGTATATCCATGGATTGTGCACGAGTAATTCTAGGTAAAAGCTCCAGAGAAAAACAATTAACATTTTTTAAAGTAATGTCTCTCAATTTTTTTTCATTTATATGAGAATTTAAGACACCAATTAAAATTTGGTCTTTCTTAAGTTTATTAAGGTTTTCATCACTCAATATACTCATTTGTACAATCGCGTTTGAGTTTAAAATAACTTCCTCATCATCTTTAAAAAGCTTTGCACCTAGTGACTCATATTCACTATCTTTTATACCTAAATGTAATGCATAATCTTTACTTAAGTTTACTTGCAAACCTAGTGAATTATATTTTTTTAATGTTTCTGGTGTAATGGCTACTCTATTTTCAAATTTTCTATTTTCTGATATCGAACCAATTTTCATAACTTATTTGGACATGATCCAGACATTACTTCACTTCTGTCTAGCTTTAAATTTTGGATTTTTTTTATTTATAATATAGACCCTACCTCTTCGTCTAACAAGTTTTGAGTTAAGATCTCTTTTTTTCAGTGATTTTAAGGAGCTTGCAATTTTCATAAGTTTTTGCCTGGCAACGACTTACTCTTCCATGTCTTAAGACAAAGTACCATCAGCGCTGAAGGGCTTAACTTCCGAGTTCGGAATGGGATCGGGTGTTACACCTTCGCAATAATCACCAGGCAGGATTATTTACACTCAAAAAACACACTTGTAAACTGTTTAAATTTATTTAATTTATATTTAATTATTAGACTTAATTTCGCTAAAATTAGTACTTTTTTAAGTTTAATTTAAAATCTTTTATATAATCAGTTAAATTTATTTTTCCAAATTTCTTATAAACTTTATTAGATAAATTCATATTAGTTAATGCTGATGCATACCTTTCCCCTTTTCTTTTTTTTAAGTATTTAATCTTAGAATTAAACATTTTGGCTACATCATAGATTGAATAAACTTTTTTATGTGAAATGCTATAATGTCGACATTTATTTTTTCTCCAAGCCTCAATACAAACAGAAACAGTATCATTTATGTGAGTAAATCTTCTTGTTTGAGTTCCAGGTTTGACAACTGTTAATTTTTTATTATTTTTGTATTGATCTTCAAAGATTCCAATAACTGTAGCCATATCTCCTTTACAAATTTGATTTGGACCATAGACATTATAAAAATAAACTATTTCATATTTGAAGTTGAACCAATTTTTTAAATTTTCTAATAACTCTAAATTTCTTGCTTTTGAAAAAGCATATGGCGATAAATCCTTATCACTTCCAGAATTTCCTAACGTTGCAGAAGTTGCTGAATAAATTAATTTTATCTTATTTGATAAACAAAAATTAAATACCTCATTTGTTCCAATAGAATTGTACTTAAAACACTCAGAAAATTTTGCAAAACTTTGAAAAATTCTTGAGAATTCACCAAAATGAAATAGCGCATTTATTTTATTTTTTTTATTTTTAAGAATTTTAGAAATGTTGCAAGTCTGTCCATTAATATATCTAATTCTTGAATTTTTAATATGATTTATTTTTGTACCACTAGAATAATTATCAATACTAATAATATCAAATTTAGTTTTCGATATTAGTTCTTTTATAAGATTCGATCCAACAAAACCTGCTCCACCAGTAACCACTATATATTTTTTTTTCATTAATCTTTACCCATGATAAACATCTAAAAATTCATTTTCATATGAAAATACAATCGGTCTTATTAAATAACAATTTGATACTATCTTTATAAATTTTTTTTCTATATTGATTAATTTAGAACCTCCATTTTTTAATGAATACTTTTTATCGTTTACATTTATATCTAAATTATTGCTCGTAGGATTGAGCAACAAAATTTCTGTTTTTTGTGCATCTAAATAATTTTGAACAAAATAAGTATTTTTTTTAAAGAAAGATTTGCCAATTATGTCAAAATTTATTTTATTATTGTTAAGATTTTTTGATGCTGTACTCAAATTTCCATGAACAAAAGATGGAAGGTTTTTGTTAACTGAGTATCCTGTATAACAACTATTTCTTAAAATTGACCCAAATTTGGAATTTGTATTATGAAATATATAGAAAGTTCCATAGTCTTCCAAATTATTCATAAATTTTCTATCAATAAC
>CACHOJ010000007.1 GCA_902581405.1 uncultured Pelagibacteraceae bacterium | reverse complement strand
TAGATTTTGCATCAGAGATACATACTAAAATGGGGGCAGATATATCTAAAAATGTAATAGATATTTTAAAAGATTTTAATTTTGAACATCAGTTTGATCCAAAATCAAACAACCAAATCAGATATGAGCCAATTGGAGTTTGTGGATTAATAACGCCATGGAATTATCCAATGAACCAAATAGTGCTAAAAGTTATACCAGCACTTGCAGCTGGTTGCACAATGATTTTAAAACCGTCAGAAGTGGCTCCAGTATCAGGTGTTTTGTTTGCGGAAATAATTGACGAAGCTGGATTTCCTCCAGGTGTATTCAATTTAGTTAATGGTAACGGAGAAGTAGTTGGGAATCATATATCTGGTCATCCAGATATTGATATGGTCTCGTTTACAGGATCTACAAGAGCAGGAAAATTGATACAGAAAAATGCAGCTGACACAATTAAGAAGGTCACACTTGAACTTGGCGGTAAAGGTGGAAATATAGTTTTTGAGGACTCTTATCCAGATGCTGTAAGGGACGGAGTTAGGACTATAATGAGTAACACTGGACAATCTTGTGATGCTCCAACACGAATGCTAGTTCAAAGATCAATTTATGATAGAGCAGTAAAAGAAGCTGTAGATGAAGCAAATAAAATTAAAGTAGACGTGGCATCTAAAAAAGGCGATCACATTGGACCTTTAGTGTCCAAAGTTCAATATGATAAAGTTATTAATCTTATTAATGAGGGAATTAAAGAAGGCGCAACTCTTGCTGCCGGTGGGCCCGATCTACCAAATGGTCTTAATAAGGGGTATTTTGTTAAACCTACGATTTTTACAGATGTCAACAACGATATGAAAATTGCTAGAGAAGAAATATTTGGTCCAGTACTTTCAATTATTCCATTTGATACAGAAGAAGAGGCAATTAAAATTACAAATGATACATCTTACGGATTAGGTAACTATTTACAAACTGAAGATAAAGAAAAAGCAAAAAGAGTAGCAAGAAAAGTAAGAGCAGGAACAGTCTATATCAACGGTCAAGGAGCCGAAACTGGAGCACCTTTTGGAGGATTTAAGCAATCAGGAAATGGTCGAGAGGGTGGACTATGGGGTTTTACTGAATACCTAGAGGTTAAGGCAATTACTGGTTGGAATTAAAAAATTATACTCAAAATAATTGAGGTTAAGATGATTGGTTATGTAATGGTGGGAACAAATAATTTAGATGCTGCCATTAAGTTTTATGATGAAGTTTTGGAAGTTATTGGGCTAACAAGAAACGAAACTATAGAAAATGATTATGCCGCATATGGAAAGAAAGATACAAACGAAATAGAGTTTTACATCACAAAACCGTTTAATAAAAAAGAAGCAACTTTTGGAAATGGAACACAAATATCATTTCTAACATCTTCAAGAGTTATTGTTGATAAATTTCACGAAACAGGACTAAAAGCTGGAGGTACTAGCGAAGGATCAGGAGGTGAACGACCAGAGGGATCAGGAGTTTATTACTCTTACGTTCGTGATCTTGATGGAAATAAAATTTGCACCTTTACAAATAGCAAGGAATAATACTGTGTCTTATTCATCAATTCATGAAAAATTAGAAAATAAAAAAACTATTATTTTAGATGGTGGAATGGGCGCTGAATTAGAAAAGAATGGCGCTAAAATGGATGAAAAAATGTGGTGTGGAAAATGCTCAGTAGATCATCCAGAATTAGTAAGAAAAATTCATGAAGATTATATAAATGCGGGTGCTGATGTAATAACTACCAATACATATAGTACTACACCTATATCGATGAGACAGTATGGTTATGAAGACTCGATTGAGGATTTTAATAGAAAAAGTGTTCAAGTTGCAAAAGAAGCAATTAAAAATTTAAATAAGGATGTTGCTCTTGCTGGAAGCGTTTCAACTTTTGGTAATTTTTATAAACTTGGAGTAAAAGCAATGATACCTGGTTTTGATGAGCAACTAAAAATTTTATCAGGTGAAGGAGTAGATTTAATTATTTTAGAGGCTATGTCTTCTCAGGCAGATATTGTGGAAACAATGTTAAACTGTTCTACAAAAATAAATATACCAGTTTGGTTATCAGTATCATGTGTAACGAATGATCAAAATCAAATAATGCTTGGATATAATGATACAATTGACTCTGATACTCATGTTTATGAAAATTTTGAAATATCTATAAATAATTTTAAAAAAATTCATAACGGTCCAATTTTAGTAGCTCATTCTGATATTAAAACCACAGGTAAGGCAATAAAAACTGCAAGAGAAAATTTTGATGGAGTTATAGGAGCATATCCAAATAAAGGATATTATGAAAAACCACATTGGAGATTTATAGATGATATGACTCCTGATGATTATTTGAATGAAGTAAAAACATGGATTAAAGATGGAGCTCAAATTATAGGTGGCTGTTGTGGTATAGGGGTTGATGAAATTAAAGCAATTTCAATTTTAAAAAACTAAAGTATAAGTTAAAAAATAATGAAAACATTTATTGGTGGAATTGGATGCTTTTGGGATGAAACTAAATACGAGGGTATTGAAGGTATAATCTCAACCGAATGTGGTTACTGTGGAGGTGATGATCCCAATGTAACCTATAAAGCTGTGTGCGGTGGAGAGACTGGACATATTGAAGTTGTAAAAGTTCAATATGATGAGAAAAAAAAATCATATGAAGATATGGTTAATCTATTTTTTGAACTGCACGACTCTACACAAGTAAATAGACAAGGTACTTATGTAGGAATTCAATATAGATCAGAAATATTTTATAATACTGATGAAGAAAAAAAGATTGCTGAAAAGGTGTTAAACGAGGTGAATAAAAAATTGGATGGTAAGGTATCAACAAAAATATCTAAGGAAAAAAATTATTGTAAAGCAGAAGGATATCACCAGAAATACGAACAAAAAAAATCATTAAAATATTGAAAATTAAAAAATTAGCTTCTGTTAAAAATCCTGAGTTAGAAACAATTAAAGATAATAAGGCTTTATGGAATCTTCCAAAAACTAGAAGATTTGGTTATAGAAATTTACATAAAATAAATCGGTACAGTCTTTATTTAAGATCTGATCTAGTATTAAAACTAAAGTCAAAACATAATAATAAAATTAGTAAAATACCATTGGTTAAAAAAATGATCAAAAATAAATCTTTTTGCTCGTTAATCGTTGGCAAAGGTCAAAATATATTATTTGAAAAATATGCTAAAGATTTCAAAAAAAATCAACCGCAGACAATAATGTCAATAACTAAAATGTTTATTAACTTATTTGTTGGTGAACTTGTTAAAAATAAATCAATAGATTTGAATAAAAAAGTTTCACATTATTTGCCTAAAATTGGAAGTGGTTACGCTGAAGCAAGAATACAAGATGTTTTAAATATGAATATTATAAATTCCTATACCGAAGATTATACTAAAGCATATTCTTCTTCATTTTTACATGAGCCAGTTGGAGGTTGGAGACTACCAAAAAGTTTAAAAAATCATTTAAGCCAAGAAGAATATTTAAATTCAATTAAAAAAATTAAAAACAAAAGTTTAATAAATAGTTCTGAATATGCATTTTATAAATCAGCGAATACTGATGTAGTGGGATTAATTGTAGAAAAGGTAAGTGGAAGAACTTTAAGAGATTGGGTATTGTCGGCAGTTGAAGCTGCTGGCTTTGAAGAAGGCTTATATATTGCTTCTGATAGATATGGGATGCCATGGATGTCTGGTGGTGGTTGTTTAATTGCTAGGGATTTTTTAAGAATGGGTTTGCTTTTTGCTAGAAAAGGTATGGGGGTTGGAAATAGAAAAGTTGGATCACCTTCTTATTTTGACAAAACAATTAAAAATTTAGGACCTAAATACATGGAATTAGCAAAAAATAAATATTTGTATTACTCAAATTCAACAATGGTGTCTGGTAACATGATTGGACACTCTGGATATGGAGGTCAGTTTCTGGCAACAAATTTTAAAACTGGCAAAGTTGCTGCATTTTTTTCAGTATTGGAAACAAAATCTGCAACAAAAGAGAGTTATAAAGTTGATATGATTAATATGTTGATAAATTTAGTTAATAATTAATATTTAAATTAAGAATACCTTGAAATCAATTTTCTAAGATGACTATCTGTAACACCACAACACCCTCCGATAATTTGAATTTGGTCATCAATTAGTTTTCCACATTCATCAGTGAATTCATCCTCTGCGTATGTCACGGTTGCCTTATGTGTTTTTGTATCAAACTTATGTATCTCTGGATAAAACATAATTGGACCCTGCCAATTATTTTTAATTACCCTTAATCCATCAAAGGCATCAACAAGCCAAGTATGCATAATACCATAAACATCTCCGCCGATATTTGTTAGAGATTTCATAATATCATCTAAAAGAACAATCTTATCATCAGGAATAAATTTTGGTTGCTCTTTGTATACACTTTCATCATAAATAAGTGATTTTTCTTTTTCAGCTCTAAAATTTCTTCCAATAACGTTATTATCAAACTTACTTATACAGCAACTAAGTCCAACCCAAACAGGCAAACCAGTTTCTAATGCAGAGTTAAGTAAGATTTTTGAGTGATCTATATCTAATATCATTTCTAGAATTAAAAGATCGACTCCCTCTTCTTTTAAGATTTTAGCAGCCTCTTTATAATTTCTCTCTTCCTCTCTAAATGAAGGTATGTACTTTGGATCTGGAACAAATTCATTTTCCTTCAGTGAGAAAAAATTCGACATACTCCCTGCTATTCCAACTATATTTTCTTTCCCCTTATTCTTAATTGCCTTTTTGGCTATATCGACAGATCTAACAATAAACTCTTTTGTTTCATTACCTTTGTTAATACTATTCATATTGTGTCTTGTAGTGCTAAAAGTATTTGCTGTAATAAGATCACAGCCTGCATCCATAAAATTTTCATGAACTTGTCTTACAATTTCTGGTGCTGTAATTGTTGCTAATGCGGAAAAAGCTGGTGTCATCTCACCTCCTAAGTTTGCAATCTCAGAACCATTTCCACCATCTAAGAATATTTTTGAATTTGATTTAAACTTTTCTTTAAACAGCATCTATTTTTCTTCTTTTGGTGCTAGAACAACAGCTAATACTCCTCCTACAACAATCATTGTACTTCCAACAACTTCTCTCCAACCAAATGTTTCATCTGTTAAAATACCAGCTGATATAACTCCAACTACTATTTCGCTTAAATATAATATTGCACAAAGGCCTGCACCCAAAACAGATGGAGACCACATTATAACTACTCCGGTAGGAATAAAATAAAATACTGAAATAAGAACTAAAAAAATAAACATTGATGCAAAAGCTTCAATCGGTGGCATAGGTCCTAAGTAATCTTTTAAAATAAAGCCAGCAAAAATATTAAATATTGTCCCATAAACAAAGAAAGAAAAGATTACCGGAAAGACCCCGTCTGTTTTGGAAATTTCTAAACGCACTAACCCAGCCCCAAATAGCACACCTCCTATTAATGCCAACCAATCTCCTGCATTTTGTGGTAATGGTATTATATTAGATTGACTGAAAACTACCCACAAACCCCCAAGAGCTAAGCTTAAAGTTAAAACTCTTTCTAAACCTGGTCTTTTTTTTAAAAAATATATTTCAAAAATAGTCGTCCAGACAGGTATCATGTAAAACATGATCAATGCTCGTACAACATCTGTAAGCAAGAAACTTAATGCGTAACATATAAAACCACTGCCGGTTAAAAAACCAACAAAAGGAATTTCTAAACCAGATGTACGACCTTTATACTTTCTCCACAAAGAGATGGGTGTAAGTAATAAAATTCCGATCATCATTTGAGAAATTGTTCCCCAACCTCCAGTAAGTCCCCCGTCTTCTAAAATTCTTTGAGGTAGCCAATAAACTCCCCATGATCCAGCAGCTATTGCTAATGCAAAAGCTATTTTAAAATGATGTTTGTGTCTGACCATTAGTTTAATTTCGGTTTAATTTTAGAATAATTAAAAATTTCCTCATATCTTTTTGTAAAAGATATCACTTTTAAATCTTCTTTTTGTTTTGCTATAATTTGAATACCTATTGGAAATCCCTCTTTATTAAAACCAATAGGTAAAGAAATTGATGGTAAGTAAAAAAGACTAGCAAATATATGTATTTCAATCCATCTATGATAAGTATCCATTAATTTATCATTAATTTTTTCTGGGTGTCTTAAATTTTTATCAAAAGGAAATGATTGTTGAGATGGTAAAGCTAAAAAATCAAAATCACCAAATAAACTATTTACATCATTTGATAATTCAATTCTTGAGTTAAGAGCAGATTTTACATCTTCATCTGTAAGTTTGATACCTTTATTGTATTCCCATATCGCTTGTGGAGTCATTTCATTAACATCTTTTATATTCATTGTAATAATATCCTCATAAATACTTTTTGCTCTCAACGTTCCCCAGCAATTCCATAATTTAAGAGCATCAATTTTTGGTTTTAAGTTTTCAATTATAACTTTATGCTTTTCAAGATTGTTAAGTTGTTTGTTACATATTTCAATTATCTCAGGATCATATTGATAATTACCATTCATATCAGATAACCATCCAATTTTTATTTTTGAAAATTCTTGGTCACTTAAATTAACCTCACTAAAAGAATTATCTAAACTGAAAGATATTGGATCTTCTTTATGTTGTCCAACTATAACATCTAAAAGAATAGACATATCATCAGGTGTTCTGGCTAGACATCCTGGTGTTGAAATAACTGGAAGATTTTTCTTTTTTTCATTTGTCCGATAATCCGGAAGTAATCCTGGTGTTGGTCTAAAACCATAGACATTTGCGTAAGCAGCAGGTGTTCTACAAGAACCCATCATATCTGTACCATCGGCAAACGGCAGTAAATTTGCTGCAACTGCAACACCAGCTCCACCACTTGATCCACCACATGATTGACTATTTCCATAAATGTTTGGTGTTATTCCAAATAATCTATTCGCTGTATGAGCGCCTACTCCTAATTCAGCAGTATTTGTCTTTCCAATTATTAATCCACCAGCATCTATCTGACGATCAACAATTATAGAATTTTTTTTTGGAAAATAATCTTTATATCCAGGAAAACCATAAGTGGTTGGAAAACCAACTACATCTAGCAAATCTTTAGAGGCGAGAGGTAAGCCAAATAATGGTTTATTCTCGTCAAAATTTTTGTCCTTAATCTCAGCTTCTTTAACTATTTCTTCTTCATCCTTAATTGAAACAATAGCATTCAAAGATGGATTAAATTTTTTTATTCTTTCAAAATAAAAGCAAACTATTTCTCTCACTGAAACTTCTTTTTTCTTAATTAAGGAAATAATTTCTTTAACTGATTTATTTTCAAGCATGAGAATTTTCTATTACCTAGCTTTTTTAATGGATGCTAGAGTCATTACCTTTATTTCTTCTAAAGTTGCTTTTCTAGGATTTTGTCCATAGGCTTGATCTTTCATTGATTTTTCAGCAATTCTATCAACACAATCCTCGGGGACTCCAATTTCGCTTAAACTTTTTGGAATTTTAATTCTATCAAGAATGTTTTCAATGTTTGATATAAATGCATCTACAGAATGATCTTTAAATTGCATAGCCTCTGACATTCTTTTAACTTTTTCTTCCATACCTGGTAGATTATATTTTAAAACTACAGGTAATATTATTGCATTCGTTAGTCCGTGATGAGTATTGTATTCGGCTCCAACCATATGAGCAATAGCATGTACTAATCCTAAACCTTTTAAAAAAGAAATTCCTGCCAAACAAGATCCAACATGCATTCCACCTCTTGCAACTATATTGCTAGGATCCTCTACGGCTGTGACTAAAGATTTTGATATCAAAGATAAACCTTCTAAAGCAGCACCATCACACATTGGATTGAAACCAGGAACACAATAACCCTCTATACCATGGATTAAAGCATCTGCACCAGTCCATGCCGTTAAATTTGCTGGCAATCCAATAGTTAGTTCTGGATCTAACAATGCTAAGGAAGGTCTAACATCTGGATGCCACATGCAAAATTTCATGCCCTCTTTTAAATAAGTAACCATAGCTGAAATTTCTGTTTCAGCTCCAGTTCCAGCAGTTGTTGGAATAGTTATAATTTTTGGGAATGGGTTATCTTTGCTAATTTTAGGCGGAGTTAACTCAAATTCAAAATCTCTTAATGGAACATCATTGTTTGCTGTAAGGCAAATTAATTTTCCTCCATCCATAGCACTGCCTCCACCAATTGCAATTATGGCATCATGGTTTCCATCTTTAAATTTACTAACACCATTTGAAACTTCATCTTCTCTTGGATTTGGAGATATATCAAAAAATAAATCTGATTTTACATCAGAACTTTTTAAATAATTTTGTAAATTAATAATAAATGGTAATTTTGTGCTTCCTTTATCTGTAACTATTAACGGATTTTTAATATCTAAATTATTACATATACCACCTATTTCTTTTAATCTACCTGGACCGTATGCAATATTAGTCGGAAACGTCCAATCTTGATTGGATAGAATATCGGTTTCGTTAAGTTTAAAACTTTGCATTTCTTTTATAAAGTATACAATTTTAAAAAATTATAAATGAATATTTCTTCAGAAAAAACAGATTTAAAAAAAACATATTTAGCAATAGTTACAATGCTCTTGGCAATTCTATGTGTGGATATGTATATGGTTGTAATAAAGTTTTTGGGTAATGAATATACTGTAATTCAGTTAGCAGTATTCAGAAATATTGCGGGGGTAATCCCATTATTTATACTTATTTTATTTACAAAAGAGCACATTTCAGTTTTTAGGAACCTAAACAACAAATTCATTGTCTTAAGCTTTTTTAGAGGGTTGGCTTTCTTATCAATGAATATATTTATATTTATTTCAGTTATTAATTTAGAATTTGCAACCGCTATGGTTCTTACATTTTCTTCACCATTTTTCATTGTAATTTTATCAATAATTTTTTTAAAGGATAAAGTTGGTATTTATAGATGGTCTGCAATTTTTATAGGTTTTTTTGGCGTTGTTTTAATTGTTCAGCCAGGAAGTGATATATTTAGTTTTTACTCAATATTTCCAATTCTAACTGCGATTGCTTGGGCATTAAGTGTGATAATTTTAAAATTTATACCTGATGGTCACTCAACAGCAAAAATTCAATTATACACTTTAATATTTAATGTAATTGGTGGTGTTGCGCTGTTTTTATTGACTACTGGACACGCAGAAATAAAAAGCAGCCAAGATTTTTTTCTTATGACATTGACTGGTATTCTTGGAGGTACTGCGGCAATACTTTTTATCTATTCTTATAGGTTAATCTCTGCAAGTAAGATGGCTTCGTTTGAATATTTTGGTATTCCTTCATCATTTGTTTTAGGTTGGTTATTTTTTAATGAGGCCCCTTGGGAACAATTATTCCCAGGAGTTTTCGTAATTGTATTTGCTGGAATGATTATAATTTGGAGAGATAAAGTAAAACAAAAAAAAACTAAAGTGAGTAGAGAAATTAACTAGCAGATTTCATTGATTTCATAACTATGGCTCTATCAATTTCACCAACAAGTTCACCTGTCTCACTATTAACAACTGGAAATTTTTGATCTGTATCTACAAGCTTATCAATTAAAGTCTCTATTTTTGAGTTGTGAGGTATATTATTTGATCCGTTTTCAAACATTTTTTTTGTATCATCGCAACATTCTTCCCTCATTACTTTGCTAGCACTAAGAACTTTGTATTTTGGTACGTCTTCACAAAAATCTTTTACGTATTGATCTTTTGGGTTAGCAACAATTTCTTCTGGTGTACCTACTTGAGAAACTTCTCCATCTTTCATAATTGCAATATGATCGCCCATTTTAATAGCTTCTAAGAAGTCATGAGTAATAAATACCATGGTCTTCTGTAATTTTTCTTGAATCTTTAATAGCTCATCTTGCATTTCTCTTCTAATTAATGGATCTAGTGCTGAAAAAGGTTCGTCAAAAATTAAAATTTCTGGATCTACAGCCAATGCACGAGCTAAACCCACTCTTTGCTGCATTCCTCCTGATAATTCTCTTGGGTAATTGTTGTGCCAACCCCCTAAGCCAACCATTTTTAAAACTTCCATTGATTTTTCTATTCTATCATTTTTTTTATTTCCTCTAATCTCTAAACCATATCCAATATTCTCCACAACTGTTCTATGTGGAAATAAACCAAAATGTTGAAAAACCATGCTCATTTTATTTCTTCTTAAATCTAATAGTTCTCTGCCACTCATTTTAGTTACGTCAACATCATCCATTTTTACAGTTCCGGCTGTTGGTTCGATTAATCTTGAAATACATCTAACTAAGGTTGATTTTCCACTTCCTGATAAACCCATTACAACAAATGTCTCACCTTTCTCTATTGAAAAGCTTACATCTTTTACAGCAACGACGTGTCCTGTTTTTTCTTGAACCTCTTTAATTGATAAATTTTTATCTAAATCTTTAATAATTCTTTTTTCATCCGACCCAAACAATTTCCAAACATTTGAGCAAGTTATTTTTGGCTGATTACTCATATTTTTTGTTATTTTAATATCATAAAAATAGACAATATTTTTCTTTAAATGTAAAATTATTTATTTTAAGTTTCACATCAATATGTCATCTGAAGTTACAAGTATTGAAGAAAAATCTAATAATTCCAAAAATATAATAACATATTCAGCAATCTTAATAACTTTTCTAATAGCTTTATGGCTATCTTTTCAAAGCGAAGGTCCATCCAAAATGCCCAAGGTAGTCACTGATGAATTTACATTTACTGCCTGGGTTAATGATGGCGAAGATTATTTAAAAAAAAATTACAGATGGTTTACCAAGATAATAGCTGGATATATAAAAAATGGATATTATTTCCTAGAGGACTTTCTAATTGACTCACCTTGGTTGTTAATTGCAGCGATAATTTTTTTACCTTGTTTAATAGCGGGTGGCTTAAGGCTTGGACTATATTCTTTATTTGTTATTTACTTCTGGGGAGGAACTGGAATGTGGGATGAGTCCATGCAGACCTTGGCCTTGATGGGTTTGTCTGTATTACTGTGTGTTGTATTTGGCGTTACATTAGGCGTGATGTGCTCTCAAAGTGATAGGTTCGATAATTTTATGAAGCCTATTTTGGATACTATGCAGGTTATGCCTGCCTTTGTATATCTTTTCCCAGCTTTATTCTTCTTTGGAATAGGTGGGGCGCCAGCAATATTGGCAACAATGATTTATGCAATGCCTCCAATAATTAGATTAACTAATACGGGTATAAGACAGGTTCCTGAACAAACGATTGAGTCAGCTACATCTTTCGGGTCAAGTAGGTTGCAGTTATTATTTAAAATTAAGATACCACTTTCTCTTCCAAGTATAATGATGGGAATAAACCAAGTAATAATGATGGCATTAGCATTAGTTGTACTTGCCTGTTTTATAGGAGCTGAAGGTATTGGGGGACAAGTTTGGTTAGCAATAAGAAACTTAGATGTTGGTTGGGCAATGGAAGGAGGGCTTTGTATATTATTTATGGCTATTATGTTTGATAGGTTTGGTTTAGCATTAAGTAAACCAAAAACAACTTTGCCTTCAGATGTTCAAAAATTTTACTTACTACCGCAAGCTTGGGAAAAATATAGTATTGCTAGAATTATAGAAAAACCTTTAGAATTTTTGAGTGGTTTAGTAAATTTTGTTTGCATAAATATCACTAAATATATAGCTTATATTTTTGAATTTTTAATATCTTTATTTAATAAAGATACCGCTAAAGATATAGGCGAGTTATTAAGCAAAAGGTATTATATCATACCTTCATTTATTATTTTTTTTCTCATTTCTTTTATAGATTCAAGTTTATTTAAAATAGGAACTTTTCCTGAGGACTGGAAACTTTCTATAAGACAACCAATTGCCGATGGAGTAAAATCATTAACTGTAAACCCTGGCTTCATTGCATTTACTAAAGGTTTAAGGGGATTTATTTATCTTAATCTTTTAAGACCACTTGATACTTTTCTCACACATATTCCTTGGTGGTACACTACGGGTATATTTGTGGCGATTGGATATTTTACCGTTGGATTGAGATTTGCTGTTGTTACATTGCTATTATTGTTATTTATAGGTGCTAACGGGATATGGCCCCAAGCAATGATCACTCTTTCATCTGTTTTAGTTTCAGTAATTTTGTGTTTTGCTATTGGTGTTCCGCTTGGAATAATTGCATCATACAATGAGAGATTTAGAAATGTTCAGAACGTTGTTTTGGATGCTATGCAGACTCTACCTTATTTCTGCTACCTAATACCTGTGCTAATGTTTTTTGGTGGAGGAACAGTGTCAGCAGTTCTTGCAACAGTAATTTATTCAATACCTCCAATTATAAGATTAACTTCTCTGGGATTAACACAAGTTTCAGGAACATATTCTGAAGTTTCAAGATCTTTTGGAGGAACATTATTACAAACATTAAATAAAATTAAATTTCCACTTGCTGTACCAAGTTTAGTTGTTGGCTTTAATCAAACAGTAATTATGGCATTTGCAATGCAAATTGTTACTCCTCTAATTGGAGGAAAAGGGTTAGGTTTAGAAGTTTTCAATGGTTTAGCTAGATCAGATACTGGAAGAGGTCTTGCGGCAGGAATTGGAATAGTTTTATTGGCTATTATTATTGATAGAATTTCTCTTGCTTGGACAAAAAAGCAAAGAGAAGCACTTGGTTTATAAGCATTCTAAACAAAAACGTTACAATATTAGAAGTTTACATAACTATCAATTTTGATCTAAAATAAGTTTTTTAACTAATTAAAATGAGGGAAAATAATATGAAAATATCAAAAAGTATTTCAGCATTGATATTGTCACTTGTATTAGTTCTAGGAAGTTTTGGTACTGCACATGCTAAAAGATTAACAGCTGCAGTCGCTGACTGGACTGGTGGAGAGATTACATGTCAAGTAGCTGTAAGTATGCTAGAAGAAGAGTTAGGATACAAAGTCAAAAGAGTTGTATTCCCATCAGGTACAGGTTTGTGGGAAGCTATTGCAGCTGGAGAAATTGACTTTGCATGCGAAAGTTGGCCAAGTTATGCCGAAGCTGACACAGTAATGATGAAAGGTCCGCTAATTTACGATGGTCAAACTATGTTTAATTATGAAGGTGATGGAAGCGTTAAACTTTTAGGAACATCTGGAATTATAGGTTTATCTGACTACTACATTCCAAGATATGCTGCTGAAAGTTTAGGTATTAAATCATGGAAAGATTTAAATAAGCATAAAGACAAATTTGCTACAATTGAATCTGGAAGCAAAGGAAGACTTATTGCATGTCCTGTTGCAGGGTGGAACTGTCACGACCAAAAAAGACTTGATCTTTTAGGTATTGATTTCCAAGCTGATGAATTAGGAACAGAAGCGGCAGCAATTGCAGAAGCTGTAGCTGCTTATGAAAGAAAAGAACCTTTCTTGTTATATCTATGGGAGCCTCACTGGTTTTTTGGTGCTTATGACATGGTTGGTGTAAAACTTCCTGCACATAAAACTTGTGACTCATTCACAGAAGCAAACAATTGGAAAGATTGTGGAACTGCAGCATGGCCAGCAACTGGTTGGGCAAAGGACTACACTTTCAATTATGGTAATCCTGATACTTTTGCTAAGCCAGAGCATGCTAAAGCAGCTGAATTTTTCACTAAAATGAAATTCGATAATGCTGATCAAGCTGTAATGTTGGTTGAAGTAAAACAGAAAAATAGAGATCTTAAAGAAGTTGTTAAAGAATGGAAAGACAACAATCCAGACAAATGGAAAAGTTGGATTCCAAAATAAATCTTTAAACTAATTAATTAAAAGGGCTTTGTGAGAACGAAGCCCTTTTTTTTATGCACATTATTCATCGAGGAATTGTAAATAAGAATTACAAAGAAAACTGCTTAACGTCATTTCAAGCATCATTTAAAAAAAGATTTGGGATTGAAACAGATATTCATTCAACCAAGGATAAAAAGTTTGTATGTTTTCATGATTTTACTTTAAAGAGAATTTTTAAAATAAACAAAAGTATTAAAAATATTAATTATGAAGATCTAAAAGAAATTAAAAATAAAAACTTTCAAATACCACAATTGAAAGAAGTTCTAAAAATTTCTAAAAATAAATTTCCTGTCTTTATTGAAATAAAGCCATTATTTAATAAAAAACTTTTATCTAATTTGATTAAAGAGACCAAAGGTTTCAAAAAATGTATTTTTATCTCTTTTAAGCATGAAAATATATATAATCTTCTTAAACTTAATTCAAAACTATCAGTAGGTTTATCATTTTCTAACAAATCTAGTCTAAAATCTATTTTGAAAAGTAGCCAAAATAAAAAAATAAAATATCTGATATTAGATAAAAAGTTTTTAAATAATGAAAGAATACAAATGATTAATAAAGAGAAATATTATTATACAATTAAAAACAAAAAGGAGTTTTTGAAATACAAAAAAAATAACAATCTTATATTTGAAAACTTATAATTTATATTTTTTAAGATATTCCAATCGTCCAAGTATTTCATCTCTATCTAAATAATATCCTTGAAGATGACGATGACCTGAATTTGGATCAAAAGCAGTTCTACCGTGTAAAACACGCCTATTATTAAAAGAAAAAATGTCTCCAGGTCCTAATCTAAATTTAATCTGAAACCTATCATCGTGTAGAAGGTTTCCAAATCTATGGTGGGCTTTATAAACTTTATCCATTTGATCTGGATGACAATCTAAAGCATCCATTGTTGCAACACTAAATCTAATATCATGAAAATCTTTATCTTTTGTTAAACTAATTGCAGGTGCATGATAACTTCTATGAGACTCTTGAGTATAATCTTTATCTCTAAATTTAAGAGGCACAGAAACTAGTGTTTCAAATATATCTTTTTCGTTTTGTCTTAAATAATCGGCCACAGCAAATCCATCGATTGCTGAAGAGTCTCCACCATTTGCATCATTTACTAAACAATGTAAAAACTGATAACCAGGGGGCAATTCAAACCAGGGTAAGTCCATATGATTTCTTAAAGCATGCGCCGTGTATGCAGAATTATTTGGTTTTGGAATATTGATTACCTCAAAAGGTGTTTTAAAAAATGTTTCTCTGACATGGCTTATTCGATGAAGAATTTTAAATCCTGATTTTTTTTCAGTTGGTGAATTTTTAACTATGGCAATACCCTTATGATGTAATAGTTCAAGCCATTTTATTAAACCTTCATCAGAGTCAATTACTTCATCATGATCAATACATATACTTTCAAAATTATTTTTTAAATTATTATCCCAAAATTGATAAGGAGATTTATATTTTTGTTTATTTTTGATTGTATAGCAATTTTCTCTTAACCATTTTGGGTCATAATAACTTGTATGTTCTCCCTCACTCCACTCAATTTCTAATTTTCCATCATCATTAAGAGAATATTTTTTAGGGTTTATATCTTTAGAAACTTCTAAAATATTAAACATTCTATGTCGTGAGTCCTTGTCATGTGCTGTTGGACAATTATCTCTTAGCCACATATAATTGAATTTACTCTCCTCCCCATCATTCCAAATAATTTGAAGGTAAGTGCTATTTTTTGAGATTTTAGAAATTGAATTCATTATAAATAATTATATAAAATGGTAAAAATTTCAATTCAATTAATGGTTGAAAGCTTTTTATTTATTTAATTGTAGGTTTGCTTTGATGCATTAAAAGAATTAGACTTTTAGAAATGTCAAAAATTGAAATCAATAATGTATATAAAATTTTCGGACCTAAGCCGTCCAGCGTTCTCAAAATGGTTCAGGATGGTGCTACAAAAGAGGATGTTTTAGAGCAAACAGGACATACAGTTGGATTAGATAATGTTTCTTTAAAAATTGAGGAGGGAGAGACCTTTGTGTGCATGGGTTTATCTGGATCAGGAAAATCTACATTAATCAGACACTTAAATAGATTGATAGATCCCACTTCTGGGGAAATTTTAGTTGAAGGCAAAGACGTGACTACTCTCAATAAAGAGCAACTAATTGAATTTAGAAGGCAAAAAATGAGTATGGTATTTCAAAGGTTTGGCTTATTTCCGCATAAGACAGTTTTACAAAACGTTGGTTACGGACTCGAAATGCAAGGTGTGGAAATTGAAAAAAGAAATGCTACTGCGATGGAGAAAATTGAGTCTGTAGGTTTATCTGGATTTGAAAATCAATATCCAGCTCAACTATCTGGTGGAATGCAGCAACGAGTAGGGCTTGCAAGAGCTTTAGCCACTGATACTGACATTATGCTTATGGATGAAGCTTTTTCAGCATTAGATCCATTAATAAGAAGTGATATGCAAAAACAATTGATAAATCTCCAAGCAGAATTAAAAAAAACTATAGTTTTTATAACTCACGATCTTGATGAGTCGCTTAGATTAGGAGATCATATTGGAATTTTAAATGCAGGAAAACTTGTACAAGTGGGAACACCAGTTGAAATTATTATGAACCCAGCAGACGAATATGTTGAGGCATTTGTAAAAGATGTTAATAGAACCAAAGTCATTAAAGCAAAAATTATTATGAAACCTATTAATCAATCAGATGATATTGATAAAACAAACCTAATTAAAGTTGAAGAGGACCAATTTATTGAAGAGTTTCTACCTCAAGTTGTTTGTAGTAATTCCAATTGTGAAGTTATTGATAAACAAGGAAATGCTAAAGGCTATATTTCAAATAAAGAATTACAAGAATCACTGAGAAGCTCATAATTTATATAAATTAGTTATGATAAAAAACTTAGACAAAATTGTTGATTTAGAAAAATATCCTATTCATGACTTACAATCTCCTAAGATAAAAAAAATAATCGAAAAATGTAAATCAGAATTAAAAAATGATAGTTGTTCGGTAATCCCAAACTTTATTTTACCAAATTCTTTAGAAGTTATGAGAAAAGAATTAGAGCAACAGCTTGATGAAGTTTATATGTCTAAAGAAAGTATCAATGCATATCTTTATGCAAAAGATGACCTCTCTCTTCCGAAGGATCATCCAAAAAGAATATTTATGAACAGATACAATGGATATCTAAACTCTGATTGCTTTGCTGAGGACTCGGAAATGAAATTTCTTTACAAAACTGAAGAATTACTTAAATTTGTATCTGCTTGTTTAGGGATTTCTCCCATTTATAGATGGGCTGATCCTTTAGCTTGTCATGCTTATAATGTAATGGAGCCTGATGGTATATTGCCTTGGCATTTTGATAGTTGTGAATTTACTTTAAGTCTTATGATACAAAAACCAGAGCAAGGTGGTATATTTGAGTATTGTCCAAATATAAGAGAACCAGGAAATGAAAGATTTGATGAAGTAAGAAAAGTGTTAGATGGAGATCGTTCAAAAGTTAAACAACTTGAATTAAAACCTGGTGATTTACAAATATTTAAAGGACGATTTACTATGCATAGAGTAACCAAAATAATAGGAAAAACCTCACGTTACATGTGTATACCAGCATATGTATTAGATCCATGGAGAGTAAATACACCTGAACATTCTAAAGCAATTTATGGAAAGGTGTTGCCCATACATATAGAAAGAAATAAAGCTAGATCTGATGGTTTAACCGATTAAATTTATTAATGTCATATAATTTTAAAAGTAAAAAAATAATTATTTCTGCTGGTGCTTCAGGGATTGGTTGGGCGACAGCAAAAGAGTGTCTTGAAAAAGGTGCAAAAGTTTTTTTGTGTGACATAGATCTAAAATCAATAAATAAATTAAAAAAACATCCGTTAAATAATAAAAGATTGTTTAGTTTTCATTGCGATGCTTCAAATGAAAACGATGTGATTAATTTTTTTAAAGAAATTAAAAAAAAAACACAAAAAATTGATGCTCTAATTAATAATGTTGGAGTAGCAGGTCCAACTGGAACTATGGATAAACTTAAGACAAAAGATTGGGAACAAACATTAAAAATAAATGTAATAAGTCATTTTATTTTCTCAAAATTAGCAATTCCAATGTTAAAAAAAAATAAAGGTGGATCTGTTGTTAATCTATCTTCTACTGCAGGTATATTTGGTTTTCCATTAAGATCTCCGTATTCAGCAAGTAAATGGGCAGTCGTGGGTATGACAAAAACCTTAGCAATGGAATTAGGAAAATTCAAAATAAGAGTAAATGCGATTTGTCCAGGAACTGTCAAAGGAGATAGGATGGGCAGAGTAATCAGAGATAAAGCAAAATTTTTAAAAATTTCTAAGAAAGCTGTTGAGAGTGAGTTTGTTTCTATGACATCTCTTAACACTTGGGTTTATGAGAAAGATATTGGAAATATGTGTTGCTATTTAATTTCAGATGAGTCTTCTAGAATTTCAGGACAAGTGGTTGGGGTTGATGGAAATACATTAAGAATGCATTAAGTTTTTATAAACTTTCAATAAATTCTAATAAGTTTTTTGTTATTTGCTCAGGAGCCTCTATCAAAAAAGAGTGTTTTACCTTTGGTATTATAACCAATTTAGAAATTTCAATCTCATTTGACATTCTTTCATTATGAAAAGGTGTACAACCTCCATCATTTTCTCCTGTCATAAATAAACATGGCTTCTTAATTTCTTTTAACCAAGGAATCATCTCGGTTTCTGCATATATTTTAAATACATTAATAAAAACATCTTTGTCAGTATCTATAACCTGTTTTAATCTTCTTGATACAAGATCAGGATTTTTTTCTATGAAGTCATCTGTAAACCACCTCGTGGTTAAATTTTTTAAAGTTTGTTCAACACCCTTATTTTTTAAATCAGAGATCACATTCCATACTTTTTGTTTATCTTCATCCGATCTTCCTGCCACTGTTGACAATAAACCTACTGAATTTACTCTGTCTGGAAATTTCCTTGCATAAGCAGGTGCAATCATTCCTCCAAGAGAATGCCCCATAAAATGGGCTTTTTCTATGCCTGTTCTTTCTCTAACTCTCTCAAGATCTAAAACAAGATCATCTAGATTAAAATCTTTATTACTCACAGGTGATTTTCCATGACCTCTTAAATCATAGGTTACAACTGTGAACTTATCTTTGAGTTTTGGAACTATGAATCTCCATGCATCCTCTGCTCCTCCTACTCCATGGGTAAAAAAAATTGCAGGTCCTGATCCTGTTAGCGAATAATTACAATCTATGATGCTCATAGATATTTATGCTACTTGTATGTTTGATTTTTTAAAATATGGAATTACATTTTCACCAATTCTATGCATCGACTCAATTAAATCATTTTGTGATTGACCAAAACTTGAACTAAGAATAATTTCATCAACTCCCGCTTCGGCATAGACACTTAATTTATCAATCATTTCATTCAAAGGACAGATCAAAAGATTTTCTTTTAATTCATCTAAAGTTTGTTTTCTAGGCAAAGCTTCAATATTCCCTTCATTTACTTTACCAGGGCCAGTAAACATATTATCAAATCGTTTATAATATTCGTAAGCAAGTTTAGTTTTTTCTCTAGCTTCATTTTCATCTTTTGCTAAATAAGCCATGCGTTGCATAGACAGTTTGAGTAGTTTTCCTTCTTCACCTAACTTTGTACAACCCTCCTTAAACGCATTCACTCTACTTAATAAAAGATCTTTAGTACCTGACAATACCGTTGATTGTACATAAAATCCCCTTGATGCTGCATCTTTAATACTTTCTAAATTCATGGCAGCTATCATCATTTGTACAGGGTTACTTATAGGTCGAGGCATTATAGTAATTGGTTCAAAATCATAGAATTTACCTTTGTATGAAACTTCTTTATTTTTTAACAGTAATTGTAAAACCTCGAGTGACTCTATAAATTTTTCCTTTGACTTTTCTATGGGAGTTCCTAATCTTTGCATCTCCCAAGCAAAAGCACCTCTTCCAACTCCTAAAATTAACCTGCCATCAGTTAAAATATCTGCTGTTGCAACTTCACCAGCATATGTTCTCATATCATGAAGAGGTAAAACAACTATTCCAGTCGTGATTTTAATATTTTTTGTGATAGATGCAATTTTTACAGCCATCTGCAAAGGTGATGGCATCATAAGTAAATTTATTAAATGATGTTCGGGAATTGATACTGTTGCATAACCAAGTTTCTCTGCAACAACACATTCTTCCAACATATTTTTAAAATGTTGTTTTGAACCTACATTTGTATCTGGCATATAGCTAGTTAAGAAGTGATTGAAGTCCATGTATTTAATTTACCATTTTAATTTTTCTTTAGATATCTATTTTCTAATTTTATTTTCATATTTTTTTCTAAATAGTTGTAAGTTGACTAAATACTCGTCTCTTATATTTGACAGTTGATTTATTGATTTTCCTTTAGCTTGTTTTTTTGTGCCTGAAATCAACCTTTCTGAGAGTTTTTTTGATAATTTTGGCGCTTTAAGCTTAGTCCATGGAAGTTTTAATGCTGGCCCAAATTGTTCTAACATATGCTTCATCCCAGCCTTTCCACCCGCTAAATGGAAGGTTAAAAATGTTCCCATCAAAGAATATCTTAAACCGGGACCATCCTCTATGGCTCTATCTAAATCCTCTGTTGTAGCGTATCCTTCATTAATAATATGAAGCGCCTCTCTCCATAAGGCTTCTTGAAGTCTATCAGATAAATAACCAGGTAATTCTTTTTTTAGAACTATTGGATTCATTGAAATTGACTTATAAAATTTATTTGCAATTTTTAAAGATTTCTCACTAGTTTTTTTACCAGGTACTATTTCTACCAAAGGTAGTAAATATACAGGATTGAATGGATGGCCAATTATGCCTCTCTGAATATTTTTACATTTTGAAAAAATCTTTGATGGCAACAATCCTGAAGAACTTGATGAAATTAAAACATTTTTTTTGCAACTTTTAGAAATTTCCCTCATTAAAACAGTTTTTAAACTATAATTCTCTGGTGCACATTCTTGAATAAAATCAGCATCTTTAACTGCCTCTTCCAAAGATAAGAAAAATTTTAAATTATTTAAGTTTATTTTTTTTTTGTTAAAAAGTTTTTTTACATATGGGAGTGCTCTTTTGATTTCGTTTATTAAAATTTTCTTTTGCTTAAGATTTTTGTCATAAGCATAAACGATTTTATTATGAGCTAGAAATCTTATAATCCACCCTATTCCGATAACACCTGTTCCAACTACAGCAACTTTTTTAATATTTAACATTACTTGTGTTTAACAAGCTTAAGTTTTGTCCTAGTTTCCTCTGCTGTCATTATTGATGCTCCAAGATCTGTAACTATCCTAATTGCCTTCTCTACTAATTGAGCATTTGTTGCTAGTTTGCCCTTTGATAAATACAAATTATCCTCCAAACCTACTCTTGGGTTTCCTCCCATTACAACTGTTTGAGCTACAAATGGCATTTCATTTTTTGATATTGCAAAACCTGACCACACTCCTTCTTTAGGCATTATGTCTTTCATAGCTTGCATTGCTAGTGGGGTAGCGGGAGCTCCCCAAGGAATACCTAAACACATTTGAAACATTGGTGGATCATCAAGCAAACCTTCTTTGTACAATTGAGATCCAAACCACATATTTCCTAAATCAAATGCCTCTATTTCTGGTTTAACTTTAATCTCTTGTAATTTTTTTGCAGCCTTCCTTAAATCATTTGGTGTATTAACTGTAATTACTGAACCGTCTCCAAAATTTAATGTACCTGCGTCTAGAGTACAAATTTCAGGTAAAAATTGTTCTGCATTAGCAATTCTTTCCATCACATTTGCCATATCGGTCATTGGACCAAACTCTAATGGATTTTTACCTTGACCAATGTCTAAATCTCCACCCATCCCAGTTGTTAAATTTAAAATAACATCTGTTTCACTTGATCTAATTCTATCTACTACTTCTTTATATAATTCTAGCCTTCTGCTTGGCGTTCCATCCTCTTCTCTTACATGAATATGAGCAATTGCAGCTCCTGCTTTTGCTGCTTCTATTGCTGATTTAGCTATTTGCTCTGGAGTTTTTGGTAAATCAGGATGTTTGCTTGCAGTATCTCCAGACCCAGTAACCGCGCATGAGATAAAAACGTTATTGTTCATAATTTATTTTTCAACTATATTTTAAAATCATACAAATGGAAATATCTGAATTACAGAAAGAATTAGCTGCAACTTTTAGATGGACAGCAAGACTAAATATGCATGAGGGTGTTGCAAACCATTTTAGTGCATGCGTCCCTGACTCTTCTGATTTTTACGTAAATAAGGCAGGCATTCATTTTAGTAATATGAAGGCAAGTGATTTAATCTTGGTGACTAAAGAAAATAAGGAAGAACTAAAGAATAAACCAGACATAATTGATCCAACAGCTCTATATATACATAGCGCGATACATGAAAAAGCACCGCATGCAAGATGCATTTTTCATGTTCACTCAAAATATGCAACTGCCCTCTCCACTCTTAAAGATCCTGTTATGAAACCTATCGACCAAAATACAATGATGTTTTACAATAGAGTATCTGCATTCAAAGAATTTGGAGGTCTAGGACTAGAAGAGGAGTCTATTAAGATGGCAAATGCTTTAGGAAACAAACAACACATGTTGCTTGCAAATCATGGAATTTTAACCACAGGAAGAACAGTGGCCGAAGGTTTTAACTCTCTTTATTATTTTGAGAGAGCAGCAGAAACATATCTTACAGCTCTATCAACAAACCAGGAACTTAATGTTGTAAGCCATGAAATTGCAGAAAAAACTGCAGAGGAGCATGAAAATTTTCCTACAGATTTTGCAAATTTATTTTTATCTCAAATCAGGATCATTTTAGACAAAGAAGAGCCAGATTATAAAAATTAAGATGGATTTAGATAAATTAAAAGTAAGAAGAAGTTTTATTTTTACACCAGGTCTTCACCCTGAAATGTTTCCAAAAGCGATTGCATCAGGTGCTGATATGGTTTGTATTGAATTAGAAGATGGGATAGCAATAAATGACAAAGAACAAGCCCGAAAAAATACTATAGAAGCTCTTAAAACGCTCGAAGTTAAAAATGATGTAGAACTGGTAGTAAGGTTTAATAATCAAAGAACTAAATTTGGTCTTTTAGATCTAGAAGCTTTTATATCAAGTAAAGTAAATCTAAAGGCTATTATGTTACCAAAAGTTAAAACACCAGATGAAATAACATTTATAGACGATCTTCTTACAGACTGTAATTTAGATACCGATCTTCATGTTATAATGGAAACAAATGAGGCTTTAGAAAATATTTATAATATCGCTCATGCTAGTAAGAGAATTGTAGCTTTATATTTTGGTGGAGTTGATATGGCAGCAGAGCTTAGAGTTGAGAATAAATGGGAAAATCTTGTTCACGCAAGATCAAAGTTGGTTCATGCGGGAGCTAGTGTCGGTGTAGACGTTATAGATGTGCCTTATTTAGATTTAGAAAACATGGATGGAATGAGGAAAGAAGCTGAACAAGTCAGAAATCTTGGATTTACTGGAAAAGGCTCTATTCATCCCAAACAAATTCAAATTTTAAATGAAGTATTCACACCTCCAAAAGATGAAATTACTAAGGCAAAAAAAATATTAGAAGAATTTAACAATTCAAATACAGGTTTAGTAGTTATAGATGGTAAGTTAATTGAGAAACCAGTCCTTAGAGAAATGAAAAGAAAAATACTCATAGCTGATAAAATTAATAAAGGATAAAAAATGTCGTATCATCTAGCAACTAGAAAAATAATCAAAGAGTGGACAGATTATAATGAACATATGAATATGGCTTATTATATCTTAATCTTTGATCAAGCATGGGAAACGATGCTTAATAAATTTCAAATGGGTGGTGAAAATGCAAAATCAAATCTGAGAAGTACTATGGTTGTTGAAACTAGAACCACTTACAATAATGAGGTTAAAGAAAATCAAGAAGTAGAGGTATATTGTACACATTTTGATCACGATAAAAAAAGATTACATTTAAAATGTGAAATGTACGAAAAAGAAACTAAAACTCTTGCTGCTACTATGGAGAGTTTGTCCCTTTATATTGACTTGGGGAAAAGAAAAGTCACAGAATTTGAGGAAGATAAGCTTAAAATTATGGGTGAATTTATTGACGAAAATAAATCAAGTTTTAAGTCTGAAAATTTAGAATTATCTGGTAGGTTAAAAAAATAAACTATGGAAATTAAATTAGTATCAGGTGCATTAGGTGCAGAAGTAAGAGGTATCGATTTAAAAGATAGCTCTTTAGAAAATTGGAAGAAGATAAATAATCTATTATTAGAACATAAAGCTCTTTTCTTTAGAGATCAAGATATTACATCGCAAGAACAGATAAATTTAGCAAAACATTTTGGTCCATTAGAAAGACATATTTATGTTAAAGGAAGAAAAGATTATCCTGAAATATTAAGAATAATTAAAGCTCCAGAAGAAAAAAGACAATGGGGTGAAACTTGGCATACTGATGTAAGTTATAATCCTAAACCAACAAAAGTAATTATCTTAAGATCAATTAAAGTACCACCAGTTGGTGGAGATACGATGTTTTCTAATATGGAAATCGCTTACGACACATTAAGCGATAAAATTAAAGATAAGGTTAATGATAAGAGAGCCATTCATAGCTCTCTAGGGGCAGCAGCGTTTGTTGATGCATATAAGGAAATGGAAGGGAATGGTAATCTAGATGAATATTCAAATTCCCATCCAGTAGTTAGAACTCATCCTGAAACAGGAAAAAAAATTTTGTATGTAAATTCAATGTACACTAAAAGAATTTTAGATTTAGATGAAAATGAAAGTTCAGATATTTTAAATGAAATATTTTTACATCAAGAAAGACTTGATTTTACATGTAGATTTAAATGGACTGAAAATGCTGTAGCAATTTGGGACAATAGAAGCACCCTTCACCAAGGTCTGACTGATTTTTTTCCTGGCAGAGGATTGGGCCATGAAAGAGTTATGGACAGGATTGCAGTCGAGGGCGATCATCCAAATTAAATGCAAGCTTTTGATTATCTCATAGTTGGTGCTGGTTCAGCTGGATGTGTAATAGCTAACAGATTATCTGAGAATGCTAATAATTCTGTAGCTATATTTGAGGCAGGTGGATCTAGTGATATTTGGAAGGTTAAAATGCCATTAGCTCTTCTATATACAATGCATGACCCCAAATATAATTGGAAATATTATTCAGAACCTGAACCATATTTAAACAATAGACGTGTTTTTTGCCCTAGAGGAAAAATGATTGGAGGATGCTCATCTCACAATGGGATGGTTTTTGTAAGAGGTAATAGAGATGACTACACCAGATGGGAAAATTTTGGTTTAGATAACTGGTCTTATGATAAAGTTCTTCCTTATTTTAAGAAGATTGAAACTTGGTCTGAAGGTGAAAATCAATACAGAGGTTCATTGGGACCCCTTCCAGTAAATTTATCTAAAAATTCAAATCCATTATTTAAAGCATTTATTGATGCTGCAGCTGAAGCAGGTCACAAAACAAATATAGATATGAATGGAGAGGAACAAGAAGGTTTTGGCATGTTTGATACTACAATGCATCAAGGCGAGAGAGCTGGAGTTGCAAAGTATTATTTAAACCCTGTTAAAAATAGAAAAAATTTAAATATTTTAAAAAACTCATTTGTAGAAAAGATACTATTTGAGGGAAAAAAAGCAGTTGGTCTTCAAGTAAAAATAAATAACAAAGCTGAAAAGATTTATGCGAATAAGGAAGTCATTTTGAGTGGAGGATCTATAAATTCTCCACAATTATTAATGTTATCTGGTATAGGCGACGAAAACCATCTTAGAGATAATGGTATTGAAGTTATTCATCACTCAAAGGGTGTTGGAAAAAATTTACAAGATCATCTTGAAACTTACATACAACAAAAATGTAAAACTCCTAATACACTTTACACATACACAAAATTAATACCTAAAATTTTAGCAGGTATGCAATGGTTTATGTTTAAATCTGGACCCTGCTCAAAATCATTTTTAGAGGCTGGTGGTTTTGCAAAATCATCGCCTGATAGAAAAGTTGCTAATATTCAATTTCATTTTTTTCCATCATTTGTGATAAATCATGGCCTAGAAGAACCTGATACACATGGTTATCAATTACATGCAAGTCCAAATCATCCAAAAAGTAGAGGTGAAATAACACTTAATTCTTCAGACCCATACGATTATCCTAAAATTTTATTTAATTATTTAAAAGAAGAAGAAGATCTTAAACAAACAAGAGAGTGTATTCATGTTGCAAGAAAAATTCTATCACAGCCAGCTTTAGCAGAGCACGCTGGTGATGAAGTTGGGCCAGGTTTTGATGCACAGTCAGATGATGAATTAAATGAATATATTAGATCGAAAGCAGACACTGCATATCATCCTTGTGGAACATGCAAAATGGGAGTTGATGATATGGCAGTAGTGGATCAAGATTTGAAAGTAAATGGGATTGGAAATTTAAGAGTGATTGATGCATCAGTGATACCAGAAATACCAAGTGCAAACCTAAATGCTCCTACACTTATGATTGCTGAAAAAGGCTCAGAGGCAATTTTAAATAATTAATATTATTATCACCACTGATTTGATATAGGTGTCTCATGGACACAAACCAAAATACCAGAGGAATTTTTTTTATAATGACTGGTATGGCCTTTTTTTCAATACAAGACTCTTTAATTAAATTTATTTTTGAGGATATTGCTTTATTTGAGCTTTATTTTGGAAGAACCCTTATACAATCAGTATTTTTGCTATCCTTTGTATTAATAACTAAAAAAACAATATCCTTAAAAACCCATTACCCATTATTAACACTTATACGAGTTGTATGTTTTTTCTTTGGTTTTAGTTTTTTTTATATTTCACTGACTTTTATGACACTTGCTATGACAAGTGCACTATTTTTCTCCTGTCCGTTCTTTATGTCTATGTTTGCTAAATTTTTCTTAAAAGAAAAAATTGGAATTAGAAGATGGAGTGCAATAGTAATTGGATTTATTGGAGTATTGATTGTTTTAAATCCATCTTTAGATGATTTTAATTTCTTTAAATTAGCACCTGTAGCATGTGCGCTTTGCTATTCAATCTCGATGACAATAACAAAATATACATCCGATAAAGATAGTATTTATACTCAAATGACTTGGCTTTATATTTTTGCATTATTTGCAAGTTTGGTAATATTTTTTGTTAGTGGCGATGGAAAGTTTAACACTTTTACAGATCCAACTTTGCAATTTATTGTTAGAGAATGGTTTACTAATCCAGGAGAGGCATGGCCCTATGTTTTAATAATGGGAATAGTAGCTTCGATTTCATTTTTTTGTGTATTTACTGCCTATAGTATTGCCTCACCTTCTGTGGTTTCATTATTTGAGTATTCATACATAGTGTTTGCTATGGTAGCTGGTTATATATTATTTGAAACAATACCAGTGCCAAGAACTTTTCTCGGTGCATCAATAATTATTGGTGCTGGCGTGTATATTTATTTTAGAGAAAAAGTCCGAGGACAAATGATTGCTACAGATACACCAGCGAATAGATGATAAGAAAAAATTATATTCCAACAATAAATATAAATCCTATTTTAAAAAATAACTTCGATTCGAAAACAACATTAAAAATTACAAGAGAAATTGAAAAAGCTTGTGTTGAGGTTGGTTTTTTTCAAATAGTCGGTCATGGAATAAAATTAAGAAAAATAAATAAAGTATGCAAAATTGGAGAAAATTTTTTTAAATCAAATAAAAACAATAAATTCAAATTAGCTCCAAAGAAATGGAATAAAAAAAGTAAAAATATTTATCGAGGATATTTTCCAAATGATGTTAATGGAAAAGAAGGATTAGACTTAGGTGACTTAAAAGTAACAAAGGATTTTTCTAAAAAAACTAGAAATCAATACATCGAGCATTTAAGTATAGAGAGGTCATTTAATAAGCAATCTATAGAAAAACTAGCAGATTATTTCGAAAATTTATTTAATTTAAGCGAAACTCTTTTTAAAAGTATTATAAAACTCTATAAAAAAGACCCTAATTTATCTAAAAAAGTCTTTTCGAGATTAAAAACACTTAGCACTTTAAGATTTAATTATTACCCAAATCAATCTAAACCAATTGAAATATCTAAAGAAGATGGGGTAGCACTTGGATGTGAAACGCATGTTGATAGTGGTATTTTCACAGTTTTATATCAGAATAAAAAAGGTGGTCTTCAAGTTCAAAACCGGAAAACAAAAAAATGGCATGATGTTCCTTTCAATAAAAATGCCTTGGTAGTGAATACAGGTAGAGCGCTAGAATATTTAAGCAAAGGCAAGTTTAAAGCAACAAATCATAGGGTATTGTGGAATAAGCAAAAAAGGCTCTCTGTTCCTTTCTTTTTTGAGCCTTCTTATGACTTTAAAATGAATCTTTCCTTTTTAAATAAGCGAAGATTTAGTAACGGTGGCATCAGATATGATAAATTTCTAAATAAGTCTTTAAAAAAATTCGTTGAATATCAAAGATAAGAATAATAATATTGTCAAATAAAGCGATACATAACTCGTCGTAAAATCTTATACGAAAGTGGGATCGGTCGTCTTTAAATTAATTTTTAAAGGAGGCTTTAATGAAGTTTGGTTATTTTTGTAATACCACAAATTGGAATCATAAACCATATCACCAGCTATTAGATGAGACTAAAGAAATCACAGAATTTTGTGATCAAAATAATTGGAATTCAATATGGTTTACAGAACATCATTTTAATCATGAGGGAATGGAGTCGTGTACTAATCCCTTAATGTTAGGAGCAGATGCTGCGGCAAGAACAAAAAATATAAGAATTGGACAAGCTGCAAACGTAATTACTTTTCATAACCCAATTAGATTAGCAGAAGATATCGCTACACTTGATCAACTTTCTAAAGGAAGAGTAGAAGTAGGTGTTGCCAGAGGAGTTTATGGTCGAGAAGCAATAAATCTAAATAAAGAAGCAGATTTAAAAGATCAGGCAAAAAACTTTAGATTGTTTGCAGAGACATTAGAAATTTTAAAAAAAGCTTGGTCAGAAAAATTTTTTAATCACGAAGGAGAATTTTATACTTATCCGTCACCTAACTATGTGTGGCAACACGATATGAGTCCACCTAGTGAAGAGTTTATGAATATGGAAGATAGTACTATGAAAAAAATTAGTGTTCTGCCTAAGCCATATCAAAATCCACATCCTCCAATACATCAAGTTGTAGATGGCATAAGATCTATTGAGTGGGCTGCAGAAAATAATATTAACGTAATTATGTGGATACCTACTGTAAAAGCACTCAAAATAAGATTTGAAGCATACAAAAATAAAAGATCAGAAGTTACAAAAAAAAATGTTCCTTTGGGAGAAGGGGTAACTCTTGTTAGAGATATGTTTGTTGCAGATACAATGGAAGAAGCCAAAGAGAAAGCTGGTGAACACATGGTAAATTATATGAGATGGGTTTGTCATTGGAGAGGTCTAGGAAATCATATGGATCCGGGTGAAGAACTTCCACAAACAGAAGGGAAACTAGATCTTCTTAACTATGAGTTTTTACACAAGAGAAATATGTTATTTGGTACTCCTGAATACGTAACAGATAAGATAAAAGAACTTCAATCAGAGCTAAATCTTCAAAATCTTCAAGTATGGTCTAATTTTCCAGGTGTTAAACATGAAGATTGTATGAAAAGTATTAAATTATTCACTGAAAAAGTAATGCCTAACTTTAAAGATGATCTAGATACTGAAGTTAAAAAAGTATCGTGATTAAGTCCAAGAACACCTTGACCGGTGGTCAAGCGGCAGTGAAATCCCTAAAAAAGGAAAAAGTTAAACATGTCTTTGGTTTAATTGGTTCTGCTACAATGGAAATGTTTGATGCGTTGTATCATGAAAAAAAAATTAAATTTATAGGTGTAAGAGATGAAAGAACAGGAACTCACATGGCCGATGGCTATGCAAGAGCTTCCAATCAACCAGGAGTAATTATTGCTGGACAAAACGGCCCAGGAGCAACTAATCTAGTTACAGGTATTGCTCAAGCAAAAGCAGCATTTTCGCCTGTTGTATCTATTGCCGGTTTATATTCTACCAGGGATAAAATGGAAGATGCATTTCAAGGACTTGATCAACAGTCACTGTTTAATCCAATAACCAAAAAGACTTGGACTGTAAAAAAGGCAAGTCATATTCCAAAAGCTTTCAGTGATGCATTCAATCTTGCAATGTCACCAAGGAGAGGTCCAGTTTGTATAAACTTACCAAGAAACGTACTTTCAGATACATCAAAATTTCAAATCAATGAAAATAAAAAGTCTTTTAAAAGTGAAAGTAATTTAAAAAGCAAAAAAGATTTAATTCAGAAAACAACAAAACTTATTCTTAATTCTAAGAAAACTGTAATTGTTGCTGGTGGAGGTATAAAATATAATTCAAAATTTAAATCTGTAACTGATCTTGCTGAATTTTTAAACGTTCCAATAGTAACAGCTGCTGGACACGGAGACGCGATACCATTTAGCCACAAACTAAATGCTGGACAAATGGGGCCAAGAGGTAATTTAGTTGCTTCAAGACTGGTGAAAGAAGCAGAACTTATTATTGCATTAGGTACAAGACTTGGTTTTAATTCTACTTTCTATTCTTATGATAACATAAATAAGAAAGCAAAAATTATTCAAGTTGAACTAGAAAAAAAAATGTTAGGAAGATATTTTCCTATAAGTATTGGTATTCATGGCGATGCTGCAAATGTGGCAAATCAAATGTTGAATGATTTAAAAAAACAAAAGAAAATTTTAAGTTATAAAAAATGGACCAATAATTTTTTATTAGAAAGATCAAAGTTTTTAATAAATAGGGATAATATGAAATCTAAAAATTATCCAATACAACCAAATGGACTATTTAAAGAGTTAAGAAAAGTTCTTCCTAAAAATTCAGCTATCACACTTGATGCTGGTACACTTTGCCTTCAAGCTACTGATGCTTTAGAGTATTACAATCCTCCTTCTCTTTTTACTCCTTTAGATTTTGGATTAGTAGGTTTTTCATTTGCTTGTGGTTTAGGCATTAAGGTTGCGAAACCTAATAAAACTGTAGTTAGTTTAATGGGCGATGGTGGATTTGGCATGACTATTTCAGAATTAAGCACTGCCGTAGAGCATGGAATAAATACAATTACAATAGTTATGAATAATAAAAGTTGGGGTGCCGAAAAGGCTTACCAAAAAGATTTTTATGGCGAAAGGTATTTGGGTGCAGATATTCAAAGTCCTCCTTTTGATGAGGTTGCTAAACTTTACGGTGCAAAAGGAATTAAAGTGAAAAAATTATCAGAGATAAATCAAGCTGTTAAAAGTGCACTTAAAGCAAACAAACCAGTTGTTATAGATGTTGATGTAGATCCAAAAGCATTATACAGTTTTAGAAGAGATAGCTTTACACATAGAATTAAAAAATGAAATTAGAATTAAGGAAATTTAATAAATTTGTAGATAAAACTTTTATTGAGGGTGGAAAAGAAGCTAAAGATCCGGTTTTAATGGTTTCTGTAGCAGCAGTTTTTAAAAATCCCTGGGACGGGAAAGGTTTTGTAGAAGACTTAAAACCTATAATTTTAGATCTAGCTCCAAAACTTGGAGATTTTCTTGTCCCAGAACTAATTAAAGAAATAGGTTCTCCTGATAAAATATTGGCTTATGGAAAAGCCGGCGTAGTTGGATTAAGTGGAGAAATTGAACATGCATCTGCTTTTATTCATACATTGAGATTTGGTAATAAATTTAGAGATGCTGTCGGTGGTACTTCTTACCTAAGTTTTACAAACACTAGGGGTCCTGCTGGATCAAAAATATCAATACCAATGATGCATAAAACTGACTCAGGTTTAAGACCTTATTATTTAACACATGAGTTTACAATACATGATGCTCCATTTGATGACGAAATTGTAATCGCAATTGGAGGTGCTTCAACTGGAAGAGCACATGCTAGAACAGGTGATAGGTACCAAGACATGAAGGAAATGGGCATTGAACCAAAGTAATAATGATTCATGCAACAGACTCTAAAGGTACATTCTATATATTAAATAAAAAAGATAGAACTCCAATCATATTTATCCACGGTGTGGGACTTGATCACTCTATATGGGACCCACAGATAAATGAATTTGATAATACTGTTTTAATTTATGATATACTAGGTCATGGTAAAACACCTTTAAACAAAAATGATTTAGGTTTTGATGATTTTTCCGATCAAATATTAAACTTAATGGATGAATTAAAATTTAATAAAGTTCACTTAGTTGGTTTTTCTATAGGTTCATTAATTGCAAGAAATTTTGCTACAAGATTTAACGATAGATTGGCCTCTCTTACACTTTTGTGCTCTATATTTAATCGATCTGACAAAGAGCAAAAAATCGTAAATGATAGATTTGAACAGACCAAAAAAGATCATAAGCTTACTAAAGATGCACTTAAAAGGTGGTTCACAGAAGATTATTTAAATAAAAATCCGGGCATCTCCGATAAAATTTTCAATATTCTTCAAAACAATAATATGAGTAATTTTATAAAGATCTATTCCTTATTCGTGAAACATCAAGACAATGAAAAATTTGAAAATATCAAGACTAAAACTTTAGTGATAACTGGTGAAGGTGATGTGGGATCAACTCCAGAAATGTCAATTAATTTAGGTAAAAAAATTAAAAATTCTGTTGTAAAAATTATTCCTAAAGGAAAACATCTCTGTAGTATTGAATGCTCAGATGATGTAAATAATACAATAAAAGACCATATACAAAATGCCTGAATTAAAAAAATATAAAATGTTTATTGGAGGAGAATGGGTTGACTCTGATACTAAAAAAACTTTTGAAACATTAAACCCAGAAGATAACAAACCATGGGCTGTTGTTCCAGAAGCAAGCGCCAATGATGTCGATAAAGCAGTTAAAGCTGCTCAGAAAGCTTTTGAAGGGGATTGGCCAAAAATATTGCCAAGAGAAAGAGCTAAATTTTTAAGAGCTATTGGAAACAAACTTAGAGACAATGCAGAATTACTTGGCAAGATTGAAACGATTGATACTGGAAAGCTATTTAGAGAAACCAACAAACAAGCAAACTATATCGCAGAATATTATGACTATTACGCTGGTATGGCTGATAAAGTTGAAGGTACTGTTCTTCCAATAGATAAACCAAACATTCAAGCTATTACCTCAAGAATACCTATAGGTGTTATTGCAGCAATTGTGCCATGGAACTCCCAAATGTTTTTAACAGCAACAAAACTTGCTCCAGCTCTAGCTATGGGAAATACAGTTGTAATTAAATCCTCTGAGCTTGCCCCTGCTGTGATGTTTGAATTTGCAAAACTTATAGAGGATACTGGTGTTCCAAAAGGAGTGGTAAATGTGATTACGGGATTTGGAGATCCATGTGGTAAAGCTTTAACCACGCATGATTTAGTTGAGAAAGTTGCTTTTACAGGAGGACCTGAAACTGCAAGACATATCATTAGAAATTCTGCAGAAAACTTGTCTGAGGTTAGTTTAGAATTAGGTGGAAAAAGCCCGGTAGCAGTATTTGATGATGCGCATCAAGAAAATGCTATCAATGGAATTACTGCAGGTATATTTGGTGCTAGTGGACAAAGTTGTATTGCAGGTTCAAGATTATATTTGCAAAAAGGAATTTATGATGAGTTTCTTGATAAACTTACAAAAAGAGCTGAAAAAATTAAAATTGGTGCTCCAATGGATCCTGATACTGAAATGGGCCCTTTGAGTAACTTTAAGCAACTAGAAATTATCGAAAAAAATATAAAAAAAACAATAGAGCAAGGTGGAAAGGTTAGATGTGGAGGAAAAAGACATCCATTTTCTAATGAAGGTTATTATTTTCCTCCAACAATAATTGAGTGTGATAATCACAATCTTCCAACTGCTGAAAATGAACTATTTGGACCAGTTTTATCTGTTATGAAATTTAATGATGAAAAAGAAGTCATAGAAAAAATGAATGATAATCAATATGGATTATCTTCTGGTGTATATACCAGTGACTTTGCTAGAGGTTTAAGAGTATCTAATGCTATTAGGGCAGGAATAACATTTGTTAACACGTACAGACTAATTTCACCATCTGCACCTTTTGGAGGAATTAAAGATAGCGGGTATGGAAAGGAAGCAGGAATGGAATCAATTAAAGATTATACTAGAGTTAAAACTACTTGGTATTATACCTCTGATGAACCAACTTTAGATCCTTTCTCAATCAGATAATAATTGTCAACAAAACATACATTACTTATTTTATTTGTAGTCTTCCTCCTTGGAAGTGCATATCCAACAGGAAAACTTGGATTAAACGACTCAATTCCTCCAATTCTTTTTGGAGCTTTAAGAATGGCAGTTGTATTTATTTGTTTAGTTCCTTTCTTTAAATTTGATATTCCAGAAAAAAAATATGTTATCCCTTTAATTGGATTTTCAATCTGTTTTGGTGTTGGTGCAAATCTGTTTTTATATTTATCTATCAATGCCTCAAGTATACTTGCACCAATTACAATAGGAGCTCAACTTTCTATTCCATTTGGTATTATATTAAGTTCAATATTTTTAAATGAAAAAATAAGTTACAAAAAATGGTTACTTATTATGACTTCCTTTTTTGGAATTGTTATTCTCGCTTTTGATCCGAAAGTTTTAGAAGAAATAATAGGATCACTCTTAATTTGTGCTATGGCTTTTTTTTATGGGTTGTCACAAGTTTTTTCAAGATATCTTAAAGATTTGGATGTTAAATATACAAACACAATAATGAGTTTCACAGGATTTGTAATTTTAATTTTATTGTCATCAATGTTTGAAGGGAATACTTTTCAAACTATAAAAAATATTAGTTTAGAAAGTTGGTTTACAGTTTTGTATGCTGGGGCAATTATTTCCTTACTTGGACATTTAATGATGTTTTATCTCTATAAATTTTATCCTCTTGATATGGTTTTGCCTTTCTATGCATTATTCCCAGTCTTTGGTTTAATACTTACTTTTTTTATTTTTGGTGAGATTCCATCATTCATCACGATATTAGGTGGAATAATTGTTATAACTTCTGTGTTTTTTGCCCAAAAAATGAGATAATTTTCCCATTGAAAATTAAAACTAATAAGATTTAATTTTGTTTATATAAATTGTTAACAATTAGAGGGAATATATGAAAAAACTAGTATTGGCGATGTTTGTATTTGTTTCTTGCTTTGCATCAAAAGCATATTCGGACGGACATGGCATTAAAATGGGAATTATCTTAGGATTCACTGGTCCTATTGAGTCCTTAACTCCAGCAATGGCTGCTTCGGCTGAGCTTGCTTTTAAAGAAGCTTCTGACTCAGGTTCGCTACTTGGTGGAAAGAAAATTTCAGTTGAAAGAGCAGACTCAACTTGTGTTGACTCAGCTGCTGCAACAGCTGCTGCTGAAGGTTTAATATCTGGCGGTGTAGTAGCAATTATGGGTGCTGACTGTTCTGGTGTAACTGGAGCTATTGCAACTAATGTTGCTGTTCCAAATGGTGTTGTTATGATTTCGCCATCTGCGACTTCTCCAGGATTAACTGATCTTAAAGATAATGGATTTTTCTTTAGAACTGCTCCATCAGATGCAAGAGGTGGTCAAGTATTAGCAGACATTACTAAAGACAGAAAAGTTAAAAGTATTGCAGTTACTCACACAAATAATGACTATGGAAAAGGTTTAGCAGATGTATACGTTGCAGCTGTTAAAGCTCATGGGATAAATGTAACAGTTGTAACTGCTCACGAAGAAGGTAAAGGTGACTACGGTGCTGAGGTTGCTACATTAGCAGCTGCTGGTGGAGATGCTTTAGCTGTATTAGGTTACTTAGACCAAGCAGGTGGAAGTATTATTGATGGTTCATTAGATTCAGGTGCATTTGATGTATTTGTATTATCTGATGGTATGATCGGTGACTCTTTAACAGACAGATTTGGTAATGATTTAAATAAATCTTTTGGATCACTGCCAGGATCAATGGGTAAAGGCGCTACAATATTTAAAGATGTTGCTGGTGCTGCAGGAATTGACTCCTCAGGTCCTTACACTTCAGAGTCTTATGACGCTGCAGCTTTGATTGTTTTAGCAATGCAAGCTGGTGGTAAAGCTGATAGAGCAACTGTACAAGCAAATGTAATGTCAGTTGCGAATGCTCCAGGAACAAAAATTTATCCTGGTGAATTAAAAAAAGCTTTAGATTTATTAGCTAGTGGAAAAGCTGTAAATTATGAAGGAGCTTCAAGTGTAGAACTTACAGATGTTGGAGAAGCATCTGGTGCCTTTATTGAAAAAGAAATTAAAGGCGGTAAGTTTAAAGACAAAAAACAAAGATAATACTTAATTATTTAACTCCAGCGATGAAAATCGCTGGAGTTTTTTTTTATCCTAAAATATTAATTAATACATAAATACTTATCGCCGACATAAACAAAATTATCGATATATTTATAATTTTCCAAACTTTGTTGCTATTTAGGTAATTAGATAAGAATTTAGATAAGTAACCCAATATAAAAAAAAATATTATTGAAGAAAGACTTGCGCCAAATCCAAATAATAATTTCTGATAAGTTAAAAAACTTTTCGAAAAGTTTCCTAAAAAAAATACAGTATCAGAATAGACATGTGGATTTAAATAAGTGAAACCTAAAGTTTTAATTATTACAGAACTTAGACTTGTTGTTTCGTTTTTTTGATTTATTTCAAAATTGATACTTATATTTTTTATTTTTTTCCAAATAAAATGAATTAAAAATAAAAATAGAAAAATATTTAGAATTAGCTCAACTAAAGGTGAAAAAAAACTTTCAAAATAATGAAATATGAATATTCCTAAAAAAATAAGAAGAAAATCTGACAATGCACAAATTGCAGATACAATAAAAACAAATTGTTTTTTTAAACCTTGCTCAATTACAAATATATTTTGAGCGCCAATAGCTAATATTAAACTCAGTCCTGTAAAGAACCCTAAAATAAAAAAACTCATTGTGAATTATTGTTTAATAATTTTTTCTGGAATTATTCCTTGAGGTCTAAATCTCATTATCAGAAGAAGTCCAATACCTACCAATAAAAACCTAAAATATGGTGCACTATTTATTAAATGAATTTTAATCTCATTCGTTTCAGGTAAATGAGCTGTAAATAAATTTATGAAGAATAAAGCAATAGGTGCTGCTTCTACCCACAAAAACCATACAACAAATCCTCCTAGAATTGCTCCAAAATTATTTCCTGTACCGCCGACAATTACCATAACCCAAATTACAAATGTATATCTCATAGGTCTATAGCTACCTGGGGTAAATAGCCCATCATTAGTTACCATCATAGCTCCGGCAATTCCAACTATTGCAGATCCCAGAATAAATATAAACAAATGTTGTTTAACTACATTCTTACCCATTGCACTTGCGGCTTCTTCATTATCTCTGATTGCTCTCATCATTCTACCCCAAGGTGAATAAAGAGCTTTTTGAGTAATTATTAATAAAATTATAACTACAACTAAAAACATACCCGCAAAACAAAGTTTTACATAAACAGACGATGCATCAATTACTAACTGATTTAAAATATCTTGTCTCTCCGAGAACGAATTTGCTAAATCTAATTTTGCTGAGTGAAATTTTTCAACTAAATTTATAAACCAAGGAGAAGTTTGAAGGTCAATTTCGTAAGGAGCTGGTCTTTTTAATCCAATAACATTTTTTACACCTCTTGCTAACCAATCTTCATGTTTAATAATAGAAACAACAATTTCAGCTATTAATAATGTAGCAATAGCTAAATAATCTGCCCTTAATCCTAAAGCAACTTTTCCTACAACAAATGCTAACCCAGCAGCAAAAAGTCCTCCTACTATCCATGAGAATAAAACTGGTAACCCAAGTCCTCCAAGAAACCCTGTCTTCGCAGGATCAACAGCCTCTATTTGTTCAATTGCAGGTCCAGCAATTATTTTTATTAGAATTAATCCAACTATAATAATTCCAGCTATTAAATAATTTCTTTTATTAGATTTTTGAATATTTTTTAAAATATACCTTGTAGAAAAAATCATTAATATAATTATTCCAAGGCAAGTCATCATATTAACTCCACCAACACTCCAAGCTTCAGGGACAGGAGCTACAGATACTAATACAACTGCCAAACCACCTAATGCCGTATAACCCATGATTCCAAAGTTTATTAAGCCAGCATAACCCCATTGAATATTTGCTCCCAGAGTCATTACTGCCGAAATCATACAATAATTAAAAATTGTTAATGCTATAGACCAAGACTGGAAGATGCCAACTAAAATAATTAAAAGCATCATTATCGAATATGCTATAATTATATTTAAATAATTCCTCATATGCGTTTTCCCTCAAATATACCTGATGGTCTAAATATCAAAACAATAACTAGTATAGAAAATGAAATCGCAAATTTATAATCAGTTGATAATAATTGCATCAGTGAGTTTGGTTCTAAAGACTCTGGCAAAATATAAACTAAAAATCTTTTATATGCATAAGTCAAAAATATTTCAGCAAATGCTATAACATAACCTCCAAAGAATGCTCCGTATGGGTTTCCTATTCCACCTACTATCGCAGCAGCAAAAATGGGTAACATGTTATTAAAATACACAAATGGTCTATAACTTTTATCTAAACCATAAAGAATTCCACCAATTGTTGCTAATATTCCGGCTATAATCCAGGTAATTAGAACTACTTTTTTTGGATCTATTCCTGAAAGAAGTGCTAAATCTTCATTATCTGAGTAGGCTCTCATGCTAGTTCCAGTTTTAGTTTTATTTAAAAACCAAAACATAATAGCAACAACAATTATAGTAACTACAATTGTAATCATTTGTGTAGATTTAATTGTTAAACCTTCTGCAAGACCTGTCATTTCCTTAAACTCAGTTGCTTTTAAAATAAATTTTTCACCATCTAAGAATCTGCGATCAGTAGGTCCAATTATTATTCTTATTATCGCCTGTGTTACAAACATTACACCAACACTGACCATTGCAAGCATAACTGGTGGACTTTTTTTTATTCTGTAATATTTAAATACTGTTTGATCTATTAACAGCATGTATAAAATCATCATAAAAATTGCAAAAGGAATAGTGAGCAAAGCTGTAGGCAGAAAACCAAAATTAATTCCAATAGATTGGAAGTAATAAGTCAAAAGCACAGCAAACATTGTACCAAATGACATCATGTCTCCAGTTGCAAAGTTAGCAAATCTTAAAATACCATATATTAATGTTACAAAAATTGCTCCAAGAGCTAATTGAGAGCCATAAGTTAAGGCTGGAATAATTGTATAATTCAATAAAACTATTACTGCATTAATTAAATCCATACTAAGCTCCTAAGAAAGATCTCCTAACTTCTGGATCATTTAATAATTCCTTGCCAGACCCCTCAAATTTATTTTCACCAGTTACAAGCACATATCCTCGATTAGAAATACTTAAAGCCTGTTTTGCATTTTGTTCGACCATAATGATTGCTACTTTTGTATTTTTAACTCTAATAATATGCTCGAATAATTCATCCATAACTATTGGTGAAACTCCTGCTGTAGGCTCATCTAACATAAGAACTGATGGTTTAATCATTAGAGCACGTCCCAAAGCTACTTGTTGTCTTTGCCCTCCTGATAATTGTCCAACTACTTGATCTTTTTTTTCTCTTAAAATTGGAAATAGATCATATATTTCTTCGATAACATTATTTATATTATCTGTTCTTAAAAAAGCACCAACCTCTAAATTTTCTTTTACAGTAAGTTCTGCAAAAACATTTCTAGTTTGTGGTACAAATGATATTCCCTTTTTAACTCTTTCTTGAGGAGTTAGTTTAGAAATATCTTCTCCATCAATTGAAATATTGCCTGATTTAAGATTTAATAATCCAAGCATTGCCTTCATTGCTGTAGATTTGCCAGCTCCATTTGGTCCAAGGATTGCAACTATCTCACCCCTATTAACATTAATAGTACATGAGCTAATAATATCAGGACCATCGCCGTATCCTCCTGTCATTTTATTTCCCTCAAAAAATGCCATTTACTTCTTTCTACCTAAATAACTATCTATAACTTTTTCGTTTTTCTTAACTTCATCTGAAGTTCCCTCAAAAAGAACAGAACCTTCAGACATTACAATGACCGGATCACACATTCTGCTTATAAAATCCATATCATGCTCAATCATACAAAAAGTATAGTTTTTTTCTTTGTTAAGTCTTAAAATTGCTGTCCCTAAGTCTTTTAATAATGTTCTATTAACCCCTGCTCCAACTTCATCCAATAAAACAAGCTTTGCATCCACCATCATTGTTCTTCCAAGTTCTAGCAACTTTTTTTGGCCTCCAGATAAATTACCAGCACGTTCATTGGCAAGATGTTTAAGATTTAAAAATTCAGTTACTTCGTATGCTTTTGCTCTAATTATATCTTCTTCTTTTTTAATTAAGTTTGGTTTTAAAAGGGCATTTATTAAAATTTCTCCTGTTTGGTTACCTGGCACCATCATTAAATTTTCAAGAACAGTCATATTTGAAAATTCGTGAGCTATTTGAAAAGTTCTAAGTAAACCTTTTGAGAAAAGCTCATGAGACGGGACGTTTGTTATGTCTTCTTTATTAAATAATACTTTTCCATCTGTTGATTTGAGATTACCTGCTATAAGGTTAAATAGAGTAGTTTTGCCTGATCCATTCGGACCAATTATTCCTGTAATTGAACCTTCTTTTATTTTTAATGAGCAATTTGATACAGCTGCCAAACCACCAAAATATTTTGATAAGTTATTAATTTGCAGAATGTTTGAAGCTTGCTGCATGTAAAATTATACTTTATTTAATCTTTTAAGAATACTATTTAAGGTTTTATTAGTAGCTTTATAGAAACCGGCTTTTTTTAATTCATTTACACCTTGCTCATTTAATCCTTTTGGTGTTTGAGAATCTTTGACAAGTATTTTTAAATCTCTATTAGAATTAACTACAGCATCTTCAGAAAGTGCTAAAAACAGAGATGTTATATATCTTTGAGCTTGATCTTTTTGAATTCCCTTTGCATTTAACCACTCAGACATTGTTCTTAATAATTCATAAAAAGGTGCCATCATTCCAGATGTTGACCAAAAATTTTTAGATAATTTTTCATTTTTAATCTCAACAACTGTTCCAAGATGTTTAAAAAAGTTTTTAACTTTACTGTTCGGTGGAAAAATAGGAATTGGTCCTTTTTTAAGAGAAATAGGTGGTAAAGGAATCACTCTCGAAATATTAGCTTTTACTTTTACTGCCTTCTTAATGTTTTGAAGATTCATTGTTGAAATGAAACTTACAATTACCTGACTTTTTTTAAATTTTAGCTTATGTATAATTTGATTAGCCACAGTTGGTGTTACAGCTAGAAAAATCCAGTTACAATCATTAACAATATCTTGATTGTTTTTTGCAATATAAATTTTTTTAAAACTTTTTTTAAGTTGTTTTGAAATCTTTTTATTTCTTTCAGATAATATAATTTTGGTATATTTAATTTTCGACTTACAAATACCCGTCACCACTGATGAAGTAATTTTACCAGTTCCTATAAATCCAAGTTTCATAAGTGTATTTTCTACACTTAATTGTTAAAAAAGGAACCTCTTATTCTTAGTAATTCTCTTGATAAATTTTTATTTTCTTTAAAAGGTTTTCGACCATGAAGCCAAAAATAATTATTCGCCACAACAGCACTGCCAACTGGTAAAGATGTGATTATCTTATTTTTACTACCCTCAAGAGCATCAGATAATCTTTGTAAAAACAATCCTTGATCCATGTTTTTTGGTTCAGGAAATTGATCAATGTATGAAATAATAGGTTTTCCATCACTATCTTTAGAAAACACAGGATGTTCAACTTTATAATCAATATTTTTACTTTTTGGAGATCCCCAAATAAAATTTTGCTGTCCAATTTTATCATCTGAGAGATCAGACAAATGTTCCCAATCATCAAGATGTAGCAAAGCCGTCTCTCCACCAATCACATTCTCCTCCTCAAGCTTTGACATTAATATCCAATCAGTTATTTCTCTCACGTAAGTTCCATCAGTATGTAAATCCATATTTATATATGCCTTACGAAGATATGAGTCGCTATTATCTTCATGTTTAACGTGAAATCTTGCATAATATTTTCCAGCCATTGAGTCGTGATTTGGATTTCCAATTAAGTGAGTTATTGCAGTTGATAGTTTAACTAAAAATGTTTGATCTATTTTAGAAGACTTGTGTTTTGGACCAATTATAAAGCAACCAGTATCCCTATCTTTGATAATTTCGTTTAAAAAATTACTTAATTTATTAGATGCAGTTTCATCTAAACTTTTTGCAATAGTGAACCTTGTAAATGGTTTATACTCTAATGCTGTAATATTAAATTTTTTAAATGGAAACACTAATCGATCGATAATTTGATCCTCAATTTTTATATTTATTATCCTCTTAGATTTTTCATGAAAGGAAATTTCAAATCCATCTAATTTAAGAAGGTTCTTCACGAATTTATTTATTACAAATACCAATAGACTCTGGTCCACAAATTTCTCCCATTGTCCAAGTAGCGCCAATTAAATTAGCTCCATCAAAATTTGCATTCAAAATATTAGATGACGTAAAGTTTGCCTCCATTAAATTGGAATTCTGAAAATTTGCATCTATAAGAGTAGATCCAGTAAAATCTACTCTTGTTAAGTTGGCACTTGTAAAATTTGATTGCTCGAAATTTCCACCACCTAAATTTGACTCATATAAATTAGTTCGTATGAAAGATGACTCTGAAAAAGTTCCAAATGTTAAATCTGAATTCATCATTATACTTTTATCAAAATTTACTTGAATAAAACTAGCAAATGAGAGATTAGAGTTTGGAAGAAACGTTCCCTGTAAATCCTGACCATCTGAAAATTTACATTTAGAATAGTCTACTCCATCAGCTATTGGATCATCACATCCAGCATTTGCATTACTAGAAATTATTAAAAAAAATATAATAAAAAAAAGTTTTTTCATACCGCAAAACTATTTAATGTAGCTAAAATTATAGCAGATAATATGGTCGGATAAACTAAATTTCTTTTAGTGACATAAAAAATTAATATTGATAATAAAATAACAATTATCCTTAGAATATAGTGTACATCTGAAAGATCTCCAGACGGAAAAATTAACATTCTTGAAATTAAAGCTGCAAGAGTTGAATATGCTACACAATTAAACCATTTATAAATTTTAGATGTCTCTCCTATCTTTTCTGATGTTAAAGCACCAAGAAACCTTGAAATATAAGTTGCAAGAGAAGTTACTAAAATTGCTAAAACAATATTAGCTGCCATAAACCTCCCCTATAAAGTAAGCAATTGAACCAGCTACCAATCCTCCAAGTAAAACACTCCACTCAGGTGAAAAAAAATAAAAAATTGGACCTAAAAATGCGCCCAGGATAATCGCAGAAGAAAGTTGTATAGTTTTCATAACTCCTATCATTGCACACATAAAATAAATTGGATTTACTATAGCTAGCCCAATTATCATATCTTTGCTTAAAAAGTCGGCAGCATAAAATCCTAATACTGTTGAAAAAATGGCAATTAGCCAAGTAGCTGTTCCTATACCAATCCAAAAATCTATTCTATATTTCCTCTCAATTTCTTCATAATTACTTTTTAAAATCAACCACGAAGAAACAGCTACAAAGTGACAAGATATATAATATTTCCATCTAGGTTGGCTATCATGTTTAAGTAATGGCATAATTGATACTGTCATTGGAAATAGTCTAGAATTTACCAACCATACTGCTAAAAAAATATTTATAAGAGACGCACCAATAAGCATTGACTCCGCCATTACTAATGATCCTGGGAGAGCGTAAGTTAAAAGTGTTGAGAAAATACTTTCTTGTATATTAAAGCCTAAATTTTTTAACAAGGCGCCTATAGCAATGAAGCTAGCTCCTAATGCAATTGCTGGACTATCAAATTTTTTTGAGCAGACTATTCCTTTGATAAAATATTTTAAGTTTATCATTAACCGCCTAAGAATAGACGGCCAACATCTGGATTATTTAAAAGATCATCTCCTTTACCTGCAATAGCTGTTTCTCCTGAAACTAAAACATAACCAATATCAGCAAACTCTAAACCTTTTTTGGCATTCTGCTCAACCAATATAATTGTTTTTTTTTCATTTTTTTGAAGATCATCTAATATCTCAAAAACCATTTGAATATATCTGGGCTCAAGCCCAATTGATGGTTCATCAACGAGTAAAATAGAAGGTTTCATCACTAGGGCTCGAGAAATCTCTAAAAGTCGTCTTTCTCCCCCTGATAATACTTTTGCAGGTTGGTTTCTTCTGTTTCGTAATCTTTCATATTTTTGAAGAACTCTTTCTGCTTCTTCAAAAGACTCCTCTGTTTTATCTTTAATGTATCCACCCATTAAAAGATTTTCCTCTACAGTCATATCTGGAAAAACCGAATTATCTTGTAGAATATATGCTATCCCTTCAGATTTAAGCTTTTCTGCAGGACTGAGGTTAGTTATTTCTTTTCCATCAATTTCTATTTTTCCTGAAAAGATATTTGTAAAACCATATATTGAATGAAGTATAGTTGATTTTCCTGCACCATTTGGACCAATCAAACAGAGAGATTGTGCTTTACTTACAAACAAATCAAAATTGTGTAAAATTTCCATCTTACCATAACCAGCTGATAAACCCTTGATAGTTAAGTGAATATTTTCTGACGATAGTTTTTTTAAATCCTCTGCTCCAGGAGCTTTACCAAGAACTTCATATTGATTTGCCATTATTGAGCTCCTAAATAAGCGTCAATAACACGCTTGTCATTTTTAATTTCATCAGGTGTTCCATTTGCAAGCATTTTTCCATGTGCAAGACAAAAGATGCTTTCAGCTAATTGCATTATTACTCTCATATTATGCTCAATAACAAGTAGAGTAATTCCAAAATCTTGATTTACTTTTATCAATCTATCAATAATTCCATTTATTAATGTAGGGTTGATGCCTGCAGTCGGTTCGTCCAGTAATAACATCTCAGGCTCATTCATTAATGCCATTGCTAATTCTAATAACTTCTGCTGACCAAATGATAAATCTCCCGCTCTTAGTTTTCTTTTTTGATACAATCCAACAAAATTCAATAAATTTTCTGCTTTTTCTGTAAGATGTTGAGGTATCTGTGAAAATATAGAAACTAAACTTTCATCACTTGCTTTGTGACTTATAAGCATATTATCTACGCAATTCAATTTTCCATAAATTCTTGTTTGCTGGAAAGTTCTAAGCAAACCAAGTTTAGCTATTACTGGAACTGGTAATTCAGATACTTCTTTACCATTAAACTTAATTGACCCTTGGTCTATAGGATATGTTCCAACTATAGAATTAAACAATGTAGTTTTTCCTGATCCATTTGGTCCAATTAAACCTACGATTTTTCCTTTTTCAACTGACATGGATATGTCAACATTAGCTTTTACCCCACCAAATGACTTACTGACATTGTTAACCTCTAAAATACTCATTTAAGTGTAACCTGTGCTTTCCGATCTGCTTCATCCACAACTTCACCAAATCTCTCTGGATACTTTTCTCTCAACCAACCCATGATCCCCTCTGGGAAATAGATAACAATTACAACAATCAAAACCCCAAGAGCAACATACTGCCAACCTAAGAAAAAAGTCCAAAAACCTTCTTTAAAAATATGAAATAAAGTTGCACCAATTACTGGGCCCCACAAAGTTCCTTTTCCTCCAAGTATAGCCATCAAGACCATGAATACTCCCATTTCTCTTCCATCAAATGCAACATCCGTTGAGTCTATATATCCAACTAGTCCGCCCATGATACCTCCAGCCAATCCACAGAAAAATGCAGAGATCATCCAACCAATAATTTTATATTTCATTGTTTGAATACCCATTGCTTCAGCCTTATCTTCGTTATCTCTAATTGCATTAAGAACAAGTTTAAATCTTGTTGAATAAATTGCTTTAACTGCAAGAAACGTGAATACCAAAACTATAAAACTACAAAAGTAGAAAAACTCACCTCTTGCTTCTAACCTGTCAACATTAGGAAATGGTGGTGTTGTAAAACCTTGTCCTGCTCCAATGATTTCTATTCCACCAGAAATTTCTCCAGCTGCAACCCCTAAACCCAATGTACAAATTGCAAAGTAATGTCCTCTTAAACCTAAAATTGAATAACCAATTAAACCAGCTATAATTGCTGGGACTACCGCTGCGACTGCCAAACCAACTGCAAACCCTTGAAAGAATTGAGCAGGAGTATGAACAAAAGTTTTTTCTCCACCACCCTCAGTCCACTCTCCTAGAGGAAAAAACATTCCGACTTGAACAGACGCACATAAATACATTCCAAGTCCATAAAACAAAATATTTCCAAAAGTATTATAACCCATTTCACCACCTTGGACGTTCCAAGTGATGGCTAGAATTATTAATATACAAAGGATTGATAATTGAACTTTAAATGCAGGAAATATAAATGGAGCAGCAATACCAAAAACTAAAATAGCACCATATAATATTAAATTATTTTTCATTATAAATATTTACAATTTCCCGTGGACATATCATCCTCAGTTTTATTGCTATATGTGACAATATTTAGTTGAGATGACATATTATTTTTGTCAAAGTAAAATAGGTAATATTCTTTACCAATATTCGAGTACATATAAGAAGTTCCAAAAAGAATATAATCTTTTGTTTCCTCAATAATTTTTTGTTGACCAATATCTCCTTTAGTTTTATCTGCCAATTCTATATAACCATTAAATGAATTTTTGTCCTCATTTCTTACAAAAATAATTTTTTCATTTTTACCATATTGTATATGGGTACATGATATGGTTTCAGCAAAACCAAAATTAAAATGAAATAAAGTTGGTATAGTAATTAAGAATAAGTATTTTTTCACTTTAAGTACTCTCTTTTTCTTGAAAGTTTAAATCTTCTATAAACAAGTATTAAAACTAATAGTAAAAATACTGATCCAATTCTAAATTCTGTTCCTAAAATGTAATCTGCAAACTCCTCAAATACACCTAAACCCATACCTGACATTGCAACACCAGGTAAATTTCCAAGTCCAGCAACAATGACAATCATAAAAGATCTAATTGTGTAAGGTAGGCCCATATAAGGGTGTATAGTAAATGTAATAGAAATAAGTGCTCCAGCTACTCCACAAAGAGCAGCATTTATTCCAAAAGTTGCCGCATAAACTTTTTCAGTGTCTACGCCTAATATTTTTGCAGCTCTAGCATTTTGGGCTGTAGCTCTAATAGCCCTTCCAAGCTTAGATTTTTTCATATAAATCACAAGCCCGATAGCAAACACAATACTTATAAATGCTGAAAAAATCTTTGAGTTTGGTAATGTAACAGAGTTATCGAACAGCATTGTTGTTCCATATCCAGAGTTTGCAAGAACTACATCTGCGCCAAACGCAAAGTTCATTAATTGCATGAACAAGATACTAATTCCAAAAGTTGCTAAAATCGAAATGAATAGATCTCTATCAACTACTTTATTAATTACTAATTTATAAATTACTACACCAACAAAATACATTATTATTGGCGAAACTATTACTCCCCATGCGGGATGAATTCCATACAGATACATAAAATATGCAATGTATCCTCCTAATATAACTAAATCACCTTGTGCAATATTAATTATATTCATTACTCCCCATTGGAGAGCCATTCCATAAGCGATTAACGCAAATAAAATTCCAAGTAACAAACCATCTAAGACGGCTTGTAAAGTTAACATTGGAACTTGGAAAATTAAAAAATCCATAACTTCTAAATGCTATATAAAAAAAAGCCCCCTATTACTAGGGGGCTAATATTATTTTTAATTATCTTTCAGACCACTTAGGAATTGGGTGAATTAATTCTGCTGAAGCCCATTTTAATGGAGCTACAACTTTATTTTCACATTTTCCTGCGTCATCACACATTACTTGGAAAAGTACCATTGGTTTGTCAACGTTCTGACCACCCTCGGCAAACTTAATGTTTCCATAGAATGTTTGCATATTAGTAGCTGCAAGAGCATCTCTTACTTTCTTTTGATCAAAAGTATTTGCTCTTTCAAATGCATCTTTGAATACTAATAAAGCAGCTGATGATTCTGCTGATTGATATGGCGGATCATAACCAAATAATTTCTCAAAGTCTGCAGCATATGTCATACCGTCTTTGAAAAAATCATCTTTGTAAGTTAATGTTTTATGCCACTGAGATGCACATAAAGCGTACTGTGAGTTTTTACCGTGTTGCTTAGATAATTTTGCAGCATCACAGTGTGTCATTGCTAACATTGGAACATCAACTTTCATTTCAGCTATCTGTCTGATTGCAGTTAGTGCACCTTTTGTATGACCTGATACAACTAGCACATCTGGCTTAACAGCTTTAACTTTTGCTAAAGTTGCAGCCATATCATTTAGCTCTTTAGGTAGTTTGTCATCAATTATGATTTTAGATCCAGTTCTCTCTGCTGCATCTAGAATTCCTAATCTAACGTCCTGTGAGAATGCATCTTGCTCGAAAGCTTGAGCAATTCTAACACCTTTTCCACCATTCAGTGCTACGGCTGTTTCAATTGCAACATCTAAATATAAGTTTGCTGGCGCAAGCACTGCAAATAAATATTTATAACCTTTAGTAAATAAAGATCTTGATGCACCATTAGCTTCAACCATTGGAACACCATATTTCTCTGTTACAGGCGCAATTGCTTTTGTTAAACCTGAACTGTATGGCCCAAGCATAAACTCAACACCATCCTGTGAAATTAATCTTTCTGCAAGTTGTGCTGCTCTTTTTGGATTTGACTCATCATCATAATAGATAATATCAAACTTGTAAGTTTTTCCTCCAACTTTAACACCACCCATCTCGTTAATTCTATCAACGGCCATATTATAACCGTTTTGAGTGTGAACTCCATTAGATGAATATTTTCCAGTTAAAGAAATTGCGGCACCTAGGATAATTTTATCACCAACAACTTTTGCAAATGAAACAACTGAAGTTGAAAATAAAATTGCTATTGCAGAAACAAATGTAATTATAATGTTTTTAATTTTCATTTATCTCCTCTTATTAATTAATTAATTTAAACCTTATTAAACTAAGAATTTAGTTTTTTTTCAAGTAACAGTAGTATCGCATTAGTGGTCAATATTGTTGCATAAATGCAATTATAAGAGCTATAACAATTAAGACGCACGCAGAAATTGTGTTTAAGACCTTTGCTTTTGCTTTAACCCATGTAATCATTTTATTTGCTAAGACTGCATAACCAACCAAAGATAAAAAATCTAATATTACATAAGTTGTTATTAAAATTAAAAATTGTGCAACGTAATTTGAATTAAAATCAATGAATTGAGGAAAAATAAAAGGAAAGAACATCCAAGCTTTAGGACTTGTACCCGCAACCAAAAATCCATCTTTAAAAAATGATAACGAACTTTTTTGTAAAGTTTCACTTGAGTTAATATCTCTAGGTTTAGATTTATAAATGTCGAATGCTAGGTAAAGTATATAAATTACACCAATCCATTTAAAAATATTTAATAAAGTTGGATTATCTGAAATAAAAGACCCAATTACAAAAATTACAAGAGAAGCTTGAATAATATTTGCAGTTACATCTCCTAGTGCGGTCCAAACACAATTTCTAACTCCATAATTCATAGAATATGAAATGATTACAATTCTAGGAGTTCCAGGAGTAATAAACATGAATAAGATAATTTGAAGAAATAGAAAATAATTTAATGGAAGCATGATGGATAGCCCTAAAAAACCGGGAGCTAAAGATGGCTAGATAGGACTATCTAAAAATGATAATATCATAAGCATATAAATTTGCATTATTTATTTATTTCAAGATTACTGGAATTTTATGAAAAAAAGTCACAGGCCCACAACCAGAGTTAAAAATCCTGAGCCAAAACCTGGCAGTCCAGACTGGGTCATTTGGGCGGCATGGGCTGATAGAATTACATTTGAAGATATAGAAAAAAAAACTGGAAAAACAGAATCTGACGTAATTAAGATTATGAGAAGAAGTTTAAAACCTTCTTCTTTTAGACTATGGAGAAAAAGAGTAAATTCACAGAGCATTAAACATAGAAAAAAGTTTGAATATTCAAGAAAACAAATAAGAGTTAAGATAAAAAAAAATGAAATTCATAACTGGTAAAATCAAGAAATATAATTATATCTAAAGTATGAAAAATATAACAATGTATTCAGGACCGATGTGTGCATTCTGTGATGCTGCAAAAAGATTATTAAAAAGAAATAATCTTGAATACAAAGTTATTGACGTATCTACAGGTCCAGAGCTTAGAGATGAAATGATTCAAAAAGCTAACGGAAGAAGAACAATTCCCCAAATTTTTTTTAACGATGAGCATATTGGGGGTTATCAAGAACTTAGAGATCTTGAAAAAAATGGTCAATTAGAAGCATCTTTAAAATAAATTAATTCCAATCAACTAGTCCTAATTGTTTTTTTGCTAATTCACTTAAATCATTTACTGTGACTCTACCTTTATAATTTACCTCATAATCTTCAGGAGCAAAATCAGGTGGGCTTTTGCCTTCAATAAATTTTTTTGATTGTTTTTTTATGTAATCAATATTTTTTTTACAATAAGGTGTTGCTCCAACATAAACAACGTTTGAGTAATTTTTACCTTGATGTTTTTCCTCAACTGCATGTACTACATCTGGATGCCACCAAATAGTATCTCCCGGTTTCATTTTTGGAATTGAGATTAAACCCTCTAGTAACAAACTATGATATTTTTCATTTATCGATAAAGCTTTTCCTGCTTTTGATCCACATAATTCATTTTCAGGGACATCATCTAGTAATGCTCTTGTTAAAACGTATGACATTCCTTTTACAATAGGAATTAATTGTAAAGTTCCATCATTCGGACCTTGTTCTGTTAAGGCAGTCCATCCTTGAAATGTTCTAAATACATGTGCTACTGCTGGCGATTCAAATTCAATTGTTTCATCTCTATATTTTGCATCATATGGATTAAAATTTTCGAAATTGTCAGAAAAAATATCATTGTAAATTTTTTGATAAGCTTTATCTGTCCATCTTTCAATTGACCCAGCATCACAATGTGGGGATAAACCTAATGTATCATCTCCTGGTTCTCTTCTTCTCACTCGATCTGCGTAAACAAGTTCTCTATTTGGATCAAATACATTTTTACCTTCGTAATTATAGTTCCAAAGATTATTTAACCATTTTTTAACAGTTTCCATTTCTTTAGAATGTCTAATTTCTGATTGAGCTTTAGACCAATACAATCCAAAAATTTGAGGTTTTCCTGATTTTAAGTCGCTAAAGTATTCGTCTATACCTATCTTTTTTTTTTGATCTTCAAAATAATTATTTTCCAAGACATATTTATCTAAATCTTCATTTAATTCTCTCATCTTTTTTTTATCAAAAACATTTCTAATGATTACACAGCCACGTTTAAATACTTTATCTTTAATTATCGTTTGATCCTTATTTGAAATATCTTTAAATTCTATTTCTGGGATAATTGAGTCTTTTGACTCTTTAATTATCGCAACTTCTTTTTGAATATATTTTTCAATTTTTTTAAAATTATTAACAAAGTTTATTGATTTTTTTCTGAGCTTAATTTTTTCAGAAATAATCTTATTTTGTATTTCAATTAAATTCATAATTTGAAATCAATTATTTTGGTTTGAAAACTAGGCATACCCCGTTATTACAATATCTTTTACCAGTTGGCTGTGGTCCATCATCAAAAATATGCCCATGGTGACCGCCACATTTTTTACAGTGATATTCTGTCCTAGCATATCCAATATGATGATCAGTTTTAGTTTCAAATACATCAGGGAGAGATTCGTAAAATGAAGGCCATCCTGAACCACTTTCATACTTTGTATTAGAATCAAATAATTTTGTTTCGCAATTTGCACAATAATAACTACCCTCTCTCTTTTCAAAATTTAAATCGCTAGAACCTGGAGCCTCTGTTGCCTCTTCAAACAAAACTTTTTTTTGTTGAGCTGATAAATTTGGGTTATTTTTTGCCATTTAAATATTTGGCACAATTTTTATGTAAACTTGCGTGCAATTCAATAAGTTTTTCAAAATCTTTATTATAACCACCACCTAAAACACCACAAATAGGAATTCTTCTTTCAAAAAAGTTTTTAATAACCATTTCATCTCTTCTATTAATGCCAATATCGGTAATTTTTAACTTGCCTAATCTATCGCCTAAATGAATATCAACACCTGCAATATAAAATACAAAATCAAAATTAAAATCGTTCAAGAAAATTAAATTCTTTTTTAAAATATCCAAGTATTGCTCGTCTTCCATGTCTTGTTCAAGCTCAACATCTAAATCACCTTTTGATTTTATTGGAGGGTAATTTACTTTCGAGTGCATGCTAAATGTAAAAACGTTATTTTCATTTTTAAATATTTCTGCATTTCCATTTCCTTGGTGAACATCAAGATCTAAAATGAGAATTTTATTAGCTAGTCCTCTATTTAAAAGATATTTTGCAGCAACAGCTACATCATTAAAAACACAAAATCCTGCTCCCTCATCATATATTGCATGGTGGCTTCCACCAGCAGTATTACAAGCTATTCCATAATTAATAGCCAATTTAGCAGCTAACACGGTTCCACCTGTTGCCACTAAAGATCTTCTCACAACACTATCAACTAAAGGAAAACCTATTTTTTTAACTAGTGTTTCTTCTAATGTTTTATTTTTAATTTTTAAAATATACTCCTCAGAGTGAACCTCTTTAAGTGTATCAATTGAACATGACTCAGGTTTATAAAATTTTTTAACTACTTTTTCTTTTTTAAGAAAATTTGCTAATTCACCAAACTTTTTGATTGGAAATTTATTATCATCACCAATCTTTGCTTCATAATCAGGATGATTTACAACTGGTAATTCCACTTTACTTTATTTCTCTTATAGGCTTACCGGCAGCACAAGCTTCTAAATTTTCAATCATTTGTGTATAAAAAATAGAATAATTTTCTGCCGTTACATAGCCTAAGTGTGGAAGCAAAAGTGCATTAGGTACAAATCTTAGTTTGTGACCAGAGGGCAGAGGCTCTTTATCATAAACATCTATTCCTGCACCAGCGATTACATTAGTTGAAAGTGCTATAATCAAATCATCTTCATTTACAATCGGACCTCTTGAAGTATTAATCAAAAAAGCTGTTTTTTTCATTTTATCAAACTCAGCAAGTTTAAAACAATCTTTATATCTTTCTCCTCCTTGTACATGAATTGATATGAAATCAGAATTTTGGATTATATCTTCTTTGCTTGAAGGCAAGACATCAAGCTCTTTACATTTATCTAGACTGAGATTTTCACTCCATGCCATTACTTGCATACCAAACGCTTTTCCAATTTTGGCAACTTGAGATCCAACTTTTCCTAAACCAATAAGACCAAGAATTTTTCCTTTTAATTCAACTCCCACTGTTGTCTGCCAATAGCCTTGGTACATGTTATCAACTTCTACTTTAATATTTCTTGCTAGTCCTAAAATTAAGGCCCATGTTAATTCACATGTTGGATTTGAATTGATTTCTGTTCCTGTAACAATAATTTTAGCTTTTTTTGTTGCTTCAAGATCTATGGCTTTATTTCTCATTCCGCTTGTAGAGATGTATTTTAGTTTTTTTAAACTTTTAATAATATTTGAAGTAATTGAAGTTCTTTCTCTCATAATAAGCAGAGCTTCAAATTCTTTTAATTTTTCTATGGCGTCGTCGTCGTTTTCAAAAGGTTCACTAAAAATCTCAATATCAAATTTTGATGAAAGATTTTTCAAATCAATAAATTCTTGAGCAATATTTTGATAATCGTCTAAAATAGCAACTTTAAGCATTTTGAGTTTTTTTATTCGAAATTGTAATACCAGCAATAATAAAAATTGCACCTAAGAAATGATAAAATAATATTTTCTCATTGAAAATTATCATAGCCATTATAGCGCCTAGTATAGGCATTAAATGTAAAAAAACTCCAGATCTATTTGCACCAATTAATTTTACACCCTTTATCCAAAATAAAAACGAGATTAAACCAGGAAAAAAAACAACATAAAACAAAACTAAATAGAAAGAAGATTGTAATTTGATCGTACTTCCTAAACTGTAGTCAATAAAATACATAGGAATTAAAAAAATAACTCCGAAAGTTATAACGACCTGTAATAGAGAAATTGGAGATAAATTAAATTCCTTTTTTTTTAAGAGAGTTGAATATAGTGACCAAGCAAACATGGCAATCAATGCAAAAATATCTCCCTTATTAAAAGATAAATTTAACAGATTATTTAAATTTGCTTTAGTTATTATAAACAAAACACCTGTGAGTGAGAGAAATACACCGGTTATTTGAAAGAAATTTGTTTTCTCAATTTTAAGTAAAGATGAAAATAATATTATCATAACCGGGACTGTAGATATCATAAGCACTCCAGTTATTACTTGGGTATGTCTTAAAGAATAAAAAAGGGCAGAATTAAATACACTCACAGCTAATATTCCTAAAATTGAAAATAAGAAAATATTATCCAATATAATTTTTTTCTTACTCAATAATTCCTTATAAGTAAATGGGAGTAAAACTAACCAAGCTAAAAACCATCTATAAAAATTTAATGATATTGGAGGTATGTCAATAATGCTTGCTGCTTTACCAACTATAAAATTACCAGCCCAAAATAAACAAGCTAGCACCAAGTACAGAGAGGCTAGATATATTGGACTAAGAGTTTTCATGAAAAGAATTAAGTAAATCTGTTCTATAATTTATAGCTTCTTTTATATTCTTTTCTTTGACGTGTCCAAATCCTCTTATTTGATCAGGTATTGATGCTATTTTGACAGCTGTTTCATAGTTTGATTTATTTATTTTTGATCCAATATCAAAGATAGTTTGTTTATAATCTCTTATTAGTTCTCTTTCTTTTTTTCTTTCATTTAAATAACCAAATGGATCAAATTTTGTACCTCTTAAAAATTTAAATTTTGAGATTAATTTTAATACATTAAACAACCATCCACCAAATTTAATCTTTAGTAATTTACCATCTACTTTACTTTTTTTACTGAAGATTGGTGGAGCTAAATAAAAGTTGTAACTAAAGTTACCTTCAAAGTTTTTATTTATATCGTCTGAGAATTTTTTATTTGTCATTAATCTTGATACTTCATATTCATCTTTGTAAGCCATTAATTTAAAGTAATTTTTTAATACTGCTGTGGAAAATTGACTTCCATTTCCAATTTCTTTGTCAACTTTTTTTGCATAACTCACTAAATCTTCATAATTTTGAGCATATTTTTTATTTTGATAGTCTTCTAAAAATTTAAATCTATTCTGATATTTCGCATTAAAACTCTCTAATATTTCAGGTTCATCTTTAACTATATTAATTACTTCTTCTTTTAAATTTTCATAATGTCTACCAAATCGAAAAGCATCAATATTATCTTTCACGCTAGCACCATTTAATTCAATTGCTTTTTCAATTGATGAAGCTGAAATTGGTATCAGGCCTGATTGATATGCAATCCCAACATTAAACATGTTCGATAGTATTGAATTTCCTAAGATCTTAGATGTAATTTTATTTGATGATATAAATTTTATATTCTCTAATCCTGCTATATTAATTAAATTGTTTCGCATTTCCTCGAATGGTAAATAAAAATCTTTGTCACGCGTAAAATCTCCTGGCATTACTTCATCTGTATTAATTATTAGTTTAGAAATTTTTTTATCCAAGGTTTTTATTATTTCTAAATCATTTGATACAAGTAAATCAAATCCTAAAAGTAAGTTTGTATCCCCATAGGATAATCTGATCGCCCCAACATCCTCCGGTTTTTCAAAAATTCTTAAAAAGCTTTTAACAGCTCCGCCTTTTTGGGCTAGTCCAGTCATATCAAGAACACCAGATCCTCTACCATCTATTTGGGCAGCTGTTGCAAGCACTGCTCCAATAGTAACAACACCAGTACCACCTATACCAGCAATCATTATTCCATAAGATTTATTTATTTCAGGTAGTATTGGCTCTTCGATTTTAGAATTTATTTTATTTACAAGGTTTTCATCGTATTTTTTTTTAATTCTTATCTCTCCCTCAAGACTTACAAAGCTTGGACAAAATCCATCTACACATGTGTAATCTTTATTGCATGATGATTGATCAATTTGTCTTTTTCTTCCATACTCAGTTTCAACAGGAGCAATTGAAACACAATTTGATTGTACTCCACAATCTCCACATCCTTCACATAGGTCCTTATTTATAAATATTTTTTTCTTAGGCTCTTCTAAAATACCTTTTTTTCTTCTTCTTCTTTTTTCAGCTGCACAAGTCTGATCATAAATTATGACAGTAGTTCCATTAATTTTACTTAATTCAATTTGAACATCTATAATATTCTTTCTATCATAAACTTTTGAATTTTTGGCAAAGCCTCCAGTGTCATCATACTTTTTAATTTCATCTGTAATTATTGCTATTTCTTTGACTCCTTCAGCTTCAAGCTGTTTAGACATTTGGGCAACAGTTGGTAAGCCATCCAATGCTTGTCCTCCAGTTAGGGCGACAGCATCATTGTATAATATCTTAAATGTCATTTTAGTTTTTGCAGCAACTGCGTGCCTAATTGAGAGAATTCCAGAGTGAATATAAGTTCCATCCCCCATATTTTGAAAAACATGGTCTGTATTACTAAAAACTGACTCTCCTACCCAAGTAGCTCCCTCAGATCCCATTTGTGAAAAACCCTCGTTATCTCTTTCCATATGTTCGACCAGATAAGCACAACTAATACCCGTTATTGCTCTACTTCCCTCAGGAATTCTAGTTGAGGTATTGTGAGGACAACCTGAACAAAAATGTGGGGTTCTTTTTAAGGAAATATTTGAATTAGTTGACTCAGTTAAAGATTTCAATTGCGTTGAAAAATTATTCACATCCTTAGGCAATTTTAGATATTTTATTGTTTCATAAATTTTTAAGCCAATCTCTCCCGGGTCTAAAGCTCCAGACGAAGCAAACAGATCATTACTATTCTC
>CACHOJ010000006.1 GCA_902581405.1 uncultured Pelagibacteraceae bacterium | reverse complement strand
CAAAATATATAAAAATGAAAATTCTTTTATATCAATAGCTTTTAAAGATTTAGTCTCATTGTAAAAATTTTGAGTTGATTTAAGTGATCTGGACGGTTTTGAAAAATGCTTATTAAATTTAAAATTTGTGTTTGGAGTAAATTCTGAAATTTTTTCTAAGAAATATTCAAGTACATATTTCCTTATAAACTCATCTTTAATATTTGAAGAGATCGATCTTAACTTTTTTTCAAAAATAGCTCTTGAAGATGGGCTGTCATCCATATTTTTTAGATAATGATTAAAAATAAATTTATGAATAGATACTGAATTACTTTGAGTGTAATCTAGAAAAAAGTCTCTGCCCTTTTTGTTAACAAAACTGTCAGGATCATGATTATCTGGTAAAAATAAAAAAGAGATTTTTTTCTCAGGTTTTAATTCAATTATAGAATTTTCTGCTGCTCTTAATGCAGCTTTGTATCCACTCTCATCTCCATCAAAACATATAACTATTTCATCAAAAAATTGATTTAAAGTTAGAATTTGTCTTGTTGTCAAAGAGGTTCCTAAATTAGCAACAACATTGTTAATTTTATTTTTACTTAGCCCTATCACATCCATATAACCTTCAACCAAAAAAATAGTATTTAAGTTATTTGATAGTTTCCGTGCAAAATCTAAATTAAAAAGATTTGACCCTTTTTTAAAAAAAGGTGTTTCGGGAGAATTTATATACTTAGCCAAATATTTATTGTCACTTATTATTCTTCCACCAATAGCAATTGGGTCACCAGAAATATTTTTAATTGGGAATATTACTCTATCTCTAAATCTTGAGACATATTTTTTTTTATTTTCATCAAAATAAAAGAGGCCAGTATCTTTGATTTCATTTTCGTTAAATTCTTTAAAGATATTTTCTTGGAAGGACAAGTCATTTGTTTCAAATCCAATCTGAAATTTTTGAACTTCTTCTTTAGTTAAACCTCTTTTTTTGAGATAATCTTTGGCTCCAATCGAATCTGAATTTTTCAATAACTCTTTATGATAATGATCTACATATTTGTTTAATATAGACTTATAATTATTCCATTTTTTTTCTCTAATCTCGTCTTCTTTAGAAAAAGTATAAGGTCTCATACCTGCTAGACTTGCAAGTGACTTTACGGCTTCTCCAAATTTTAAATTTTGTGTTTTCATTACAAAATCAAATATGTTTCCATGTTCTGAAGTACTAAAACAATGATAAAATTCCTTTTCATCATTTACAGTAAATGAAGGAGTTTTTTCAGTTTTGAATGGAGACAATCCAACATATTCTTTGCCTCTTTTTTTTAAGCTTACAGTTTTAGATACAACTGTTGAAACTTTTAGTCTTGTTTTTATTTCCTCTAAATACTCTTTTGGATACTTCATTTTTGGTTAAGTAGTTCTTTTAAAATTGCTCCAGCTTTAGAGAAATCAACACTATCAGCATTATTCTTTTTTAATTCACCCATCACTTTTCCCATGTCTTTTATTGAACTCGCTCCAGTAGAACTGATGATCTCAGAACAAAGCTTTTTAGTATCATCATCGCTAAGTTGTTGTGGTAAATATTGACCTATTAACTCCACTTCTTTCTCCTCTACTTCTTGTAAATCTATTCTATTATTTTTTTTATACATTTCTATTGATTCGGATCTTTGCTTTATCATTTTCTTTAAAAGCTTTTTTATATCTTCATCATTAGTTTCTTTTTTCTCTGCTTGAGATCTATTGTTGATATCTAAATCCTTAATTCCTGATAAAATTAACCTGTAAGTTGATATTTTATTTTTATCTTTAGCTTTTAAAGCGCTTTTATAGTCTGTTTCAATTTTTTCCCTCAAGCTCATAGTATAATTTTAACGCATGAAAAAATATTCTTCAAAAAGAAAAAAAGTTTTTTTACAAAATATACATTACATATGTTGCGCAAAAAAAGGTTTTATTGTATAGACCTTTAACTCATGAGTTGTAATTGAACAAAAAACAAAAAAATAAAATTGCAATTAAACATCAATTTCCAACAGGTATTTTAGCTCTAGATAATAAGATAGTTTTCAAGGGCATTGGTCTTGGATATCAAGGTACAGCAACCGGAGAGGTTTGTTTTAATACTTCTTTAACCGGATATCAGGAAATTATATCTGATCCTTCATATGCTGGACAAATTATTAACTTTACATTCCCTCATATTGGAAATGTTGGAACTAACAATGAGGATTTAGAGTCAGACAAAGTTTGGGCAAAAGGTGCTATATTTAATTCAGAGATTACTTCTCCCTCAAATTACAGAGCTTTAAGAACGTTGGATGAATGGCTTAAAAAAAATAAAATAGTTGGTTTAACTGGACTAGACACAAGAAGTTTAACAAATTTTATAAGGGATAAAGGTGCTCCAAAAGGAACAATCTCAAATAATAAAAAAGGCAAATTTAATATTAAAAAATTAATTAATTACTCTATTAAATGGCCTGGTCTAAATGGTCTGGATCTTGCAAAAGAAGTATCCACAAAAAAAACTTATTCATGGAAAGGTTTTAAAACTTGGAGAAAAGAGACTGGATACAAAAAAAATAACAAAAAGATATTTAAGATAGTTGCGATTGATTATGGTATAAAAAAAAATATTTTAAGATATTTTTCTGATTATAATTGTGATGTAAAAGTTGTTTCTTGTAAAACAACTGCTGAAGAAATTGTAAAACTTAATCCTGATGGAATTTTTTTATCAAATGGCCCAGGAGATCCAGCTGCAACTGGAGTATATGCTATTAAAACTATACAAAAATTAATAAAATGGAATTATCCAATATTTGGGATCTGCTTGGGTCATCAAATTTTAGCTTTAGCATTAAATGCCAAAACAAAAAAAATGAAGTTAGGTCATAGGGGAGCAAATCATCCAGTAAAAAATTTAATTAACAACAAAGTTGAAATTACAAGTCAAAATCACGGATTCGTTGTAATAGAAAAAAGCTTATCTAAAAAAATTCAAATAACTCATAAGTCACTTTTTGACAATACAATTGAAGGAATAAGATTAAAAAATAGACCAGTTTTTTCAGTTCAATATCACCCTGAAGCAAATCCTGGGCCACAAGATAGTCAATATTTATTTAACAACTTTATTCAAGATATAAAAAAATATGCCCAAAAGAAAAGATATTAAAAAAATTTTAGTCATAGGTGCAGGACCAATAATAATTGGGCAAGCATGTGAATTTGATTATTCTGGTACACAAGCATGTAAGGCACTAAAAGATGAAGGTTTTGAGGTAGTATTAATAAATTCAAATCCTGCAACTATTATGACAGATCCTGGGGTTGCTGATAAAACTTACATAGAGCCAATTACAATTCAAGTTCTTGAAGAAGTGATTAAAAAAGAAAAGCCTAATGCGATTCTTCCTACTATGGGCGGTCAGACAGCTTTAAATTTAGCAATAAGTGCAGAAAAAGCTGGTCTACTTAAAAAGTATAAAATTGAACTAATTGGAGCTAAATCAAAAGCAATTGAAAACGCAGAGGACAGAAAAAAATTCAGAAAAAATATGTCTGACATTGGTTTAGATTTGCCGAAGTCAAGGATAATAAATAATTTCAAAGATTCCTCAAAATGTTTAAGAGAAATTGGTTTGCCTGCAATTATAAGACCTTCATTCACATTGGGTGGATTAGGTGGAGGAATTGCAAAAAGTAAAAAAGAATTTTTTAAACTTGTGAGAAATGGAATGAATGAGTCACCCCAAAATCAAGTTTTAATTGAGGAGTCTTTAGAGGGTTGGAAAGAGTTTGAAATGGAGGTTGTGAGAGACAAAAATGACAACTGTATAATCATTTGTTCAATAGAAAACGTAGATCCAATGGGAATACATACTGGAGACTCAATAACGGTAGCTCCAGCATTAACACTTACAGATAAAGAGTATCAAGTAATGAGAAATGCATCTATAGCTTGTCTACGAAAAATAGGTGTTGAGACAGGAGGATCAAATGTTCAATTTGCCATTAATCCTAAAAATGGGAGAATGGTTATAATTGAAATGAACCCAAGGGTATCTAGATCCTCAGCTTTAGCCTCTAAAGCCACAGGTTTTCCAATTGCAAAAGTCGCTGCTAAGCTTGCAGTTGGATACACTCTTGATGAATTAAAAAATGAAATAACAAAGGTAACGCCAGCTTCATTTGAACCAACCATCGATTATGTAGTTACAAAAATACCTAGATTTACATTTGAGAAATTTTCTGAAACCAAAGCTGTACTTGGAACTTCAATGAGATCGGTTGGTGAGGCAATGGCAATTGGTAGAAACTTTAAAGAGTCTTTTCAAAAAGCTTTGGTTTCATTAGAAACTGGATTATCAGGACTGGACAATTTTTTTAATTATTCAAAAAAAGAGATTTTAAAAAATTTGAAAGTTAGCATTCCAAATAGACTATTATTAATTGGAGAAGCTTTTAGGAAAAATATTTCATTAAACACAATATATAAACTATCTAAAGTTGATCCTTGGTTCTTAAATCAAATCAAAGATCTTGTTGATGAAGAAAAAAATATAATTAAGAAAGGAATTCCAAAAACATACAATGAGTTTAATAGAATTAAATCTATTGGTTTTTCGGATAAAAAATTATCAAAACTTTCAGGAATTAAAGAAAAAATAGTTAGATCTAAAAGAGTTGCTCTTAAAGTTTTGCCTGTATTTAAAAAAGTAGACACTTGCGCAGCAGAATTTAAATCTTTTACTCCGTATATGTATTCAACGTATCAGAGAAATTTTGCATTGAATACTGAGTGTGAGGCTGATCCTAGTAATAAAAAAAAAATAATTATACTTGGAGGAGGTCCAAATAGAATTGGTCAAGGAATAGAATTTGATTATTGCTGTTGTCAAGCAAGTTTTTCTCTAAAGGAAGCTGGATTTGAAACAATTATGGTAAATTGCAATCCTGAAACTGTTTCGACAGATTATGATACAAGTGATAGATTATACTTTGAGCCTCTTATAGAGGAATATGTTCAAAATATTATTCTAAGAGAAAAATCAAAAGGAAATTTAATTGGAGTTATTGCTCAATTTGGAGGTCAAACCCCAATTAAATTAGCAAAATTTTTGCATGAAAACAAATTACCAATACTTGGTACTCAATATGGTTCAATTGATTTAGCAGAGGATAGAGATCGTTTCAGAGATCTATTAAACAAACTGAATTTAAAACAAGCAAAAAGTGGTATTGCTAACAAGTTTGATCAAGCAATTAAAATAAGTGAAAACATTGGTCTTCCAGTTGTTGTAAGACCCTCGTATGTTTTGGGTGGAAGAGCGATGGAAATAGTTCATGATAAAAGCCAACTTAAAAAATTTATTAATGAAGCATTTAAAGCTTCAGAGCAAAATCCAATTTTAATTGATAAATTTATAGATCATGCAATGGAAGTTGATGTAGATGCTATCTCTGATGGAAAAGATGTTTATGTTGCAGGTATAATGCAACACATTGAAGAAGCAGGAGTTCATTCTGGGGACTCAGCATGTTGTTTACCTCCAGTATCAATCAAAGATAATCTTTTAAAAGAAATTAAAATCCAAACTAGAAAATTAGCATTAGCACTAAAAGTTAAAGGGCTTTTAAATATTCAATTTGCGATAAAAAAGGATGAAATATTTGTAATAGAAGTAAACCCAAGAGCAAGCAGAACAGTTCCATTCGTCTCAAAAGCTAATGGTGTTCCGCTAGCTAAAATTGCATCGAGAATAATGGCTGGAGAAAAACTTTCAAAGTACAAATTAAAATATAAAACCAATAAAAAATTTGCAGTCAAAGAAGCAGTATTTCCATTCAATAAATTTCCTGATAGCGATCTATTGCTTGGACCAGAAATGAAATCTACCGGAGAAGTGATGGGGTTTGATGATGACTTTGGTATGGCAATAGCCAAAAGTCAAATAGCTGCAGCAAATTCATTACCTACAAAAGGTTTAGCATTTTTATCAGTTAAAGACTCTCATAAACAAGAAATTGTTGGCGTTGCTCAGAGATTATTAAAACTTGGATTTACTCTATCGGCAACTAAAGGAACTGCAGATATTTTAATTAAGAATGGTATGAAATGCAGAAAAATTAATAAAGTGAGTAGTGGCAAACCTCATATAGTAGATGTACTTAATTCAAAAAAAATCTCATTGGTAATTAATACCGGCGGCGGAAATAGTGAAAATAGAATTAGTGATGCAAGAGCACTAAGAAGGGGAACTTTAGCTAATAAAATTCCTTATTGCACGAATATGTCTACTGCATATTCATTTTTAGAGGCAATCAATGCTCTGAAGACGAAAAAACTTAAAGTTAAAGCTCTTCAAGAAAACTAAGCATCCACAACCATTGTATCTTTAGACCCACCTCCTTGAGAACTATTTACTATGGTACTTCCTTTTCTCAAAGCAACTCTTGTAAGACCTCCAGTCGTAACATAAGAAGTTTTACCAGTTAATATAAAAGGCCTTAAATCTAAATGTCTTGGCTCAATACCATTTTCACAAATAGTTGGTATTGTTGATAATATTTCTAAAGGTTGAGCAACAAAATCTCGAGGATTTTTTTTAATCTTTTTTACCATCTCATCTCGCTCTTTTTTTGGTGCCTTAGGACCAATCATTATTCCATATCCACCTGAAGCATTTGCTGGTTTAACAACAAGCTTAGCTATGTTTTCAATTACATGTTGCCTGTGAACTTTGTTTTCACACAAAAATGTTTCTACTTGGTTAAGTTTAGGTTGCTCACCTAAATAATAAACAATCATTTTATTAACATAAGAATAAACAGCCTTATCATCTGCTACTCCAGTTCCAAGGGCATTAATAATGCCAACATTTCCCTTTTTCCAACATTTAAATAAACCAGGAACTCCGATTAGTGATTCTTTATTAAATACTTTTGGATCAAGGAAAGTATCATCTAACCTTCTGTATATACAATCAACTTTTAATTTCCCTTTAACTGTTTTCATATAAACAAAATCATTTTCGACAAATAAATCTTTACCTTCGACCAGGGCTATTCCCATTTGTTGAGCTAAAAATGAATGTTCAAAGTAAGCTGAATTGTAAATACCTGGTGTCAAAACAACCATATGAGGATTGTCAGTTTTTTTTGGTATGCACTCAACCATACTTTGATAAAGTTTATTAGAATACTGGTGGATAGATGAAACTTTATATCTAGTAAATAATTCAGGAAATACATCCCTCATTACCATTCTATTTTCTAACATATAAGATACCCCAGATGGGACACGTAAATTATCTTCAAGAACTAGGTATTCCCCATTAATATTTCTTATTAAATCAATTCCTGATATATTTGCCCAAGCTTTATACTTTGGAGAAAAACCTTCACATTCTTTTAAATAATAAGGTGAATTAAATATTAATTCTTTTGGTACAACCTTATCCTTAAAAATTTTTTTTTTATTATAAACATCATCTATAAATAAATTTAATGCTTTTACTCTTTGAATTAATCCTCTTGATATTTTATTCCATTGAGACTTTGGAATAATTCTTGGTATTATATCTAACGGCCATTTTTTTTCCTCTGCTCTATTATTTGCTGCATAAACTCTAAAATTAATACCTCTAGCATTTATTGTGCTTTGACAATTTTTTTCAATTTCTTGAAGTTTTTTTGTTCCATGTCTTTCTAAGATGCCAGTCATTATTCTAGCATGTTTTCTAATCTTATTTTCTTCTGTCAAATATCCATCGTATGCGGATTTTGAGTCATAATTTTTCCATAGAGAAACAGACATTAGACAATTTTTGATAAAAAAAATTGCAAAACAATTGCTAAATACAAATAGCTGCTATGACATAAAATATTTGATAATTATGTCATTTTTAAATAAAAATCGTTCATGACATACTGTATTGGAATAAAAACAAATGAAGGGTTGGTCTTCGCATCAGACTCGAGAACTAATGCAGGTTTAGATAATGTAAATATTTACTCAAAAATGTTTACTCATGATGTTGGTGATAGAACAATTGTAATGGTAACTTCTGGTAATTTAGGAACATCACAAGCTGTTTACAAATCTGTAGAGAAGGATTTAAAAAGCTCATCGGGAATAATTAATTTAAATACATGTAAAGACTTTGAACAAATTGCATCTTATGTGGGAGGTCTAAATATAAAACACTCATCTCCTCAGGGAATAAATACTGACGATGTTCTGTTAGGTTCAACTTTTATAATAGGTGGACAAATAAAAGGACAAAAGCCAGAGCTGTACCTTATATATCCTCAGGGAAACTATATAAGACCAGCAGATAGTAAACCTTATCTCGTTATTGGTGAGGTTAAGTATGGCAAACCAATTCTTGATAGAGTGATTAAACCAGATGTATCAATTGGAGATGCATCAAGGTGTGCACTAATTTCTATGGACTCTACTTTAAAAAGTGACTTAACTGTAGGTCCTCCCATTGATTTTGCAATTTACAAAAAAGATGAAAATAAATTAGCGTCATTAAAATGTTTAAGTTTAAATGATGAAGATTATTCTAAAGTCTGCAACACCTGGTCTGAGGGAATTTTTAAAGTATTTGATACATTTCCTAGATTTGATTGGGAGGATTAATTTTCAACTTTCCAATCAGTTTTAAAAGTCACATAATTTACCTGTAAACACCTTCTCTCTTTAATTATTTCTTTCTTTTCCATTCCATGCCAAGTATTAGGTCCGCTAGAAAAAAAATATCCATAATTATCTTTATAAGGTAATGTTTTAATTAGCTTTAAATCACTATCATAAAAATCTGTACCAAGTTCCTCACTTTCATTATGTTTATTAACGAATAATAAACATGACATAAGTTTTTCCTTTATATCACAATGTGGTTTCAGCCAAAAACCTTCTCGATCACATATAACTTCAACTCTTACATAAGAATTAGATAAATCTTTATTGATTAATTCAGAAATTTTAAGATGAGTTTCTTTACTTTGAAGTTCTCTAATTAAATTTGTAAGTCCTGGAAATTCTCTGGTATTTTCATGAGTTACAAAACATCGAAATTTTAAAGCTTTGCCACCATCTGAAATTCCTTCTCTGAATTTTCCCTCTCCACCATCAATAGCTCTGGTTCCATCATAATTAAGGTTATGTTTTGCTGGGTCAGATATATCTGCTCCTATTATTTCATTGATTTGATCATCTGTAAGAGGTTTATTTAATTCCCAATGCTTAAATGGATTATCAAATTTTTTTGAGTCGTTTAGTATTGAGTTTAAAAATGACATTAACAATTAATTTTTTCTTTTATAATTTTTGCTACCCTATTAGTTTCATCAAGACTTTGATAGGTCCAATTTTCGACATCTTCTCCAAGATTTCTAGTGATATTTAAATCTCTAAACAAATTTCGAAATCTTTGGAACCGAATATCATTTTTTTTTGGCAAAATATTTGCAATATAAATAGGTTTTCCAGTTAAAGCAGCTTCAGAGATCATTGAGCTTGAGTCACAAGTAACTATGATATTTTCTGAAATGGCCAAAGCAGATAAATAGGCTTTTTTATCTACATTCATTATAACTGTATGATTTTCACCAAAAAATTCTTTTGCATAATGAATGGTATTTAATGGTGTCCTCATTGATGGAATTACGACAAGTTGAAAATCTTTTTTCTTTAAAATCTTATAGAAAATTGAAAAAATATGTTTCATATTTTTTGTTGAGTAATCATAGTATTTGGTTGGCCCACCCATAATTAGGCACCAAATCTTTCTGTTATCTTTTTTTATAAATGAGTTTAAGTAATCCTTATTTTCTTCTATTTCGTCTTTTGTAAGATAGTGAATTGCACCTTTCGTATTAATTATATTTGAACCACTAATTCCGTCATGTTCGGGTGCTACAATAAAATCAAAATAATCAAAGTTTATTTTTGGATCTTGTATATGAATATTAAAAACTTTTTTGTTTGAGATACTTTTTAAATGGATTGATGGAATTATACTTTTTCTTCCACAAGAAATTATTATATCAAAATCTGAATGTTTTATTTTTTTGTAAACATTTTGAGAAATTGGTGTAAATTTTGCTGGAATTAAACTCCATAAACTTTTAAGTTCAACCTTGTGGTGAGTAAAATCAAGATCAAGAGCTTTGGCTAAACCTTCTACTTGGCTAAGCATACCGTGCATGCCCTCAGTCAATAATATACCTTTTAATTTGCTCATTATTTACTATATAGACCTGTATGAGTGAAAAACCAACTAAACATACAAAAGTGTTAATAATTGGATCAGGGCCAGCTGGTTATACTGCTGCCGTTTACGCTGCAAGAGCCATGCTTAAACCAATGTTAGTTGCTGGTATGCAACCGGGTGGTCAATTAACTATAACTACTGATGTTGAGAACTACCCTGGATTTGCAGATGTTATTCAAGGACCATGGTTAATGGAACAAATGAGGGAACAGGCAAAGGCAGTTGGAACCGATTTAGTTGAAGATCATATCCAATCAGTAAATTTAAAATCTAAACCGTTTGAGGCAATTGGTGATGGAGGACAAAAATATACTGCAGACTCAATTATTATTTCTACTGGAGCACAAGCAAGATGGTTAAACATTGAGTCTGAACAAAAATTTAAAGGATTTGGAGTATCGGCATGTGCAACATGTGATGGCTTTTTTTTTAAAGATAAAACAGTTGCAGTTGTTGGTGGGGGAAATGCTGCAGTAGAAGAAGCTATGTTTCTTACAAAATTTGCATCAAAGGTACAATTAATTCATAGACGAGATGAACTTAGAGCTGAGAAACTATTACAAAAAAAATTAATGGAAAATAAAAAAATTGAGATTATTTGGGACTCTGTTGTTGAAGAAGTAATAGGTGATGATGAGCCAAAAAATGTAAAAGGATTAAAAATTAAAAATGTTAAAACTAATGAAACATCAGATTTAAAGATAGATGGATTATTTATAGCTATTGGACATGATCCTGCTACATCTTTATTTAAAGATCAGCTAGAAATGGATAGTACAGGGTATTTAATTACTAAAAGCGATTCTACCGAGACTAACATTCCAGGAGTTTACGCAGCTGGAGATGTGAAGGATAAAATTTATAGGCAGGCAGTAACTGCAGCAGGAATGGGCTGTATGGCTGCATTAGAGGCAGAGAAATATTTAGCTGCAAATTAATAGAATATCATTTATAAAATAATTTTATGGAGAATATTGTAAAACAAATTCAATTATTAGCTTTAGTAATAATACTTGGGGCTACTGTTATTGCATTCGGTATAGAAATATATCAAATGATTGAAGTTCAAAAAGTCACTTTAGCTGATTTGCTGTTACTTTTTCTATACTTAGAAGTTTTAGCAATGGTTAGAGTATTTTGGGAAAGTCAATCCATTCAAATAACTTTACCATTGTTTATTGCTATTACAGCACTTGCTAGATTTATAATATTGCAAGGAAAATCAATAAATCCAGAAGTATTGTTGTATGAAGCTGGAGCAATCGTGCTAATTGCAATAGCTATATTAGTTCTGAGATTCAGGAATTCTCCTATTTTTGGGTTAGAAAAAAAAAGAAAATCAAAATAATTTTACAATTACATGAATGAAAAAGTTTTATTGACTGGTATCAGTGGATTTATTGCAAAACATGTCGCTATAGAATTATTAAATTCTGGTTATGAGGTAATAGGTACAGTTAGGGATATTAATTCAATTGAAATAACAAAAAAAACACTTGAGGAAAATAATGCTTCAACAGAAAAACTATCATTTGTAAAATTAGATTTATTAAAAGATGATGGGTGGGATAAAACCGCTAAAGGTTGTAAATATATTATTCATGTAGCTTCTCCTTTTCCATTAAAAGTTTCAAATGATAGAGAGTCACTTACTCCAGCTGCAAAAGATGGAACTTTGAGAGTTTTAAATGCAGGAATAAACGCAAATGTAGAACATATTGTAAAAACATCGTCTATTGTTTGTATGTATAGAAAACCAAACCGAACAAACCCTTATACATTTGGTGAAAATGATTGGACTGACTTGGAGTGGGACAAAACTACAGATTATTTTGTATCTAAAACTAGAGCTGAAAGAGCTGCTTGGGAACTTATGGAAAGTAAAGGTATTAAAAATAAACTAACTTGTATAAATCCTGGTTTTGTTTTAGGAGACTTTTTGAATGAAAAAAGTTGCACATCAATGGAATATATTAAACAATTACTTCAAGGCAAATATCCAGCCGCTCCAAAATTTTCAGTAATGATATCCCATGTTAAAGATATAGCCAAAGCACATGTTTTATCATTAAAGAATAAAAAGGCTGAAGGCAGAAGATTAATTGTTGGATCTGAAACTAGATCAATTCTTGAATTATCAAAAATAATGGCTGAAAACATTCCAAGTCATTCCAAGAAGCTTCCTAAGAAAGAGTTACCTAATTTTATGGTTAAGCTTATTAGTTATGTAGATTCAAGTGCAAAAAATTTAGTTCCTGATTTAGGTCTTAAAATGGAGACAGATAAAAAATATGCTGAGGAGATTCTTCAAATGAAATTTATAGAACCAGAAGTTTCAGTAGTTGATGCAGCAAAATCAGTAATTAGACTAAATTTAGCCTAAACTTTCACAGAAAAGCTTAATCCTTTCCATAGCAATCTTTAATTTTTTCATTGATGTTGCATATGAAATTCTAAAATAACCATCAAGACCAAATGCAGAACCTTGTACGACAGCAACATTTTGTTTTTCTAGGAGCTTTTGTACAAAATCTGTATCATTTTTTATTTTTGTTTTTTTTCCAATTAACCCTTTACAACTTGGAAAAACATAAAATGCACCTTTTGGCATTAAACAAGTAATCCCTGGAATACTATTTAAATAATTCACAACAAAATTTCTTCTGTCACTAAAAGATTTAGCTCTTTTTTTAATAAAACTCTGAGTTCCATTCAAAGCTTCAACAGCAGCTGCCTGACTTATAGATGATGGATTTGAGGTCGATTGTGACTGGATTTTTCTTATAGCGGCTATGATATTTTTAGGACCAGCCGCATAACCAATTCTCCAACCAGTCATAGCATATGCTTTGCTTACCCCATTCATTGTAAGTGTTCTATCTTTAAGCTTCTTTATCTGTGCTATTGTAAAAAATTGAAAATTATCAAATTTTACATGCTCATAAATATCATCACTCAAAATTAGAATATTCTTATTTTTTAATAATATCTTTCCTAAATCAATTATTTCTTTTTTTGTATAAGCTGCACCAGTTGGATTTGAAGGAGAATTTAAAATTATCCATTTTGTTTTTCTCGTTATTGCTTTTTTAAGTTTTGATGGAGTTAATTTAAAACCATCTTCTTCACCACATTTAATAAATTTTGGTTTACCACCAGCAAGCAAAACCATATCTGGATACGATACCCAAAACGGAGCTGGAATAATAACTTCGTCACCTTTATTTAATGTTGCTACAAAAGCATTATACAAAACTTGTTTTCCACCAGTTCCTACTGTTATCTGCTCCGAAGTATAAGTTAAGTTATTTTCTCTTTTAAACTTTTTAATGACTGCATTTTTAATTGCTGGTGTTCCATCAACTGGCGTATATTTAGTATCCCCTTTTCTAATCGCTTTTACTGCTGCATTTTTAATATTATTAGGTGTATCAAAATCAGGTTCACCTGCGCCGAGAGCAATTACATCTTTGCCCGCAGCTTTTAATTCTCTTGCTTTCTGTGTAACTGCAATAGTAGGAGATGGTTTAATTCTTTTTAAACTGTTTGATATTATGCTCATTGAAAATTGTTTATATTCTATTACTTTATTTAATATATGGAAAATACATATCAAGATTTAATTACAGATATTCAAAGTAAAAATCCAAAAATCGGTGGAAAACTTGAAGGTGGAAAGAAATTTAAAATTAAATCAGATTTTAAACCAGCTGGTGACCAACCAGAAGCTATTAAAAATTTAGTAAATGGTGCTAAGAAGAACGAGTTTAATCAAGTTTTATTAGGTGTTACGGGATCAGGTAAAACCTTCACCATGGCTAAAGTAATTGAAGAGACAAATAGGCCTGCCCTAATACTTGCTCCAAATAAAACCCTTGCTGCCCAACTCTACGGGGAGATGAAAGGGTTTTTTCCAGATAACGCTGTTGAATATTTTGTGTCCTATTATGATTATTATACTCCAGAAGCATATGTGCCAAGATCTGACACATACATAGAAAAGGAAGCGTCTATTAATGAACAAATAGATAGGATGAGGCACTCTGCAACTAGATCACTCTTAGAAAGAGATGACGTTTTAATTGTTGCAAGTGTATCGTGTATTTATGGATTAGGATCAGTTGAAGCTTACAGTAAGATGACTTTAACTCTTCAAAAAAATTATGATTATAATAGAGAACAAATAATTAAATCTTTAATTGCTCTTCAATATAAAAGAAATGATCAAAATTTCTATAGAGGTACATTTCGGGCTAGAGGCGAATATTTAGAAATTTTTCCATCTCACTTAGAGGATAGGGCCTGGAGACTAAGCTTATTTGGAGACAAACTTGAAAAAATTGAAGAATTTGATCCGTTAACAGGTGATCTTGTAAGAGAACTAAATTTAGTTAAGGTTTATGCAAACAGTCACTATATAACCCCAAAGCCAACGATTGAACAAGCAGTAATTAATATAAGAAAAGAGTTAGAGATAACACTCAAAAAACATAAAGAGCAAAATAAATTGCTTGAGGCACAAAGGTTAGAAGAAAGAACAAAATTTGATCTTGAGATGATAGAGGCAACTGGTTCATGTGCTGGTATTGAAAACTATTCAAGATTTTTATCGGGAAGGAAACCCGGAGAACCCCCTCCTACTTTGTTTGAATATTTTCCTGACAATACATTAATATTTGTTGACGAATGTCACGTCACTGTACCTCAATTAAATGGAATGTTTAAAGGAGATAGATCAAGAAAAAGTACATTAGCAGAGTATGGATTTAGACTTCCATCATGTATGGATAATAGACCTCTCAAATTTGAGGAATGGGATATGATGAGAACTCAAACAGTCTTTGTTTCTGCTACACCTGGTCCATGGGAGTTAGAACAAACAAAAGGAAAATTTATAGATCAGGTTATAAGACCTACTGGACTAATAGATCCACCGGTTGAAATCAAACCTGCTAAAAATCAAGTCGATGATTTAATGCATGAATGCAAAAAGACTATCGAGAAAAATTATAGAGTATTAGTTACAACATTAACAAAAAAAATGGCTGAGGATCTGACAGAATACCTCCATGAAAATGGTATAAAAGTTAGATATTTGCACTCAGATATAGATACCCTTGAGAGAATAGAAATTATGAGAGACTTGAGGTTAGGTGTGTTTGATGTTTTAGTTGGCATAAACCTACTAAGGGAAGGACTTGATATTCCTGAATGTGCATTAGTTGGAATATTAGATGCTGACAAAGAAGGATTTTTACGATCTGAAACATCCTTAATTCAAACTATTGGAAGAGCAGCAAGAAATTTAGATGGAAAGGTAATCTTGTATGCCGATAAAGAAACTAAAAGCATTAAAAAAGCAATAAAAGAAACCGAAAGAAGAAGAAATATTCAACTTGAATACAATAAAAAAAATAAAATTAGCGCCTCTACTGTTAAAAAAGAAATAAGTGATGTACTAGAAAGCGTTTATGAAAAAGATTATGTTACAATTGGTACAGGGGCAAATGTTGGTGGTAATTTAAAGAAACATATCAAGGCACTTAATAAGAAAATGAAAGAGTCTGCCACAAATCTAGAATTTGAAGAAGCTGCTAAAATAAGAGATGAAATTAGAAAACTTGAAAGTACTGAGTTAGAAGTTACACTTAATCCTAAAGTGAAACAATATAACTTAAAGAACAAAATATACCCTAAAGGAAGATCTACAATGGGCATGCCGGGTACTAGAGCTCAAAAAGGTAAGAAGAAATGGAAGCAAATAAAATAATTATTACAGGAGGGGCCACCAGAATTGGAGCTGCTATAGCTAGAAGACTCTCTGGCAAAGGGATTGAAATAGTTATTCATTTCAACAAATCAAAAATAAAAGCAGAAAATCTTAAAAAAGAATTATCACAAAATGGTACAAAGGTTTATTTGGTAAAAGGAGATTTAAGTGTAGAAAAAGATGTAAACAAAATTGTTAAGTTTGCAAAAAGTAAACTTAAATATTTTGACTGTCTGATAAACAACGCATCACTTTTTGAAAATGACAAATTAGAGAATTTTACTACTGATAGTTGGGGGCATCACTTAAGAACTAATTTAAGAACACCTGCTCTTCTATCAAAAGAATTTGCTAAAAATATTAAAGGAAAAAATAACAATATTATTAATATAATTGATCAAAGAGTATTTAAACTAACACCATACTTTTTTTCTTATACTATCAGTAAAACTGGTCTTTATACTTTGACCAAGACTAGTGCAATGAGTTTAGCTCCAAAAATAAGAGTAAATGGTATTGCACCAGGCCCTACAATCAAAAACAAGAGGCAAAGTGAGAAACATTTCAAAAAACAATACATGGCAACTCCATTAAAAAGACAAGTAGATGTTGAACAGGTATGTAATACTGTTGACTTTTTTATTAAAAATATATCTATTACAGGGCAAGTCTTAGCTATTGATAGTGGTCAAAATCTAAACTGGCAAACACCAGATATTGTGGGAAGTAAAGAATGAAAAAAATTTTTTTAATTTTAATATTTTTATTAATCTCTAATAATGTTCATGCTAATAAAATTTTAAAAAGTGGATTTATTACTAAATCAGCTAAAATAAAAGAAGGTTTTGTTGTTGAGGACCCTAAAAATAAAATTATCATTATTTTTAATCATGGTCAAAACACAAATGATGAGGCAAAAAAGAGTGAATGTGTTTGGGCAATGGATCTAAAAAATCAAGCATCTCTAGTCGATGAGGAAATTAATGGTAAGAAAATTATGGTTTATAACTTTTGCTCTAATGACTTTGCGGGGGATATGTCATTGAAAAAAAGCTGGTGGAAATCTAAAACCCCTTATGTGGGTAAACATAAATTAGATAAAAGAGTTGAAAAAAACTTAGAATTGGTTGAAAAATTTGTAAATATAGGAGTTCCCAGAAAACAGATTATTATATCAGGTCACTCTTGTGGTGGTCTATTAACTTTAATGTTATTAGCTGCTCATCCTGATAAAGTAGGTGGAGGTATATCGTACATGCAAGCTTGTTTTGGTAAACTTTCCAAAAAATATAAAGTCAAAAAAGTTGGTCCTGAAGAGGCACTAAAAAAATTTGCTAAAAAGCGCCCAGGTCCTGCAGAGCTAAGACAAAGACAGATTGATAATATTAAAAAATCAAATAATGTACCCGTTCTAGCCTTTACTCATCCTAGAGATAAGTATGAAGGACTGTTATCAGATTGGTTAGAAGAAGTCCCTGGTGTTAAAAGAATTGTTATTTCAGAGAATTATAAAGTTAATGGAAAAAAATGTGTGGTAGGAGGATATGACTGGAAAGAAAATGTTTCAAAACAAAAAAATCCAGGACACGTAATGAATATGGCTGATTGTTTTCAATATTATAATCCAGTCATTTTAGATTATATTACCTCAAGACTTAAATAATATGAGAAAAAATAATCTTAAAATTATTAAAATAGATAAGAATAAAACCCTATTTAATTACGAAAAAAAGGTACTTATTAAAGAGCTTATTCTTGACTTAAAACTTGGTTATTTTGATTTTGAAAAAAAAGCTCCCCAGAAAGTAAAATTTAATTTAGAGGTGAATTATGAAGACAAAAAACCTTCTAACGATAAAGATATTAAATCAATCGTAAATTATGCAAAAATTGTAAAATTGATAAAAAAACTTATCAAAAATAAACATTATAATTTTCTTGAAACATTAGCGGAAGATGTATTCGATGAACTATTCAAAGACAAAAGAATTGATAAAATAAGTCTTCAAATTGAGAAATTAGAAATCATGAAAGATTGTTCATCCGTTGGTATTCAAATTTCAAAAAAAAGAAGCCATGATAAGCTCTGATATCGGTAAAGAAGCTATAAAAAAAGAGTTACCGCTTATACCCAAACTTCCTGGAGTGTATAGGATGTTAAATTCTAAAAACGAGATACTTTATGTTGGTAAGGCAAAAAACTTGCCAAATAGGTTAAAAAGTTATGTATCAGAGAAAAATCATATAATTAGAACTGAGAGAATGTTATCTCAAACAACCAAAATTGAAATTACCAGTACCTCAAATGAGAGTGAGGCACTACTTTTAGAAGCAAACTTAATTAAAAAGTATAAACCTAGATTTAATATTCTCTTAAGAGACGATAAATCATTTCCATTTATTTTTATTGGTAATCAAGATAAATGGCCTCAAATTAGACGACACAGAGGAAAAAAAACTAAGGAAGGTTTTTATTTTGGACCATTCGCTTCAGCCGGGTCTGCAAATTGGACGATTAAAATGATCCAAAAAATTTTTCAGCTTAGAGTTTGTGATGACACAGTTTTTAAAAAAAGAGAGAGACCATGTATTCTTTATCAAATTAAGCGATGTTCTGGGCCATGTGTTGGATATATAGAAGAGAATGAATATAAGATGTCTGTAGACAACGCAATTGAATTCGTATCAGGGAAATCAAGAAAAATTCAAAAAAATTTATCAAACCAAATGGAAAAGGCTAGTGAAGATTTAGATTTTGAAAAAGCTGCAATATTAAGGGATAGAATAAAGTCTTTAAATATTATTCAGTCATCTCAAAGAATAAATGAGGCAAATTTAGTAGAGGCAGATGTAATAGCTGGCTACAAAGAATCTGGAAAAGCGTGTATTCAGGTTTTTTTCTACAGGTCAAAACAAAATTGGGGTAATCAAGCTTTTTTTCCGAAACATGATCCAGATGATAATATTAAAGAAATTCTTAACTCATTTGTTTCTCAATTCTATGAAAACAAAAGTGTGCCGAGCTCGATTATTTTAAGCGAAGATATTAAAGAAAAAGTTTTAATTGAAAAAACACTTTCACAAAAAGAGAATAAAGAAATAAATATTTCAGTAGCGAAAAAAGGATCTAAACTCAAAGTTGTAAATCAAGCACTCAAAAATGCAAAGGACAGCTTAAATAGAAAAATTTACGAAAGCCAAAATAACAAAGAACTATTTGATAATGTTTCTAAAAAATTTGATTTAGAAAATAATATTAATTTAGTCGAAGTTTATGACAATAGTCATATTCAGGGAACTAATAGTGTAGGCGCACTAATTACATATGGAGAGGAAGGTTTTATTAAAAAAAGATATAGAAAATTTAATATTAAGATTAAAAAAAATGAACAAGATGATTATGGAATGATGCGTGAAGTTTTAAACAGAAGATTTAAAAGAGCTGTTCAAGAGAAGGACCATTATTTAACCATGCCAGACTTAGTAATAATTGATGGAGGAAAAGGTCAATATTCTGTAGCAAGAGAAACGCTTAATGAATTAGGCTTGCATGATATTCCTATGATAGCAATTGCTAAAGGTAAATTTAGAAATAGTGGAAATGAAACCTTTTTTCATAATGGCAAAGAATTTAAGTTTGAAAAGAATGATCCTACTCTATTTTTCTTACAAAGATTAAGAGATGAGTCTCATAGATTTGCGATTAGCGCTCATAGAGCTAAAAGGAAAAAAGGTATTAGCAAGTCTTTACTTGATCAAATTGATGGTATTGGATCTATAAGAAAAAGAGCTCTTTTAAACCATTTCGGCTCAGCAAGAGCTGTTGAGTCAGCTAGCTTAGATGAAATAAAAACTGTTGAGGGAGTTGAGGAAAAAGTTGCTAAAAAGATATATAATTTCTTTCACGAATGAAAATCAAAATTCCAAATTATCTAACAATAGGTAGAATTATAATTGTCCCTATATTTGTTTTTACATTTTATTTACCAGGTTTTTATGGAGATGTAATTCCATTTGCTTTATTTGTAATCGCATCATTTACAGATTTTTTAGATGGATTATTAGCCAGAATGTTTAAAGAAGAGTCTAAACTTGGTGAATTATTAGATCCAATTGCAGATAAAATTATAGTAGCAACAGCACTAATATTGTTAGTTATGGATGGAACTATTAAAAATTATGAAGTAATAGCTGCTATAATTATATTAACAAGAGAGATACTAATATCTGGTTTAAGAGAATTTTTGGCAAAAGGAAGTGTTAAACTACCTGTTTCAAGTTTAGCAAAAGTAAAAACTTTTCTCCAAATGTTTTCAATTTCTATTTTGCTTACAGGCGACACTGGAAATAAAATTATAAATTTCCAAGATTATAATGCTCAGACTATTGGGATAATTTTATTATGGCTTTCTGCTTTCCTTACTTTGTATACAGCTTATGAATATTTAAGAAAAGGGATTGATCACGCTATTTCTGAAGATAATAAAGATTAAGCAGCTTTCTTTTTTCTAACTAGTTTTCCATAACTGTCCAACAAATCTAAAATTACATCACAAACTTCATAATTATTTTCAGCAATTTGTGATATGGGAGTAATTTCTGCAGCTGTTCCTGTTAAAAAACATCCTTCAAAGTTAGAAAGTTCATCAGGTTTTATTTTTCTTTCATGTACTTTAATATTTTTTGATTTCGCAAGCTCAATTACAGTTTGTCTTGTAATTCCATTTAAGAAAGAGTCTGGAATTGGTGTATGAAGTTCTCCATTTTTATCTTTAAAAAAAATATTAGCACTTGTTGACTCTGCAACATTATTTTCATGGTCTAACATTAAAGACTCACTATACCCTTGTCTTTCAGCTTCATGTTTTGAAAGTGTACAAATCATATATAAGCCAGCCGCTTTACTGTCCCAGGGAATGGTATTTGGTGCAGGTCTTCGCCAATTTGAAATATTTAATTTAATCCCCTCAGTTTTCAACTTAGGATCGAAATAATCTCCCCACTCCCAAGTGGCAACTGCAACATTAATTTTTGTTTTTTGAGCTGATACCCCCATCATTTCACTACCTCTCCAAGCGAAAGGTCTTACATAACCATTCTGAACATTTTGAATTTTTATTATTTGATTACATGCTGCATTAATTTCATCTTTTGTATAAGGGATTGTGATATCCATTCTTTTTGCTGAATGATATAATCTATCAGTATGTTCTTGTAATTTAAAAATTTCACCATCGTAAACTCTAAGCCCCTCAAAAACTAGGCTAGCGTAGTGAAGTCCATGACTAATTACATGCACTTTGGCATCTTGCCATTCAACAAGATCACCATTGTACCAAATTTTTCCCTCTCTTTTATCGAACGGTATCATTAGATTTATTTTTTAGAAAAAATATCTTTGTATATATAATATGTCAATATAACTTACCATTATGAAAAAACTTTTATATCTTAAAGATCATCAATTAAAAGAATATATTGAAAAAATATTCAATGGATATAGAGAAACTGTCGCTGATGCCAAAAAGGTTTTGGACAAACATGCATTGGGAACTGCTCATAATAAAGTAATACATCTAATTTCTTTGTATGAAGGTATAACTATTTCAACTTTATTAAAAAAACTTAAAGTGACTAAACAAAGTCTTAATAGAGTATTAAATGATTTAGTAGAAATTAATGCTATAGAATTCAAGAGGGATGAGGTTGATACCAGAGTTAAGCACGTATATTTGACTGAAAATGGTAAAAAGATCTTTGATGAAATATTTTCTGCTCAAAAAAAAAGAATATATGATGCATTTTTAAGTTCAGAGTCCAATGAGGTTATAAGTTTCGACAAAGTTCTAAAAAAAATTATCAATGAAAAAATTTAAAGCTCATATATTAATAGTTGATGATGATGATAGAATTAGAGATCTTGTAAGAGAGTACCTTAACCAAAATAACTATCTTGTTTCAACTGCTAAAGATTCAATTGAAGCAATTGAAAAAACTAAAATAGTCAAATTTGATTTAATAGTATTAGATATAATGATGCCAGGTAAAACAGGATTAGAATTCACTCATGAACATAAAAAAAGAATTGATACTCCAATTTTACTACTAACTGCTAAAGGAGAACCATCAGAGAGAATAGAGGGATTAGAGTTAGGAGCAGATGATTATTTGACAAAACCATTTGAGCCCAAAGAGCTAATTTTAAGAATAAATAATATTCTGACTAAAACCAAATCATTACAAATTAAGAGAATAATTGAATTTGGGGATATAAAAATTGATCTTAAAAAACAACTTATCTTCAAAAAAGACCAAAGTTTAAAAATTAACAATACTGAAAAAATGATTTTGGACAAAATGATAAATTCTCCAGGAAAGATATTTCAACGAGATGAAATTGCAGACCTGATAGATTTAAGTAAAGAGAGATCAATTGATGTGATCGTCACCAGACTAAGAAAGAAAATTGAAGAAAATCCAAAAAATCCCAAATATCTACAAACTATAAGAGGAGAAGGATATGTTCTTTGGATTGAGTAAATTTTTTAAAAACATATTACCTAAACGGTTATTTTATAGAGGATTACTAATTGTAGCAGTACCAATAGTAATTTTACAGATCACTATATCTTTAGTTTTTTTTGATAGTTTATGGATAAAGACAAACAAAGGACTAACAAGAGCTTTGGTGAGTGAAATAGTTACTATTATTGATATTTATGACAATGAGAATGAATATAATAAAAAAATAGTTACTGATCTTTATAATAAAAATTTTAGTTTTTCTGTTAGATTTTTAGAGGATGAAAAACTACCGGATATTAAAGTTGAAAGATGGTTCAGTCCAATGGACAGAACTTTAAGGAGAGAATTAAAACCTAAAATTGGAGAACACTGGTTTAATACTATTTCTTATAAAGAAGTTGTAGATTTAAGAATTAAATTTAGAGATGGGGTTTTGCAAATATTCTTTCCTAAAGAAAGAATTCAGGCATCATCAATAAGGATATTTGCTTTTTGGATAACAGTTCCTGCGATTTTAATGATAGCAGTTGCAATGATTTTCCTCAAAAATCAAACAAGACCAATAACAAAACTTGCACAAGCATCAGAAAGATTTGGTAGAGGCGAGGAGATTGAGGAGTTTAGACCATCTGGTGCTTTAGAAATAAGAAAAGCTGGTCTTGAATTTGAAAAAATGAGAAAAAGGATTCTTAGACATTTAAATCAAAGATCTGAAATGTTGTCTGGTATTAGTCATGATTTAAGAACACCTTTGACAAGAATTAAACTACAGCTTGCGATAATAAAAGACAAAGATCTATCGGAAAAAATATCAAAAGATGTTGATGAAATGGAAAAAATGCTGAATGAATATCTCCAGTTTACAAGCACAGGAGCTCAAGACAAAACCGAAACATTTAATATTTCTGAACTTCTAGATGAAATAGTTTCTAAATATGATAATAAAAATATTGAGAAAAAAATAGCAAAGAAAATTTATTTTAACGGCAGAAAAAACCTTATTACAAGATGTATTAATAATTTATTAGACAATTCAGTTAAATATGCAAAAAAAATTTCAGTAAATTCAGAAAAAAAAAACTCAATTATTCTTATTTCAATAGATGATGATGGTCCAGGAGTAGATAAATCAGAATTTCAAAATATTACTAAACCATTTTATAAAGTAGATAAAAGTAGATCTGATTCTAAATCAAGTGTTGGTTTAGGATTATCAATCTCATCTGATATTGTGAAATCTCATGGTGGAGATATTAAATTTAATAAATCGAGATTGGGAGGTCTTAAAGTAACTATTTCTTTACCTTACTAGTTTTTTTTCTTTTTTTTTTCTCTTGTAACTTTTTTTCAAGAATGCTTATTCTTTTGTTTAAAATTTCAACCTCTTCTTTGCTTGCTAATTTCATTTTAAATACAATTTCGTCTCTTTTAGATTTAAGTATAGATATTATCTCATCAGAAATATCTTTGTAGTTAATTAAACCTTGTTCAATTAGCTTTGCGAATTTATCAAATACGAACCTTGATTTTGACATAATAATTATTTAACAGAATTATATTTACTAACTTATAATAAATTATATTAATGTTTACTAATAATTTTGACCCAGTCGCATTTGAGGTATTTTCTTTTGGTATAAGGTGGTATTCATTAGCATATATTTTTGGCATTATTTTTGGTTGGATATATTGTAAAAAAATACTCATTAAAAATGATATTATTGGAAAATTTTTTGAAGATTACATCTCATATTTAATAATTGGAATTATAATTGGAGGCAGGTTAGGCTATGTAATTTTTTACAATTTTACATATTTTTTGAGTAATCCAATTGAAATTTTGATTATATGGAATGGTGGCATGTCATTTCATGGAGGAGTAATTGGTGTAATTTTTTCTACATACTTATTTTCAAAAAAAAAAAATGAAGATATTTATATTTTTTTAGATTTAGTCGCAATAACCGCTCCAATAGGAATTTTTCTTGGAAGAATTTCTAATTTTGTTAACGGAGAATTGGTAGGAAAAGTCACAAATTCTAATTGGGGAGTTTATTTTCCAAGTTATGATAATAAATTAAGACACCCATCTCAATTATATGAGGCTTTCCTGGAGGGAATAGTTTTGTTTATATTAATGAATTTATTTTTTTTTAACAAAAATTATAAAGTTGGAAAATGCTCTATCATGTTTTTGATAATTTACGGATGCTTTAGAATTAGCTCAGAATTTTTTAGAGAACCAGATAAACACATCGGATACCTTTTTGGAAATATTAGTATGGGAATATTTTTAAGCGCAATAATGGTTTTGACTGGATTTATCATTTATTTTAATAGAAATGACAAAAATACATAACAAAATATTTAACATTAAATTAAAGAGTCCAATACCAGTTGATGAATTTGTTGAAAAAGTTCTTTATGAACCAAAAGTAGGTTATTACACAAGTAAAGATCCATTTGGAGAAAATGGAGATTTTATAACATCTCCAACTATATCAAATCTCTTTTCAGAAATTATAACTATATGGTTAATTTCAACTTGGGAAAAAATGGGCAAACCAAAAAAATTTAATTTTATAGAACTGGGGCCTGGAGATGGCAGTTTAACAAAGATTTTAATAAATACATTAAAAAGTTTTCCTGAAATTAACAAAGCTACAAAGATTTATTTATATGAAAAGAGTAATTTTTTAAAAAAATTACAAAAAAAAAAAATAAATAATAAAAAAGTAAAATGGATTACAAACTTTAATTCAATTAATAATGGACCAGTTATTTTTTTTGGAAATGAATTTTTTGATGCAATCCCGATTAAACAATTTACTAACAAAAATAACCAATTTTTTGAAAAATGTTTTACTTTTGAAAGTAAAGATAATATTTCTGAAATTTTTATAACAGGTAATAATCAAGATAGAGATCAAGTCAGATCTTTCAAAACATTAGAAAAACTAAAATTTATTGAATTTCCAAAAAAAGGATTTTTAGAATTAAGCAAAATAATAAAAAAAATTTCTGAACTCACAGGGGGTATTCTGTTAATTGATTATGGTTATTCAACAAGCAGAAACTTAAATACTATACAGGCTGTTATGGATAATAAAAAAATTTCAATGGAAAATATGTTCAGGAATCTTGGCAAAGCCGACATAACCTCGCTGGTAAATTTCAGTTTATTAAAAGAGTTTTTTGTTCAAAATAACCTTAAAGTAACCAATATTGTCAGTCAGAAATTTTTCCTTGAGAGAATGGGGATAATCAAAAGAGCTCAAATTTTAGAAAGAAAAATGACAAAAAAACAAAAAAAATATATGTCAGAAACATTAACTCGACTTCTTGAAGAAAAACAAATGGGTAAACTTTTTAAAGTGATATTTGGATATAAATTCAATAATAACAATTTTTTTGGTTTTGAATAATGATTAAGTCAAAAAAGCTGATCAAATTTAAAAATATTAGACATGGTTTTTTTGACCGACAGGGTGGCGTCTCAAAAGGTATTTATAAGAGTTTAAACTGTGGTTTTGGATCTAATGATAAAATTAAAGATATCACAAAGAATATAGAAAAGGTTTGTAAGAAAATAGGCTGTAGTAAGAACAACCTAGTCCTTTTAAATCAGATCCATAGTAATATTGTTCATAAAATAAGCAAAATTCCTAAAAAAAGATTAGAGGGTGACTCATTGTTAACAGATAGAAAGGGTATTGCTTTAGGTATTCTTACAGCAGATTGTGCACCAATTTTAATCTATGACCCTGTTAATAATTTGATAAGTGCAATTCATGCTGGATGGAGGGGTGCATTCAAAAAAATAGTATCCACAACTTTAAAAGAGTTCAAAATCAAGGGTAGTAATTTTAAAGATTTGATAGTTGTAGTAGGCCCTTGTATTAGCAATAAGAACTATGAAGTAAAGAGAGATTTCTTAAATAAGTTCATTACCAAAGAAAAATCTAATAAAAAATTTTTTAATTATAAAAATAATAAAATTTATTTTAGCTTGAATGGATATATCAGACAAAACTTTTTGAATTTAGGTGTGAAAAACGTTGAAATTATCAAAAAAGATACTTATAAAACAAGTAACAATTTTTTTAGCGCAAGAAAATCTTTAAAAAATAAATTAAATGATTATGGTAGAAATATTTCTGTAATTATGATTAAATAGATTATTCTCAAATAATGAAGATTCTCACTGGAAATAGCAACAAACAGTTAAGTAGTAAAATCTCTAAAAATCTTAAAAATAAATTAGTTAACACTAGTATTAGAAAATTTTCTGATGGGGAGATATATATCGAAATTAATGAAAATATAAGAGGAAATAGTATTTTTATTATTCAATCAGTTTCTTCACCAGCAAATGATAATTTGATGGAATTACTTTTGTGCATCGATGCACTAAGAAGATCATCAGCAAAAAATATAACTGCAGTAATACCATATTTTGGTTATGCAAGACAAGATCGAAAAGTTGTGCCGAGAACATCTATATCTGCAAAATTAGTCTCTAACTTGATAACTAATGCAGGTGCTGACAGAGTAGTAACTGTAGATTTACATGCTGGACAAATTCAAGGATTTTTTGATATTCCAGTAGATAACTTATTTGCTACGCCAATTTTTGCTAAGCACATAAAAAGAAAAATAAAAAATAAAAATTTAATTTGTGTTGCGCCTGATGTAGGAGGAGTGGAAAGAGCAAGAGCATTAGGAAAAAAATTAGATGTTGGTTTGGCAATAGTTGATAAAAGAAGACCAAGCCCAGGTAAATCACAAGTTATGAATGTTATTGGAAATGTTAAAAATAAAGTTTGTATCCTGACTGATGATATAATTGATTCAGGAGGAACTATAGTAAATGCAGCAGATGCATTGCTAAAAAGAGGTGCCAGAGAAGTTCATGTGTATGCTACTCACGGCGTTTTTAGTGGAGATGCGGTAAAAAATATTAAAAATTCAAAAATTAAAAATTTAGTAATTACTGACAGCATAGACAGTTCAGATAAATTTAAAAAAGCGCGAAATATTGAGGTATTATCAATATCAGTATTGTTAGCTGAAGCTATAAAGAGGATTTCTAATTCGACATCTGTTTCAGATCTATTTAAATAACTCTTGTAAAATTACCATACATCAGTTAAAAACCAGCAATTTATGAGCACAATACAAGCTATAATTAGAGATACTAAAACCAAGGGTCAAGTAAAAGACCTAAGAAATAATGGTAATGTTCCAGGAATAATTTATGGTGGAGAAGATCCAAATCAGAAAATTACAATCTCAACTAAAGAAATTAAAAATTTAATTAACAAAGAAAATTTTTTATCAAATGTAATATCAATAAATCTAGATGGTAAAGAACAGAAGGTTTTAACAAGAAATATTTCTTTCGATACAGTTACTGATGAGCCAATCCATATTGATCTCATGAGAATTGTAAAAGGTGGTAAAATTATTTTAGAAATACCCGTGAAATTTATAAATAATGAATTATCCCCAGGACTTAAAAGAGGAGGTGTTCTAAATATTGTAAGGCGTCAAGTTGAGCTAAGATGTCCTGCAGAAAATATTCCTACTGAGCTCGTTGTTGATTTGGAAGGATTAGATATAGGAACAAGTATAAAAATCTCATCTATTAATTTGCCAGAAAATGTAACCCCAACTATTCAAGGAAGAGATTTTGTGATTGCGACGGTTGCAGCTCCTACAGTTGTTAAAGAACCTGAGAAACCAGCAGAGACAGGAGAAGGAGAAGCAAAAGAGGGAGTTGAAGCAGGTGCTGATAGTGGAGAAAAAGCTTCAACTGAGGTAGATAAAGCAGAAGGTGATAAATCTAAAGAAGAAGATAAATCTTCATCAGAGAAAAAATAATAAATAGTGAAAGTTCTTTTCAAAATTTAATTTGATATGTTGTTACTTGTTGGTTTAGGAAATCCGACTCCAAATAGTCAGAATAATAGACACAACATTGGTTTTAAAATCGTAGATGCCATAAATCAAAAGTTTGGATTATCAAAACAAAAACCTAAGTTTAAAGGACTGCTAACTACAGGAAATATAGGTGATAAGAAAATATATGCAATCAAACCATTAACATTCATGAATAATTCTGGAATATGTATTAGAGAATTACTTGAATACTTTAAAATAGATGCTGAAGATGTAATTGTGTTCCATGATGACTTAGATGTGGAGTTTGGTAAAATAAAAGCTAAGTTTGGTGGTTCAAGTGCAGGTCATAACGGTATTGCATCGATTGATAAATTTATTGGGAAGGAATATTCAAGAGTTCGTATCGGTATAGGCAAACCAGAGAGTAAAATATCTGTTTCTGACTATGTTTTGAACGATTTTAATGAGGACGAACAAGTTCACTTGGACTCAATTACCAATAATATTATTGACTCTCTAAGCATCTTAATTGATAAAAAATTAGATTTATTTTCAAGTACAGTTAATAATAATTAAATGGGTTTTAAATGTGGAATCGTTGGATTGCCTAACGTTGGTAAATCAACTTTATTTAATGCCTTGACTAACTCAGCTAAAGCACAAGCAGAAAATTTTCCTTTTTGTACAATTGATCCAAATATTGGTATAGTTGCAGTTCCAGATGAAAGACTTGATCAATTAGCTATCATTTCAGAATCAAAAAAAAAAATAAATACAACAATATCCTTTGTGGATATCGCAGGACTTGTCAAGGGAGCTTCTAAAGGAGAAGGACTTGGTAACAAATTTTTATCGCATATCCGTGAGGTTGATGCAATTATTCATATGATAAGGTGTTTTGACTCAGAAGATATTCAAAATGTAAATCCCGATGTCAATCCAGTCAGAGATTTGGAGATAATCGAAACCGAAATGAAACTTGCAGATTTAGAGTCTATTCAAAAAAGACTTGATAAGAAAAATAAAAAAAACGTTGAAAATGAGGAGTTAAAATTATTAGAAATAGCACAAAAAATAATTAACCAGGACGAAGATTTAACATTAATTACAAATGGATTTGATCACAAAACTTTGAAAAATAGCGGTCTTCTTATAACCAAACCAAAGCTATATGTATGCAATGTTGATGAAGAAAGTATTAAATCAGGAAATAAATATACTAAGGAATTTATAAAAAAATTTGGGGAAGAAAATACATTAATAATATCAGCAGATATAGAAAATCAAATTAATCAACTTGAAGATGAAAATGAAAAAAAAAACTACATGGATATGATAAGCATGTCTGAGACTGGTCTTAATTCATTAATTAGAAAAGGATATGATCTTTTAAGTTTACAAACTTTTTTTACATCTGGTCCTGAAGAATCAAGGGCTTGGACAATTACAAGAGACTCAACAGCACCTATGGCTGCTGGAGAAATTCACTCTGATTTTGAAAAGGGTTTCATTAGGGCCGAAACAATATCATTTGAAGATTTTTTAAAAAATAAAGGTTGGTTAAAATCTAAGGAAGCTGGAAAAATGAGATTGGAAGGTAAAGATTATATAGTTAATGATGGAGATATATTAAACTTTCGTTTCAATACGTGACCATATTTTTTTCATACTAAAGTAAACCAATATAGTTAATACTATTAAATAAATTATTACTCTAAAACCCATTTTATGTCTTGTTTCCAGATGTGGTTCTGCAGTCCATTGTAAAAAAGTTGTTACATCTTTGGCCATTTGATCGACAGTTGCTTTTGTTCCATCAATATACTCTACGATGTCATCATCTAAAGGAGATGCCATTTTAATTTTATTACCGTACATATATTTATTATAATATACACCATCATCGAGTTCCATGCCTGCTGGAGGATCTTCATATCCCATTAAGACAGAATAAATATAATTTGCTCCACCACCTCTAGCTTTTACTAATACTGACATATCTGGTGGATATGCCCCACCATTAGCTGCTATGGCTTCCTGGACATTTGCATATGGCATAACAAATTTGTCGGATAGTTTTGCAGGTCTTTCAAACATTTCTCCATCGCTGTTTGGTCCATCTGTAACTTCAAAATTTGAAGCAATTGCTTTAGCTTCAAGCTCTGTGAATTCTGGTCCCCCTTTTTCTGCTAAATTTCTATAACTTAAATGTTTCAAAGAATGACATGATGCACAAACTTCTGAATAGACCTGATACCCTCTCTGCAAAGATGCTCTATCAAACTTTCCAAAAAAACTTTTGAAGCTCCAATCAACTTTCAATAGTTCTTGTTTCTCACCAGCAGCGTTTACATTTGAAAAAAATAGACTTGAAATTAGAGTAACAAAGATGATTAATTTGAAAAAGTTTTTCACAACTTCTCTTTATAATCAGAATTATTTTTAGCCATCGCCATATCAGCAGAACCTCCTAGCACAGGCTCTGTAATACTAAGTGGTAATGGTGTAGTCTTTTCTTTCATTCCTAAAAATGGAAGTATTATTAAAAAATGAGCGAAATAATAAGCAGTGGCAACTCTTGCGATCAATAAATACAGTCCTTCTGCTGGCATTGCACCAACGTATCCAAGTATCAAAACATCTGCTACTAAAAACCAGTAAAACTGTTTGTATATTGGTCTAAAGACAGTTGATCTAACTTTAGAAGTATCTAACCATGGAAGAATAACTAATACAAATATTGCCGCAAACATCGCTATAACCCCAAGCAACTTATCGGGCACTGATCTCAGTATCGCATAGAAAGGTAACAGATACCACTCTGGCACTATGTGAGCTGGTGTAACTAATGGATTTGCCTCGATATAATTGTCTGCATGTCCTAATATATTAGGTGAAAAGAATACAAAAAAAGCAAAAATTATTAAAAATATCAAAAGCGCAAATAAATCTTTAATCACTATGTATGGATGAAAAGGAACAGTGTCTTTTGACGGTTTTTTTATATCTATACCAATCGGATTATTATTTCCTGGGACATGAAGTGCCCAAATATGAAGAATGACTAATCCTAAAATTAAAAATGGAAAAAGATAATGCAAACTAAAAAATCTTGTCAAAGTTGGATTATCTACTGAGTAACCTCCCCATAACCAAGTAGTTATACTATCTCCTACTAAAGGAATGGCACTAAACAAATTTGTAATTACTGTTGCACCCCAGAAACTCATTTGCCCCCATGGTAGAACGTAACCCATAAATGCAGTAGCCATCATTAAAAAATAAATCAACATACCAATAATCCAAATAACTTCTCTCGGTGATTTATATGATCCATAATATAGAGATCTAAAAATATGAATATAAACAGCTAAAAAAAACATTGAAGCACCATTTGCATGCACGTATCTTATTAACCAACCATAGTTTACATCTCTCATTATATGTTCAACGCTTTGAAAAGCTAAATCAGCATGAGCTACATAATGCATACCTAAAATAATTCCTGTAATGATTTGAGTTATTAAACAAAAAGTTAAAATGCCTCCAAAAGTCCACCAGTAATTTAGATTTTTTGGTGTTGGGTAGTCAGTTAAATGGTTTGCTAATGTAAGCAATGGAAGTCTATCATTAAACCATTTTCCAACTTTTGACTTCGGTGTGTATTCGTGATCACTCATTTATATTTTTATTATCCTATTTTTATAGTGTTACTATTTACAAATTCATATTTAGGAACTTCCATATTTGTTGGAGCTGGACCTTTTCTAATTCTACCTGATGTATCATAGTGAGAACCATGGCATGGACAAAACCATGCATTGTAATCACCCTTATCTGTCAAAGGAACACATCCAAGGTGAGTGCATACTCCTAGCATAACAAGCCATTCTGGATCTTTAGCTCTATCCTCATCTTTTTCTGGATGTTTTAATTCGCTTAAATCTACAGCTCTTGCACTATCGATTTCATCTTGAGTTCTTCTTTTAATAAAAACAGGTTTTCCTCTCCATATAACAGTTATCGATTGACCAGGTTGAACTGAGCTTACATCTACCTCGGTACTGGCTAGTGCTTTCACAGAAGCATCGGGGTTCATTTGATCAACCAATGGCCATACTGCAGCACCAACACCGACAGCCCCCGCAGCTGTTGTTGCCGTTAATATGAAGTCTCTTCTATTTGGTTTTTTTTTATCTGAGTCAGACATTTATTATTTTAATTTTTTCTTAATATATGATTTCATATGAAGAAAAAGATATTTTTTCCATAGCAAGAATGACACACAAAACAAATAATTCTAGGCCAAAAATCGCACTTTACGAGCCAGATATACCCCAAAACACAGCAGCAATTGCTAGGACTTGCTCTTGCCTAGGTGCAATATTGGAGATAATTGAGCCTTGTGGTTTCCTTCTTAGCGATAAGCGTTTTAAAAGAGTAGTGATGGATTACCTGGATGAAAGTATGATCAAAACGTACAAAAGCTCTGAGGATTTTTTTAAAGCAAAAAAAAACGATAGAGTAATATTGATGACAACTAAAGCAAATAAAACATATATGGACTTTAAATTTAAAGATGGAGATACACTTTTATTTGGAAGAGAAAGTTCTGGTGTTCCTCAAAAAGTTCATAAAATAGCGAATCATAGAATAAAAATACCAATGGTTGAAAAAAAAAGATCTCTAAATTTAGCTTCATCAGTTGCAATTATTCTTTCTGAAAATATAAGACAAACTAATTATTTATGGACGAATTAATAAAAAAAAAATTAGCTAGAAATTGGTTTAAAACTTTACAAGAAGTGATTTGTCAAGAAATAGAGGAATTAGAGGGTAAAAAAAATATTTTTAAAATTAATAATTGGGAAAGAGGAAAAAAATCTAATGAAGGTGGAGGCCAATTTAGAATATTAGAAAATGGAAAAATTTTTGAAAAAGTTGGAGTGAATTTTTCAGAGGTTTACGGAAAATTTTCAAAAAAATTTAGAAATAGAATGCCAGGTGGTGATAAGAACCCCAGTTTTTGGGCATCAGGCATATCAATAGTAATGCATATGCAAAACCCTCACGTTCCAGCAATGCATTTTAATACTAGATATATTTATACCTCACATGGATGGTTTGGTGGAGGTATGGATGTTACGCCTTGTCTAAAAGATAAAAGTTTAGAAAAATGGTTTCATAAAGAATTAAAAGTTTCATGTGATAAACATAATAAAAACTATTACAAAAAATATAAAAAATGGTGTGATGAATATTTTTACTTACCCCATAGAAAAGAGCCAAGAGGAATAGGAGGTATTTTCTTTGATTATAAAAAAGAGAATTGGGAAAAGGATTTTAGTTTTGTCAGGGAAGTTGGAATAAGCTTTAAAAATATCTTTAGAGAGATAATATTAAAAAAATATAAAAAACAATGGACAAATAAACAAAAAGAAATTCAGTTAGAAAAAAGAGGTCGTTATGTTGAGTTTAACTTGCTATACGATAGAGGTACAAAATTTGGTTTGCAAACTAATGGAAATGTTGAGGCTATTTTAATGTCTCTACCTCCTGTTGCAAAATGGAGATAAAATATGGAAAAAGAACCCATTACAGTTAGAGGATTAGAAAAATTAAAAGAAGAATTAATTTTTTTAAAAGAAAAAAAAAGACCTGAAATAGTAGCTTCGATAGCCGAGGCAAGGTCTCACGGGGATCTAAAAGAAAATGCTGAATATCATGCGGCTAAGGAACAACAATCACATAATGAAGGTAGGATTCAAGAAGTTGAAGATATTATAGCTAGAGCTAATGTAATTGATGTTTCTAAATTAGATAATGATGGAAAAGTTATATTTGGTTCTACAATACTACTTCAAAACTTAGATACCGACGAAAATGTTAAATATAAAATTGTTGGAAAAGATGAGGCTGACTTAAAAGAAAAACTTATATACTTTAAATCACCGATAGGTATGGGTCTGATTGGCAAAAATAAAGGAGATTTAGTTGAAATTAAAACACCTGCTGGTGTTAAAAATTTTGAAATTAAAGACGTTAAATATATTTAATTACTAAAAACTTCATCAACTTCTTTTTTACTCAATTTAAAGCTATTATTTAACCAAATATTCTCAAGCAACTTAATTTTTTGTCCAAAATCTTTGCCTTCTTTTGCTTTATATTTGTCAAGCAAATCCCTAGAATTTAAAGGAAAAATAGGCTTTTCAAATTTTTCAAAATATTTTTTTAACTCAATGAGTTTGTTTGATGCCACTTTAGAATTGAAAATTTTCAAATCTAATAAATCAATAACATAAGATTTGTCATTAAAATAATAAATTCGTTTAAGATTTTTCTTACTAAAATAATCTTTTTCAGAGAATAGATAATAGTTATCAATTAAAAATTTTATTCTTTTTTTGTTTTCGTTAGAAAGATTATATTTAAATAAAAAATAATTCGCATTATCCGTCTCATCAATTATTAAATAAGAAATCAAAAAAACAAATGATTTTTTATTTAATAAACTTTTTGAATAATTATTTAGTTTACCTAAACAGTTTAAATTTACGAGTTGAGGAAAAATAGTTTTTAAAATTTCCAAAGAAAAAGGGTCTTCAGATATTTTTAGAATGCTCTTTGATAAAATAATTTTTTTTAATTCACTAATTAATCTTTCCTTTGAAAGGTTGCCAATGCCTGAAATATTTTGCTTGATAGATTTTTGTACTGATAAATGATGAGATTCTTTGCTATAATTTAGAAAAAATCTAACATATCTTAATATTCTTAAGTAATCTTCTTGAATTCTTTTATTTGGATCTCCGATGAATGTAACCTTGCCCTCTTCTAAATGTTCGGCTCCACCATTTGGATCAAACAGATTGCCCTCTTTGTCTGCATAAATAGAATTAAATGTAAAATCTCTTCTTAATGAGTCTTTTAGCCAATCGTTGGTATATTTAACATTTGCATGCCTTCCGTCAGTATCTACATCCTCTCTCAAAGACGTAATCTCAAAATTCTTCTTACCTAAATTAGCTGTTATAGTTCCGTGTTCTATTCCTGTTTCAAAGAATTTAATATTATTTGATTGCAAACATTCTTTAACTTCATTTGGATTTAAATTTACTGCTAAATCTATGTCATCTACTTCTTCTTGATTTAATATTTTTCTAACACATCCTCCTACATATCTAATCTCACTGGTTTCGTTGAAATTTGATATAGCATCAAAAATTTTAGAAACCTCAGTGTTATTATATATTTTTGAAAAAGATCTTTCTCTAAGATTAGGTTCTCTGCTGGTTTTTAAAATTTTTTTTAAAAAATTAAACATAATTGGCTGGGGTGCTAGGATTCGAACCTAGGAATGGCGGTACCAAAAACCGCTGCCTTACCACTTGGCTACACCCCAAAATTAATTTCATATATCACAAAAAAAATCTTTATATAGTTTTTGATAAATTACACCAATAGTTTTTATATTTTTTTTTTAATAATTTCTTTGCATTTAGTGCGGCTTTTTTGGACATAAAGTATCCCACAATTGTTGAACCTGATCCTGTCATTCTTACATGAGAATTTTTATCTATACTCAAAAAAAAATCTCTAAGTTTCCGTAGTCTTGGATACATGTTCAAAGATATTAGCTCTAAATCATTTTTCATTTTTGAAAGAGAATTGAATTTAATATTTTTTGATTTAATTTTAGAAAATTGAGGTTTTGAATAATTTCTGACTTGAGCATATATGTTTTTTGTAGAACAACCAAAATTGGGTTTAATCAACAAAGTAAAAATTTTAAGGTTTTTTTTAATTTTTTTTATTTTATTTTTATAAGCTAATACAAGATTTTTTTGATCTGTACCTAAAATAACATCTGAACCAATTTTTGAACATAAATTTTGTTTTTCCTTCATTTTCAATGAGATTATATTTTTTTTAATCAAATAATTTATTAAGGAAGCTGCATTCATTGACCCACCTCCCAACCCTGCTTCTTGGGGTATATTTTTTTTAATTGAAATAAGATATTTTTGATTTTTTAGTTTTTTTGCTTTATCTAAAACTTTTAATAAATTACTGATAGTATTCTTTTTTGGAATTTTATTAGAAAAATTTCCAGTAAATTTTATTATATGGTTTTTTTTATTTGTTTTCTTTATGTAAATATCGTCATGTAAGTCTAGAAAACCAACTATAGTTTCTAAGTTATGAAGTTTAGAGTTTTTTTTTCCTAGAACATTTAGAGATAAATTAATTTTTGCATGTGATTTAATCTTTTCAAATTTCATTAATTATGATTTTTCTAAACCTTCTAATAATTTCAATTTTACTTTCGATTTCATTTCATCTTCTGTCTCTTCAAGTCCTAAAACTGCTTGCCAATAATATTTTGCTTGTAATTTTTTGTCTAGTTTCCAAAGGACATCACCATAATGATCATTAACAATTGGATCATCTGGCATTAGTTGTAATGCTTTTTTAAGATATTTTTCAGCATTGATATAATCACCAATTAAATAAAATCCCCATCCAACAGAGTCGGTGATGTATGGATCATTTTCTTTTTGTTTGTGCGCTTTTTGTATCATATTTATGGCTTCATCTATTTTATAATTTCTTTCTAACCAGCTATAAGCTAGATAATTTAATGTGTATGGTTCATTTGGATACATTTTTAAACTTTCAATTAAATCTCTGTCAGCCTTCTCATAATTTCCTGTTCGTTCATAACTGCTCCCCCTCCTATATAAAATTCTTGAGATTGCATATGAACTTTGATCAACATTTTTGAGTAACTCTGTATAATATTCAATTGCAATTTCATACTTTTCAAAACCTTTATTTATATTCGCATAATCATAAAGTATTTTTTCTGTAGGTTTTTTTATAGAATTAAAATTCTTATTTATATACTTGATAGCCTCTTCCTCACTATTATCTTCAGATAATATTCTCCCTATCTTTTTTGTTTTATACCAAAAATATAATTTATCTTTTTTTTTAAATTTTTCTAAAATTTTAGTAGCTTGGTTGTTATTGTTATTTAAGTAATAATTTTCAGCAAGGAGAGACTGGTTAAAGTAAAACTTAGGATTTAAGTATTCAGAGATTCTTAAATAAAAATTGGACTGATCGTAAATATTTTGTGTTGAAAATAAATTAGCTATCAAATAGAAAATCTCTGCTAAAATATCATTTTCGTTGGAGCATGAAAAATGGGACTCAAATTTTTTGTATTCAGCATTATCTATCCAATCTTTGATTTGATGTAATAATATACTGTCACCAATAGACTCGATCGTTTTAGAAACTTTAATAACTTTTTTAATATCATTATTTTCAATTAAGTTTGCAAAATAAAAGAACATGTATCGAGAATAATCACCATCAGAACTATTTAATAATTTTCCAAAATATGAGCTGGTGTTTGGGGAATTTAAATAACAATTTTGAAAAGCTGAAGAAATTAAACTTAATGTTCCATACTTGTTATCCTCAACAGTTTCTTTTTTTAGAAATAGATAATTGAAATCTTTTAAAATTTTATAAATTACATATTCATATGTTCCATCATCTTTATTAAACTGAAATTCTTTAAATCTTTTATTTGCTTGCTTAAAATCTTTTTTCTTTAAACTATCAACTAAAAATAGAAGATTAAGCTCGAAAGTATTTGAGTTGATATCATTTTTTGAAATTTTTATTTGATCTATTCCTTTTTTAACTTGTCCATTTAAAACTAAGGAAAAAACATATTTTTTTAAAAAATTATCATGTTTTTGAATTAAAAATTTTGATGAATTAAAGTATTCAAGTGCTTCTTCGTTTTTTTGATTTCCAGATGAGACTAAAGCAGAAAAATAATTAGATAAGTACTTCTGGTTGAATTTATTATTTTCAGAAGTGCTTGAATATGTGCTGGTTTGAAGTGCTAAAAATGATAAAATTACGATCAAAATTTTCATATATAAATTTATGACTTTAAACTTCAAAAATCAAAATGACATATTAAACCTTGAAAAGCTTAACTCAAACGAAATTGAGTATATATTTAGTGATAAACCAATTAACAGACTAAAAACTAAACCACAACTAGAAGATAAAATTAAACTACTTTCTAAATTGAGAAATGAAATTAAAAATATAGATAATTGTGAGCTGAAAAATAATGCTAAGCAATTAGTATTTGCTGATGGGAACAATCAAAGTAAAATAATGATTATAGGCGAAGGACCTGGGCAAAAAGAAGATGAACAAGGAAAACCTTTTGTTGGAGATGCAGGAATATTATTAAACAAAATGCTAGAGGCAATTCAGATAAAAAGGAACAATATTTATATAACTAATGTTGTAAATTATAGACCACCAAATAATAGAAAGCCTGAGCCATCAGAAATAAATAGATACTCAAATTATCTTAGGCAACATATCGCGATAATTGATCCTAAAATTTTAATTCTAATGGGTAGTACAGCCATGGAGTCGCTTTTTGGTTCCAAAATAAAAATTTCAAAAGAAAGAGGTGTTTGGAAAGAGCTAATCATTCATAACAAAACATATTTAACAATGATAACATTTCATCCTGCCTACTTGTTAAGACAGGCTGATCAAAAAAAATATTCTTGGGCTGATTTAAAATTAATCAGGAAAAAAATAGATGAATTAAAAATATCTGTTTAAATCTAAAATGATAGAAATACATAAAAAATATATAAGTTGGTGGAAAGAAAAACTTAATATTTCTAATTATGGATTATTGCGGATCATATTCATTAAAGGATTAATTATCGGAATATTTTTGTATCATTTTTTTATAGCTCAATGAAAAAAATTGTTGCTGGTGTTGACGAAGTTGGTAGAGGTAGTTTGATTGGTCCAGTTTATGCTGCAGCGGTTATATTTAATCCTAAAATAAATAAAAAAGAAATTAAAGACTCTAAAAAACTGAAAAAAATTGAGAGAGAAAAATTATCTAAGTATATAAAAAAAAATTCTATTTGGGCTATTGGATCAGCATCAATTAGAGAAATAGAAAGACTTAATATATTAAATGCAAGTCTATTAGCTATGAAGAGAGCAATAAAAAAACTAAAAGTTAAACCAAATTTAGTACTTGTTGATGGAAATAAATCCCCAGATTTGAATAATTACATTACAAAAACAGTAATCAAAGGAGATCAAAAAATAAAAGAGATATCTGCAGCATCAATTGTTGCAAAAGTATCAAGAGATAAACTGATACTCAAAATGTCAGAAAGTTTCAAAAAATACAAATGGGACTCAAATGCAGGTTATGGAACCAAAGATCATACTAACGCTATTAGAAAATATGGAATAACTAGGTTTCATCGCAAAACATTCAGTCCAATACACAACATATTGAGTCTTAAAAAAAAATAGCAACAAGTAGTCTCAAAATAATTCAATCACAGGTTGACGCGGACTCTTCTCTGGAGTCTAATTAATATTTAAAAAATGAGTGTTAAAACTTTAAAAAATAAAATTATTAATGGAGACAGTTTAAAGGAATTAAAAAAAATTCCTGACGAAACTTTTGATCTTATTTTCGCTGACCCTCCCTATAACCTTCAATTAAAAAAAGAATTAAGAAGACCGGATAGATCTAAAGTGGATGCTGTTAATGATAAATGGGATCAATTTGAAAGTTTTAAAAGCTATGATGAATTTACTTTTGAGTGGTTAAAAGAATGTAAAAGAATTTTAAAAAAGGATGGAACAATTTGGGCTATAGGTAGCTACCACAATATATTTAGAGTTGGTACTACGATCCAAAATCTGGGTTTTTGGATACTAAATGATGTAATTTGGAATAAAAATAACCCAATGCCAAATTTTAGAGGAACGAGGTTTACCAATGCACATGAAACGATTATTTGGGCCTCAAAAAGCGAAGAATCCAAATATACTTTTAATTATCAATCATTAAAATGTTTAAATGATGACCTGCAGATGAGATCCACATGGAATTTCCCAATCTGTAATGGAAAAGAAAGATTAAAAAAAAATGGAAAAAAAGTTCATTCTACACAAAAGCCAGAGTCTTTAATTCATAGAATAATATTAGCTTCATCAAACAAAAATGATTTCATTTTGGATCCATTTTTAGGATCCGGTACTACAGCTGTTGTTTCAAAAAAATTAGGTAGAAATTATTTTGGAATTGAAAAAGAAAAATATTATTTCGATGCTGCTAAGAAAAGATTAGAGAATACAAATATCATAAAAGATGAATATCTAGATACTTTACAAAATAACAGAACTAAACCAAGAATTCCTTTCGGATCATTAGTTGAAATGGGTCTGATTAAACCTGGAACAGAAATTTATGACCAAAAGAAAAAAGTAAATGCAAAAATTATGATAGATGGTAGTATAAAATATCAACAATCAGAAGGATCAATCCATAAAGTGGCAGCAAAAATTATTGGTGCAGAAAGTTGTAATGGATGGACATTTTGGCATTATAAATCTGGAAATTCTTTAAAGCCAATTGATGATTTACGACAAAGACTAAGACCTACAAATTAAGATCTATAAATTTTACCCAAATAATTTTCAAGAAATGTTTTATTTTTTGAGAGAAACTTCAAAATATTATTTCTAATAAAGACACTTAAAGGATTTGATAAATGGAATGAAAAATGGTTAAATTTTGATTTGTCATTTATAGAGGAAATATTTTCAATTCTTTTTTGATAGTATTCAGTTGAACCATTTAAAATACTTTTTAATATATCGTTTGCGGTCTCAATACTTTGGGACGCACCTTGAGCAAATGATGGTGGGAAAGTGAACAGAGCATCACCGGATAAAAATATATTTTGTTCATTTAAACTCGGAAATTTGCTGCTTACGTAAACAGGAAAAGATTTTAATTCACTTAAATTTCCAAAGCTTATTTGTGATGTTTTTTGTAAATTTGATCTTAAAGAGCTTAAAAACTCATTAGATTTAAATAAATCATAATTTCTTAGCTCATCTGATGATAATTTTTTTTTTATGATAGCTACAAAATTATATTCATTATTTTGGTTTATCGGATAGATCACATAATGACTGTTTGATGCCATATAAATAGAAATATTACTACCATAATCACCCCTTAACTTACCTCTAAGAGCGACATTAAAGTTATATTTTGGATTTGTAATATCATTCAATATCAATGACTTCGTTTTTGAAAAAATACCATCAGCAATTATCAAATAATCAAATTCCTCATGTGTATTTTCATCCAAAGTAATTCTGAAGCCATTCGCCTTTTCTATTTTTGTTATATTTGAATTAAATTTAATCTGATTTTCAGGCACATTCTTAAATAAAAATTCTAATAATGTTGATCTTTTTAGTGTTGTGTATCGATTTAATGGATCATTAAATTGTGTAAGGTCTATATCGCAAATTTTTTTAGAGTTATTTGCTTGTATGAAATTCACTTTTGACGGAAAGCTAACTTCAGATGCAGGTAGATTTTTAAATCCTATGTTATTCAATAACTTAATACTATTTACTGATAGTTGAATTCCATAACCATCTTGGAAATTAAAATTATTTTTTTTTTCAAATATTTTGTATTCAAAATTTTTTTCACTATTTAAAATATTTGCAAAATATAACCCCGATATTCCTCCACCAATTATTGCAATTTTTTTCATTAATTTATCTGATAGTATTAATTATTTTCTTTGTAAATGAAGGTAAAGTCAAATTAGTTAAGTCTTTTACATCAACAAAAAAACCATTTTTCTTTTCTGGTAAATTATTTTTCATCGTAATTGCAATTCTCATATCCATATTAGACATTTTTATATTGATCCTTTTTCCCACGTGTTTTCTAAATTTTATTTTAGTTATCTCATTCATTGGAAATATAGGCATATCCTTTAAAAAATTAAATTTTCTGTTTTTTAAAAGGTAATAATTATTCTTTTTATTTTGAAAAATATTTGCCTCAAAAAATATTTGTTTATTAAATTTATTTATTTTTACAATCTGAAAATCGTTTTTTTTAAAAGATTTACAATCTCTAGAAATTGGACATTGATTACAAATTGGTTTTGTTGGTTTACAAATTAATGCGCCTATTTCCATTATGGCTTGAGCATAATCACTAGCTCTGTTTGTTTCCCCAAAAAAAGATTTTTTTTTATGTAAATTCTCTTTAGAAATTTCTTTTTCTTTTTTTAAATAAAATACTCTTTTCAAAACTCTTTCAACATTTCCATCTAGTGGGATTATTTTATTGTTGAATGCAATTGCCATAATAGCTTTTGCAGTATAATCTCCTATCCCAGGTAGCGATTTTAAACCTTCCTCATTATTTGGAAGCTTTCCCTTAAATTTATTTATAATTATTTTTGCTGTTTTTTTTAGATTTTTTGCTCTTGAATAATATCCTAAACCCTCCCAACATTTCATCAATTTAGCATCTCTAACTTTTGATAAACTTATTAAATCTGGGATTTTCGTGGTAAAATTTTCAAAATATGGGATTACTGTTTTTACTTGAGTCTGTTGCAACATAAATTCACTTACTAAAGTAGAATATTCTTTTTGACTTTTAGAGACTTTTTTTCGCCAAGGAAGATTTCTTTTATTATTGTCGTACCATTTTAAAATTTTATTTGGTATGTTTTGATTTGTCATATGAATTTTAAATATAATACTAAGCAGAGAAATAAATCTGTTCAAGGACTAAGATCTTTTAAAGATACATTGCCCCAAGAAGCAAAAAGAATATTGAATAAAAAAGGACAAATTTATTCAAATACTTTAGATAATTGGAAATTTCTTGTTGGCAAAGAATTATTTAATGTTTGCTATCCAATTTCTTATAAAAACTCAAAATTAAATGGAAGCTATTTAAGTATAATGGTTAAAAGAGGAAATGAAGTTGAACTAGAATATTCTAAGAAAGAAATTTTAAAAAAAATAAATATTTTTTTTGGTTATAATGTGGTCGATAATATAAGGTTAAAGACCTTTGAGGGAGAATTCAAAAAAACTAGAGATAATAAAATTAATAATGCGACAAATAGCAAAAATATTAAGAAGATTACCAATATTAAGAATGATAGAATTAAACAATCTCTATTAGAGTTAAATAAAATATTTAAAACAAGATGAAAAAAATATTAATACAAACGTTCATAATATCGATATTTTTTATTAGTTTTAACGCAACAGCAGAAATTAAACATATTAAAGACGGCAATGTTGATGCAAAAGTAAAACTTGTGGTGTTCGAGTCTTTGACTTGTAGTCATTGTGGAGATTTTCATAGAGACATTTATCCAAAGCTAAAAACTGATTTTATAGATAAAAATTTAATTTCGATTGAATATAGAAATTTTCCTCTAGATATAGCTGCATTTAATGCAGCAAAAATAGCTCATTGTAGGAATGACGGAAAATCAGAAATACTTCATCACTTATACAACAATCAAAGTAGCTGGGTAAGAGGAAGTACAATTGAGGATCTCAATAAAAATTTAAAAAGAGTAGTTCAAGAATCTGGTTTTAAATTAAATTTTGATAATTGTATTGCCAACTCAAAAATTGAAGATTTTATTTTAGAAGACCGAATCGATGGGGCAAAAAACTTCAAAATAGAGGCAACTCCAACACTTATAATCAACGGTGAAAAGTTCGAAAATCCTAAAAACTATAAAAAATTAAAAAAATATATTGAAAAACTGATATAACTCATTGGATGGAGTTTAAAAAAATCCAATTAAATGGCTTTAAGTCATTTGCAGAGAAAACAAATTTTCTTATTGAAAAAGGGCTCACTGGTATTGTCGGGCCTAACGGTTGTGGCAAATCAAATATAGTTGAGTCACTTAGGTGGTGCATGGGAGAAACCTCGGCAAAAAGTATGCGAGGTTCAGGGATGGAAGATGTTATATTTTCAGGTACGTCAAATAAACCATCAAAGAATATTGCTGAAGTAGTTTTAAGTTTAAATAATGAAAATAAAGATGGCCCTCATCAATATAACGAATTGGATGAAATAGAAATTCGAAGAAAAATTGAAAAAGATAAAGGGTCAAAGTTTTACATAAACAACAAAGAAGTTAGGGCAAAGGATGCGCAAATGTTTTTTGCAGATCTATCCACTGGAGCTCATTCACCATCATTAATAAGTCAAGGAAGAATAGGAGCATTAGTTACTGCAAAACCATCTGATAGAAGAGCAATACTTGAAGAAGCTGCTGGAATAGCAGGACTTCATGTAAGAAGACATGAGGCTGAAATCAGATTAGGAGCAGCAGAAAATAATCTCAAAAGAGCAGATGAGCTTAGACGACAGCAAGAAAGACAACTTGCAAGTTTAGAAAAACAAGCTGAAGAAGCAGCAAAATATAAATTAATTTCTGAAGAAATCAAAAAAGTAGAGGCGGGTCTATATTATTTAAGACTTATAGAAATTGATAAAGAAATTAGTTTAGAAAATGAAGTAAATACCGAAGCAGATACTAAAGTAGAGGAATTTAATAAAAAAATTAATGAGTTAGAAACTAAAATTAAAAACGAACTTGAAAGAGTAGAACCAATTAGACAAAAGAATATTGAGAATTTGTCTAAGATACAAAGATTAAATCTTGAGCTTAAAGCTTTAGATGAAGAAAGTACTAGGATAAACGAAGAAATAGATACAATAAAAAATTCTATTAAAGTTATAGACGAAGATATAGATAGAGAAAAAAGTATTGTAATTGACGCTAATTCAAATGAAAAAAGACTTAAAGAGGAAAGAAATACTTTAATTGAAACGGATTCAAAGTACTACGAGACTGAGAAGCTGTCAAATCAAGACCTAGAAAATTCAAAATCAAAATTAAAAAGTGAACAAGAGAGAATGGATGCATTGCTTGATAGTTTTAGTGCGGAGTCATTACAAAAAAATAATGAAATTATAAATAATATAAAAAACCAAATTGAGGAAGTTAAAAAATTAATTTCTGAAAATAGAAATCACCAGACACTAAAAATTTTAGACGAGTGCATTATAAATTTATCTTATTTAACTATGAAAGTTAAAGATTTTGAAAGTGACAATACTATTTCAACCTTAACTTCTAAAAGTGATCAAATAAAAAAATTGCAAGATGATTACGCAGAAACTTATAGCAAAAACCAAAATATAAAAAGAGAATCTGTAAAAAGAAAAGAGAGAATAAATATTATTGATCAGGAATTTGAAAGTTGGCAAAATTTATTGACCAATTCTGAAAAAATGGTTAACGAATTAAACACTAGAAAAAATAAGTTAGAAGAAAAATTAAATTTGCTAGAAAAACAACCTCAATCACAAGCAGAAAAAAAAGGAAAGATTTCTGAAAATTTAAGAATTTCAGAAAATGAAAAAAATGAAAATGAAGTTTTAGTTGAAAAAATAGATAATAGTATTGCAGAAATAAGAATTGAGCTAAATAATACAAAAGAAAGCTCAATTGAAATAAGGGAAAAAAAAGCAAGCTCTGGAGCTACCATAGAGGGTTTAAATAAAAGAAGAAATGATCTTTTGGAAAGGGTAATGACAGAGTTAAATTTAGAAGAAAGTAAAATTCTTGATTATTCAAATCTTGAAAAAAGTGATGAATTTCCAGATCTAGTTACTCAAGAGGAGCTACTAGATGAAAAAAAAAGGGAAAGAGAAAAGCTTGGTTCTGTTAATTTAAGAGCTGACGATGAAACTGAAAAGTATAAAACTGAAATAAAAAAAATGGAACAAGACAGACAGGATCTTGTTACAGCAATATTAAAACTAAAAGAGAGTATCACAGAACTGAACCAAAAAGGTCGGGAAAGACTTTTAGATGCTTTTGAAAGAGTAAATAGAAAGTTTAATGAAGTTTATACAAAGTTATTTAATGGGGGTAGTGCAAAATTAGAATTAGTAGACTCAGATGATCCTTTAGATGCTGGTTTAGAAATGCTAGTAAGTCCTCCCGGAAAAAGACTTCAATCTATTACTCTGCTTTCAGGAGGTGAGCAGGCTTTAACGGCATTATCTCTAATATTTGCTGTGTTTTTAACTAATCCTTCACCAATCTGTGTATTAGATGAAGTTGATGCTCCACTTGATGATGCAAACGTCACTAGATTTTGTAATCTTCTAAACGAGTTAACAAAAATTACTTCCACAAGATTCATAATAGTAACCCACCACGCATTAACAATGTCAAAAATGGATAGATTATATGGGGTTACAATGCCAGAGAAAGGGATAAGTCAACTAGTTGCTGTTGACCTTCAAAAAGCTGAGGACATGGTAGCTTAGGCTAATGAAAGATGAGGATTTCAAAACTCGCCTTAAAAGTGCAAAAAATAGAGCAAAGTCTAAATATTTAGAAAATAAAGAGCCTAAGACGTCAGGAATGGGCCACGCTTTTAAGATGAGTACAGAATTAGTTGCTGCGGTAGCTGTTGGGACAATTATTGGGTTTATTTTAGACAATTGGTTTGGTACTAAGCCCTGGTTAATTTTAATATTTTTTTTTGTAGGAGTAATTGCAGGTATCATGAATGTAATTAAATCAGCAAAAAAAATGCAGAATAAATAAGAGAATATAATGGCATCAAATCCAATGTACCAATTCAATGTTTATAGGATTGGACCGGAAATAAAATTAGGCTCTGTTGATATTTCTTTCACCAATGCAAGTTTATTTATGGTTATAAGCTCATTAGCTATTTTAATAATTTTTAATTTAGGTGCTAAGAAAAAAACTTTAATACCTGACAAATTACAACTATTGTCAGAACTCAGTTATACCTTTGTGGCCAAAATGATAAGTGATACAGCTGGATCAAAAGCAAAACCATACTTTTCTTTTATTTTCTCACTATTTATGTTTGTTCTATTTTGTAACATGTTTGGAATGATACCTTATGCGTTTACAGTCACAAGTCATATAATAGTTACATTTGTGTTAGCAGCTTTTATCTTTATTGGAGTTACAATTATTGGATTTATAAAACATGGATTAGGATATTTAAAATTATTTGTTCCTAGTGGAGTTCCAATGGTATTGCTGCCGTTAATAGTTGTTATTGAGATTATCTCATATTTAAGTCGACCGATTAGCTTATCTGTAAGACTTTTCGCAAATATGATGGCTGGTCATACGATGATGAAGGTATTTGGCGGTTTTGTTATTAGCTTAGGAATTGTTGGTGGGTGGCTTCCACTAAGTTTTTCAGTTGCACTTACAGGTTTGGAGATATTAGTTGCTTTTCTTCAAGCGTATGTATTTGCAATTTTAACATGCATTTATTTGAATGATGCATTAAATTTACACCATTAATAAAAAAAGGAGGAAGAATGGAATTAGAAGCAGCAAAAATGATAGGAGCAGGTTTAGCGGCTATTGCACTAGCAGGTGCAGGAGTTGGTATTGGAATTATCTTTGGTAATTACTTATCTGGTGCTATGAGAAATCCGTCTGCAGCTCAAAAACAATTCCCTAATTTATTATTAGGATTTGCTTTAGCTGAAGCTACAGGATTATTTGGACTAGTAGTTGCGTTGATTATTTTATTTGCATTTTAGTTAATGTTAAAAAAAATAATTATTTTTGTATTCGTCACATGCTTTGCATGTTTTAATACAGTATTTGCTGCTGAAAGTGGTGGTATGCCTCAACTCAATCCAGAGTTTTGGATATCTCAAATATTCTGGCTTATCATCACATTTGGAATACTTTTTATTGTTCTGACCAAAGTTATATTGCCTAAAATCAGCGATAACCTGGAAACTAGAAAGTCCCAAATACTAGAAAATATTGAAACAGCAGATAAACAAAAAGAAGAAAGTCAAAAAAAAATTGATGAATATGAAAAAATTATTTTAGATAGTAAAATTAAAGCAAAAAACTACTTTAATGAAGCTAGACAAAAAATATTAGAGGATATTAATAAAAAAAGAAATGCATTAGAAAAAGATCTTGATGAAGAAATTAGTTCAGTAGAAAACGAGTTGTCTGAATTTAGAAACAAATCAGGTGAAAAAATAAACAAAATAGCAGCCGAAACATCTGCAGAATTAATAAAAGAGCTGATAGGTGAAGAAGTTAATAGTAGCAGTATTGCTGCAATAGTAGAGGATCAAGCAAAATTAAACAAAGAGAGAAAAGATGTCGTTTGATGCAACATTTTGGGTAGCAATTTCATTTTTTATATTTATTGGTCTGTTGGTATATTTTAAAATTCCTCAGAATATAAACAATCTCTTAACAAAAATGATAGGAGATATAAAAAAGGAGATTGAAGAAAGTGAAAAGTTAAGAGTTGAGTCAAAGAAACTCTTAGATGAGGCTCAGGCTAAACTTAACTCTGTAGAAGGAGAAACCAAAAAAATACTCGATCAAGCCAAATCTGAATCAGAACAGCTTGTTATTAGCATGAATGAAAAGTTTCATAAAAGTTCTGAAATAAAGAAAAATTTAACTCAAACTAAAATAAATCAGATGAAAGAGTCAGCAATCAAAGAAATCAAAGATAGATCAATTAAAATTGCACTAGAGTCTGTGAAAAAGATTATGACTACAACAGTTGATAGGTCCAAATTAGATAATCTTTTTGAAAAAAATCTTGAAGAAGCAAAGTCTGAATTAAAAAAAATTAATTCATAACTTAATTACGTTACATTTACTCAAAATAATATAAAATCTGTATTATGAATTCGATAGTAATTGGATCAGGTTTTGGGGGTATGGCTGCAGCATTGAGATTAAAGGCTAAGGGTCATAATGTAACCCTGATTGAAAAACATAAAGATTTAGGTGGAAGAGCAAGAGTTTTTAGAAAAAATGGATTTACATTTGACGGTGGTCCAACTGTTATAACAGCGCCTTATTTGATTGATGAATTATTCCAGCTTTTTAATAAAAACTCAAAAGATTACTTAGAAATTAGATCTCTCAAAACCTGGTATCAATTTGTTTTTGAGGACGGTTTCAAATTCAACTACTCAGGTAATGAACAAGAGATGATTGATCAAATTAAAAAGATCAATGAAAAAGATGCCGAGGGTTATAAAAATTTAGTTAATTTTACAAAAAAAATTTTCGATAAAGGATTTACTGAATTATCAGATGTACCATTTGATAAACCCTCGTTTATGTTAAAGCAAATACCCTCTTTGTTCAACCTAAAGAGTTATAAATCTGTTTATGGTTTAGTTTCATCTTACATAGAAAATGAAAAATTGAGAAGATTACTTAGTATGCACCCACTATTGGTAGGTGGTAATCCTTTTACAACAACATCAATATATGGATTAATTTTATATTTAGAAAAAAAATGGGGAATTCATTACTCCATGGGTGGAACAGGACAAATAATAAATGGTATGGAAAAACTAATGAATGAAGAACATATAAAAATATTAAAAGGATGCGAAGTAAATAAAATCTTATCAAATAAAAATAAAATAACTGGCGTTGAACTAAGCAACGGGGATAAAATAGAGACAGATAATGTCATTTGCAACGCTGATCCACCTGCAGTTTACTCAAAATTAGCAAATACAAATAGTAGTAATTCTATTTTTAATTGGAAAATGAAAAGAATGGAATATTCAATGGGTTTGTTTGTGTATTACTTTGGAACAAAAAAAGTTTACGACGGCATTGAACATCATACCATCAAATTTGGAGATAAGTACAAGGAACACTTGGATGATATTTTTAACAATAAAAAATTAAATGACGATATTAGTTACTATTTACATAGACCAACAGCTACTGATAAATCTATGGCGCCTGATAATCATGATTGTTTTTATGTGTTGGTGCCGGTTCCCAATAACCAATCTGGTATAGATTGGTCTATTGAGGGAGATAAAATGAAAAAATTAGTTATTAAAAAAATGGAAGAAAGTTTACTGCCCAATCTAAGTGAAAATATTGTTGAGGATTTTTATTTAACTCCAGATTATTTTGAGAAAGAGTTAAATACAAAATATGGCTCAGGTTTTTCTATTCAACCAAAATTTACCCAATCAGCTTATTTTAGATTTCACAATAAATCAGAGGTTTTTGATGGTTTGTATTTTGTTGGGGCAGGCACTCATCCTGGGGCAGGTGTACCAGGAGTACTATCTTCAGCAAAAGTCTTAGACAAAATTTTGTAATGGATAAAAAAAATTTTCTATCAATATACGCAAAATCTTTTAACTGGGCTGGTTTTTTTCTTCCAAAAGAAACTTACTTGAAGTGTTCTAATTTATACGATTTTTGTAGAACTTTAGACAATATAGCAGACGATGAAGGTACAATTGATGTTAAATTAAGAAGATTTTTAAACTTCAAAAATAATTTTAACAATCAAGAATTTCAGAATCCGATAATAAAAAATATGTGGGTATTAATGGATGAATATAATATTTCCACAAAAATTGTAGAAGACCTATTCGATGGTGTGGAGTCTGATATTCAAAGCGAGGTAAAATTAAATTCAAAAAAGGAATTATTAATTTATTCATATAGAGTAGCAGGAACTGTTGGATTAATGATGGCAAAAATTTTAAATGTCACTAGCTCTAATTCTCTTAAATCGGCTATAGATTTGGGAATAGCTATGCAACTAACAAATATTTCTAGAGATGTGATAGAGGACTCTAAAAATAAAAGGTTTTATATAAAACATAATTTTGAAACCATAAAAGAAACATTGGCTACTGCAGATTTATTTTATGATAGTAGCTTTTCATCAATAAAAGATATTCAATTAACTCTTAGATTTTCAATTTTAGTTGCAAGAAGAATTTATAGACAAATTGGAAGAAATATTATTAAAAAACAAACTATTCAAAATTATAATAAATCAGGTAAAATTTTTGTTAATGATAGTGGCAAGATATTACAAACAATTTTATCTATATTTGACCTAGTAAAACTATCATTGATAAAAAAACATAATCACCTTAGAGATAAAGAGCACGAATTAATTAGTGAGGAAATAAATTTAAATGAAAGATTTTGATCTTGTAATAATTGGAGGAGGTTGCGCAGGATTATCTTTAGCATATGAATTAGAGACAAATAATAAGTTAAAAAATAAAACATTAGCTATTATTGAGCCAAGAAATGAATACAAAAAAGATAAAACTTGGTCTTTTTGGAAGACATTCCCGCATAACTTTGAAGATTGTGTGAAAAAAAATTGGAAACATTTTTCTATAAATGTGCCTCAAAGGACTAAACATCTGGAGTGCGATAATTATCCATATCAGAGTATTGATAGTGGGCTATTTTATGAGAAGATAAACAATAGATTAAAAGAGAATAAAAATATTTCATTTCACAAAAATGATCAAAATTTAAATTTTGATAACTCTTTAGTATTTAATAGTGTTCCAAATTTAGATAATCAAAACAATGGTCTATGGCAGCATTTTTGTGGTGTAGAAATAGAAACAAAAAAGGAATTTTTTGATGAAGAAATGATGAATCTAATGGATTTTGATTGTGAACAGAGAGGAAGTGTTCATTTTTTTTATACACTTCCATATTCAAAAAGGACAGCATTGGTTGAAACAACTTGGTTATCAGAAATGAATGATGACTCACAAAAAGACTATGATCAGCAAATTAAAGAATATATTGAGAATAATCTAAAAATAAAAGATTATAAGATTACATATAAAGAGGTGGGTGCAATACCTCTTTTTTATCCAGTAATCAGCCAAGTAAAAAATAAAATTAATATTGGAACCGCTGGAGGTATGACAAGGTTAAGTACTGGTTATACTTTTCTAAATATTCAAGAACAAAGTAAATATATAAGAGAAAACATCGAAAACATTAGTAAATTGAAAACTTTTCAAATTAAAAAGAAATATCAATTTCTCGATAATATTTTTTTGAAAGTTCTGAAAAATAATCCAAGCAAAATGCCGAATATTTTTTTTAGGATGTTTAATAATAAATCTAATACTGTTATAAAATTTTTGTCGAATAAAAGTAATCTTTTAGAAGATTCATCAATAATATTAAAAATGCCTAAATGGATTTTTATAAAAGCTCTTTTTTAAATTAAATGATCAAAATTAATTTTTACCACTCTTTAATTTTTTTTAATTTATGTATTTTTTTATCTGGGATAGAATACCTAAGAGAAGGTAGTTTCTTAATTATTTCATTATTCTTAATTTTAACAATTGGAATATCTCATGGTTCTCTGGATCATATTAAAGGAAAGAAGCTAATAAAATACTTTGGATATAAATCAATGAATATTTTTTATTTGAGTTATTTATTTATTGGTGCAGTTACAATATTGATTTGGTTAGTATTTCCAAAATTGTTACTTTTGTTGTTTTTAATTATTGCCGCTTTCCATTTTGGTAAAGAAGACTCTGAATTCATTAATCAGAAGAAAAATTTTGAATTAATTTATTTTTTAAAAGGATCATTAATAATTACCTCACCTTTATTTTTCCACAAAGAAGAGACATTAACAATATTCGAAACATTAAATTTTTATATTTCAAATAATTTAATAATATCTAATGAGGTATTATTTATATTTATCTTACTATCTTTAATTTCAGGAATTATTTTATCATTAAACAAAAGTTTTGAAGCAAAATCATTATTATTGATGGATTACTTGTCAATACTTATCCTAAATTATTTTCTAAATCCAATAATTGCTTTTACGATTTACTTTTGCTTTTTACATTCAATAAGGCACTCGATTTCTTTGATTAGAGAATTAAATAAAAATTTGATAAAGGGTTTACCGGTATTTATTAAAAAAGCCCTTCCACTAACAATTTTGACAATTTTTGGATATGTTATTTCAATATCAATTCTGAATAATTATAACGAATTTAATGAAACTATATATCGAGTAATTTTTATTGGATTGGCCTCATTAACTTTTCCACATATATTGCTCGAATATTTAATTGAAAAAAATGAGTAATAAAAATATTAATTTAATTGGGTGGATTTTATTCATTATTTCTGCGTTGGGTTTTATTATATCAAGTGTAGGAAGCTTTTGGGCTATGTTTGGCAGTCTTTTTTTTCTAATTGCATGTATTGTTTTTTTAATCCCTTTTTTTAGGAAGGATCAAAGTGAAAAATAATCATCTTAAAATTCTTTTAGCATCTCCTAGAGGTTTTTGTGCAGGCGTTGATAGGGCAATTGAAATTGTAAAGAAAAGTATAGAAAAGTATGGTGCCCCTGTATATGTAAGACACGAAATTGTTCATAACAAACATGTAGTAGATGGCTTAAAAAAAATTGGAGCAATATTTGTTGAGGAAATTGATGAAATTGAAGATAAAACAAGACCTGTTATCTTTTCAGCTCATGGTGTACCAAAATCTGTTCCTGAAGAAGCTGAAAGTTTAAATATGATATTTGTTGATGCAACTTGCCCGCTAGTGTCTAAAGTTCACAGAGAAGCAGAAAGTTTAAATAAAAAAGATGTTCAAGTTTTACTTATAGGTCATAAAAACCATCCTGAGGTAATTGGTACCATGGGTCAAGTAGCTATTGGAAAGATTGATCTTATTGAAACCATAGATGATGCAAAGAATTATCAAAGAGGCAAAAACGATAAACTTGCTTATATTACTCAAACAACATTGTCGGTTGATGATACTAAAGATATTATAAATGTTTTAAAAAAACGCTTTCCTGATATTCACGAGCCTAAAAAAGATGATATTTGTTATGCAACAACAAATAGGCAAGCAGCAGTAAAAAAGATAGCAAAAGAGTGTGATAATTTGTTTGTGATTGGTAGTAGAAATTCTTCTAACTCAGTTAGATTGGTAGAAGTAGCTAAAAATAATGGATGTGAACATGCTGAATTAATTCATTCAGAAAGTACTTTTCCACTTGAAAAAATATCTAAATGCAAAACAATAGGTATTTCATCAGGGGCCTCAGCTCCTGAAGTATTAGTTAATGAATTCATAGAAAATATTAAAAAAAAATTTACTGTAGAAATAGAGGAAGTTGAAATAGTAAAAGAGGACGTAACATTTAAGATTCCAGGAAAATTAAATTAATGGCTGTATATACAAGAATAAATGGGAGCGATCTTAGCTTGATCGAGAAAAACTTTAATGTTGGTAAAATTATATCTTTTTCAGGCATAAAAAAAGGAATTGAGAATACAAACTACTTAATAAAAACAAATAACAGAAAAATAATATTAACCATTTTTGAAAAAAGAGTTCAGAAAAAAGATTTGCCTTTTTTTATGAACTTGATGTTTGGTTTATCTAAAAAGAAAATTAAGTGTCCTGAGCCAATAAAGAATAAAAAAGGTAAATACTTATTCAAAATTAAAAATAAAACAGCATGTTTAGTGAGTTTTTTAGATGGAAAAGACAAAAATCAACTGACAAATAAAGACTGTTTTCAAGTTGGAAAAAATGCAGCTCTTCTACATTTAGCTGCTAAAAAATTAAGATTATATAGAAAAAATTCACTTTCAATAAATTCCTGGGGACCTTTGCTAAGTAGAATTGATCGAAGAATTAATAAACTTTCAAGTAATTTAATAAATACTATGCGAAACGACTTAGTCGATATTAAGAAAAAATGGCCAGAAAATATGCCAAATGGAATAATACACAGCGATCTTTTTATTGATAATATTTTTTTCTATAAGAAAAAATATTATGGTTTTATTGATTTTTATTTTTCTGCAAACGATTTTTTAGCTTATGAATTGGCTACATGTGTTAATGCACTATGTTTTAAAAAAAGAAATAAAATTTTTGTACTAGATAAAAGTAAATCTGCTCAATTATTAAGAGGTTACCAATCAATACGTAAATTAAATACTAAAGAAAAGAATAATTTCAATACTTTATGTAGAGGATCAGCTTTAAGATATCTTCTTACAAGATCATATGATTATTTAAATACTCCAAAAAAAGCATTGATAAAGATAAAAGACCCAAAAGAATATTTAGATAAATTAAATTTTCATAGAAAACTAAATTCTTTTAAGGATTACTCCTAATGATAAAAATCTATACTGATGGATCGTGCTTAGGTAATCCAGGAAATGGTGGATGGGCTGCAATTATTATTGATGATAAAAAAAAAATTCAGATAAAGGGTAGCAAAAAAGATACCACAAATAATCAAATGGAGTTGCTTGCTCCAATTAAAGCTCTTAAAAAAATTCCTAAAGGAAGCAGTGTTCAGATTTTCACAGACTCTAAATATGTGAAATCAGGAATAACTGAATGGATACATAATTGGAAAAAAAATGGGTGGAAAACTGCAAATAAACAACCAGTTAAAAATAAAGAGCTCTGGACTGAACTGGATAATCTAACAAATGAATTTAAGATAAAATGGAACTGGGTTAAGGGTCACTCAAGTGATGTTTTAAACAACGAAGTAGATTTAATTGCTAGAGGAGCTGCAAACTCCTAACGGAGCACCTGGCAACAGAACGCCCCTTATTAAAGGATTCCCTTATCCACACTTGTTTTCTTTAAATAAAGTTCAATGAAGATTCAATGAAGTTTCAATGAAGTATTTTGATAAAACGAGCAAATATGCTATTTTCTATTCTATTGCCGGGTAACAGAACGCCCATTTAATAATGGAAGATTTATGAATTTTAAAAATGCAATAAAAACATGTGTAAAAGACAAATATGCTAATTTCAAAGGTAGAGCATCTAGATCTGAATTTTGGTTTTTTTATTTATTTCTCGCATTTGGTTATGCAATTTCTATATCTACGATATTTATTTCAATAAAATTATTTATCGGAACAATTTCAATATTCGCTCTTGCAATGATAATCCCTGGTATTGCAGTCACTGTCAGGAGATTACATGATATTAATAAAAGCGGATGGTTTATTTTACTTCCTTTGCCTTTTGATATAATGGAGCGTTTAACCGAAAAATCTTCGGAGGGTTTGTCGCTTGTATTTTTAGTTATATCTTTAGGATTGTATATATATTTATTGGTGCTTTATTGTACAGGTGGGGACAAAAAAAATAATAGGTTTGGAAAAAATATTTATAAAGGAAAAAGAAAATAGTCACATGGCAACAGAACGCCTCGTCTTGCTAAATAATACCTAAAATTCCCTCTGCAGAGGATACTCTACAATTTTTAGTTTCCTCTTCCTCTTGGATATTTTGAACTTGAAGATTTTCTATAACCATTGCATAACGGCTTGATCTCATTCCCATACCTTTTGAGTTTCTATCAACTTCAGCACCAATAAGCTTAGTAAATGACAAATAAGGATCAGCTAACATATTTATATTTTCTCCTATACTATTCGCTTCACCCCAAGCATTCATTACATAAGGGTCATTAACAGCTAGGCAAAATATTTTATCAATACCTTTATCTAAGATTTGTTGAGCATTTTTAACGTAACCTGGTAAATGAAATTTAGAGCATGTAGCTGTAAATGCACCAGGTAAACCAAATAATAATATTTTTTTTGATCCTAATACCTCAGATATATTTTGTTCCTTAGGTTCACCATCAACTAAATGGAATATTTTTACGTCAGGGATTTGATCGTTTACTTTTAACTTCATAATTTACTTTTAACGAAATTTTTAACTGCCTCTGCTTCATTTTTTAATAGTTGAAAATTTTCCTCTTTACTATGGACATATTGTAGCTCTATAGGTAGTTCTTCATGTTTATTTATAGCCTTATCTGTTGCAGCTGGAAATTTGCATGGATGAGCAGTAGATAAAACTACACAATCATTTAAATTAAGCTTATTTGCAGCTCCTACTCCAACTGCAGTGTGGGGATCTAATATGATACTATTTATCTCAAAATTTTTTTTAATAATTTCTAAAGTTTCATTTTCATCACAACTTTCTGAAATAAAATCTTTTTGGATAATGTCTAAGTTTGATTTTTCTATTTTATATTCATTATACTTAACTTTTTTCATTATATCTGATGTAATGTCAGAATTAGAATTATTCACATAATAAATTAATCTTTCAAAATTACTTGCTAATTGAATATCCATACTTGGAGAAAGTGTTTCTTTAACTTTTTTAGAAATATAATCACCATTAGAGATCGCTCTATGCAAAATATCATTTTCATTAGTTGCAACGATTAGCTTGTCTATTGGTAATCCCATTTCTTTTGCAAGATATCCAGCAAAGACATCTCCAAAATTTCCAGTTGGCACTGAAAAGGAAATTGGTTTATCTTCATTAATTTTAAAATAAGTATAAAAATAATAAACTGCTTGAGCAATTATTCTTGCCCAATTAATAGAATTAACCCCTGACATATTTATTGATTTAGAAAAATTTAAATCCGAAAACATTTGCTTAACAATATTTTGGCAATCATCAAAATTTCCGTCAATTGCAATATTAAAAACATTTTTGTCTTCTACGGTTGTCATTAACTTTCTTTGCACTGGTGAAATTCTATTATTAGGATGTAAGACAAAAATATTTAAGTTTGATTTGCCTTTAATTGCATCTATAGCGGCAGCACCAGTATCACCTGAAGTTGCTACAACAATATTAATTTTTTTATCATTTTTACTTAAATAATATTCATATAAGTTACCAATAAACTGCATTGCCACATCTTTGAAAGCTAATGTAGGACCATGAAATAACTCTAATAATTTGAGATCTCCAATGTTTGATATTTTAACAACTTCTTTTTCTCTAAAAGTTGAATAAGATTTTTTAATTAATGATGTAAGATCATCTTTTGAAATAAAGTCTGATGAAAATTGATTTATTATTTCAGTAGATAAATCATTATAATTAAGATTTTTAAGCTCTGACAATTCATCTGAACTGAATTTTTTTAAAGATGTAGGCACATAAAGTCCCCCGTCATCAGCTAAACCTTTGATGAAAACCTCTTCAAAACTATATTCTTTAGAATTATTTCTTGTACTTACATACTTCATGAATTTTTTTTACCATTTTCCTATAAAATAAATAGGATTATTTATTTTATGATCTGGTCTACCAAAAATAAGACAAAAAGCAAAAATAAGTAAAAAATTGAGTAAGAGAATACCTTTTTAGCCTTCTTTATTTCAAATTTGTTTTTTTTGAATTTAAGAAGATCGTAACAGACATAGTTGTAATAAAATGTCAGTAATAAAGAAACAATAAGAAATGTTTCGCCAACAAACCCGATATAATAAGGCAAAATTACTATCGGTAACATTATTAATGAATAAACAAATATATTCTTCTTTGTCTCTTCAATTCCATTAGTAATCGGTAGCATTGGGATTTTAGCTTTTTGATAGTCATCTGCTTTATAAAGGCTAAGAGCCCAAAAATGAGATGGGGTCCAAAAAAATATTATTAAGAAAAATGTTATTGGTTCAAATGTTAGCGAGTTAGTAGCTATTGTCCAGCCAATAACTGGAGGCAACGCTCCAGATGCTCCTCCAATAACAATGTTCTGTGGTGTTTTTCTTTTTAACCAAATTGTATAAACAAATACGTAAAATGCTATTGTTATAGATAATAGTAAAGCTGATGTTAAATTTGAAAAATAATAAAGTCCGGCTACAGAAATAACTGATAGCAATGTACCAAATAAAAGAGCATGCTCCCTGTTTACTTTTCCAGTAGGGATTGGTCTAAGACAAGTTCTTGTCATTAATTTATCAAGATCAGCCTCATACCACATATTTAGAGCACCTGCAGCACCTGCGCCCATAGTAACAAAAAAAATTGCAATTATTGAATTTAGAAATGAAACTGAAACAGGAGCTGTTAATAACCCAACAGCACAAGTAAAAATAACCAAAGACATTACTCTTGGCTTCATTAATAATAAAAGATATTTAAAGTAAGATAAAAAACTTATTGAAACTGATTTTTTTTTAATTGTATTTGTGGTCACTATTACTCAACATTCAGTGAAACAAATATTACAAGTAATATAACACCCGCTATTAAGATATGATTTCCAAGATCAAATATTCCTACTTTGCTGTTTTTCTTATCAATTAATCTTCTACGCAAAGGTATTTGATCATAAGGATTTATCGAGACTTTATCTCCTTGTTCTTTTTGGTTTTCAACTTTTACTGAATAACCAAACCACACAATATAAATAAAAATTACAAAAAGTATTAAAAAGAAAGCTAAATAACCGTAAGCATCCATTTTAAGCTCCACCTCCAACTACAAAATAAAACAGTCTTGAAAATAATGTATACTGAAATTCAGCTGCCATTAAAAATATGAAGCAAGCTATAGCTGTCATTGGCCATAAAAGAACGTTTACCAATGCATATCTTTCCCAAAATAGGTGCATGAAAAATGCCATTATCAGCCCAGCTTTAAGGAACATGAAGAATAATATTAATGACCATCTTAGCATTCCTTGGAATTGATACCAGTCGACCATGTAAGAAAAAAAACTGAGTACGAATAACAAAGTCCAAATCCAAAGATAAATTCCAATTTTATGTGTGGAAGCTTCCTCTTTTTTGTCTGTTTTTTCAATATTATTTGTATTTTCCATAATTTATTTTACCACAAGTAAAAGAATGCAAAAATAAAAACCCATACAAGATCTACGAAGTGCCAATAAAGACCTAAAATCTCAATTTCTACATAATCGCCCTTTAATTTTGTGAACCATCCCTTTTTACCTTTTTCGTAGTGGCCAGCAAAGACTTTATAAGTATATATAAATAAAAAGATTACTCCGATAGATACGTGGAAACCGTGAAAACCAGTTATCATAAAGAAAAATGATCCAAATTGAGCAGCTCCAAATGGATTTGCCCAAGGTCTAACACCCTCATGAATTAATTTTGACCATTCATAAGCCTGCATCCCAACAAAAGTTAAACCTCCTAACGCCGTTGCTAACAAGAGCCATCCGCACATTTTTCTATTTTTTTCGTATCCATATTTAACAGCGATAGCCATTGTTCCACTACTGGTGATCAAGACAAAGGTCATAAGAGCAATCAGTAATAACGGAACAGGTACACCAAATGCCTCTAGTGCAAATACTTCACTAGGATTTGGCCACTCGACAGGAGTTGAACCTCTTCCTTTCATGTATGAAATTAAAAAACAACTAAAAACAAAAGTATCACTTAATAGAAAGATCCACATCATGGCTTTACCCCAATGTACACCTTTGAACATTGTTTGGTCTGACGCTGTATCAGACGCCATTCCCTTAAACCCTGGTTTAAGTTCGAAGCCGTCTATTTTTGGTTCAGACATTTATTTCTCTTATGTTTTTTCTACTTTTGTATGTATTACTTCACTCGGAGCAGTAGTTTGTGGAATATAATCCTCCTTAGCCCCTGGAACACTAAAGTCATATGGCCATCTGTGCACGACCGGAAGTCTGTCACCGAAATTACCATGTTCTGGTGGAACAGTAGAAGTGTACCATTCTAGTGAATTAGCTTTCCAAGGATTTTGCTCAGCTTTTTTACCTGTTTTTAATGTTTTAATTATATTGAAGATTAAAATAAATTGTGCAGCGCCAACTATGAATGCTGCAATACTAATAAATTCATTCATTCCCACTGCTGATGTCATATATGGACTATCATACATTTCAAAATATCTTCTTGGAACTCCAATAAATCCTAAATAGTGCATTGGAAAATAAATAGAGTATGCACCTAAGAAAGTAATCCAGAAATGCCATTTTCCAAGACCTTCGTCTAACATTTTCCCCGCGACTAATGGGAACCAGTGATAAACTGCACCCATAATTACCATCAACGGTGCAATACCCATTACCATGTGGAAGTGCGCTATCACAAAATAAGTATCTGATAATGGAACATCAACTGATACGTTTCCTAAGAATATTCCAGTAATTCCACCATTAACAAATGTTACTATAAAACCTAAACACCACAACATAACTACGTTAATTCTTATATTTCCTCTCCATAAAGTTAGTATCCAGTTATAAACCTTCATGGCTGTTGGAACTGCAATAATTAATGTAGTTGTTGCAAAGAAGAAACCAAACCAAGGGTTCATTCCGCTTACATACATGTGGTGTGCCCAAACAAAGAAACTTAATGCACCAATTCCAACAATTGCCCAAACCATCATTCTATATCCAAAGATATTTTTTCTAGCATGAACAGAAATTAAATCTGAAACTATCCCAAAAGCAGGAAGTGCAACAATATAAACCTCAGGGTGTCCAAAGAACCAAAATAAGTGTTGGAAAAGAATTGGGCTTCCACCACCATATTCTAGAACTTCACCAGCCTTTAATATTGTTGGCATGAAGAAACTAGTTTGTAAAACCTTATCTAAAGTCATCATTATGGCACTTACCAATAATGCTGGAAATGCTAACATTGCAAGCACTGTAGCAGTAAATATACCCCAGACTGTAAGGGGCATTCTCATTAATGTCATTCCTCTAGTTCTAGCTTGAAGAATTGTAATCATGTAATTTAGTCCACCCATTGTAAATCCAATTACAAAAAGAGATAAAGAAATAAGCATTAATAAAATTCCCATTCCTGCTCCAGGAGTACCTTCTAAAATTGTTTGAGGAGGATATAAAGTCCATCCAGCTCCTGTAGGACCACCTGGTACAAAGAAACTTGCCATCAAAACTGCAACGGCAACAAAGAACATCCAAAAACTTAACATGTTTACATATGGAAAAACCATATCTCTTGCCCCAACCATTAATGGTATTAAATAATTACCAAATCCTCCAAGAAATAGTGCGGTTAAAAAATAAACTACCATTATCATTCCATGCATGGTTACGAATTGATAATAATGTTCTGCAGTCATGAAACCAGCTAACTCTGGAAAACCTAGTTGAAGTCTCATTAACCAAGATAAAATTAATCCAACTACTCCAGTAAAAACCGCAGTTAAAAAATATTGAACACCAATTACTTTTGCATCTTGGCAAAATACCCATTTCTCAATAAAACTGTGCGGATGGTACAATTCTTGTTCACCAACTTCTGAAGGTCTTACATAATCTATGTCAGGACTCACTGAACCTGTTGAACCATCCATTACCTCTGATGATTGTGCTTGATAAGATTTATTGTTATCGTATTCGTCTGACATATTTTTATCCTTTATATATATATTTTTTTAAATTATTAAATTGTTATTTTTTAGCTAATTTGTTCCCATCTACGTTTAATTTTTCATATCTAGCAGATAATTGTTCAAAAGTTTCTTGCTCTCCTAACCAAGCTTCGTAATCAGCTTTATCCTGAACTTCAACACCACCTCTCATAGCATAGTGTCCAACTCCGCAATACTCTGCACATAAAACTTCATATTCTCCAACTTTGTTAGGCTCAAACCAATAAAAAGTTACTGTCCCAGGCACAGCATCCATTTTTGCCCTGAACTGAGGCACATACCAGTTATGAAGTACATCTACAGATCTTAATAAAATTTTTACAGGTCTATTATTTTCTAAATTTATTACATCACTTTCTACCATTATGTCATCTTTACCAAATGGATCATCTGGATTGATGCCAAACGGATTATTATCAGCGATGTTCCTGACTTGAGTTGTTCCTAATTTTCCATCTTTACCTGGTAATCTGTACTGCCATCCCCACTGCCATGCCATTACATCAACTTCGATTGCATTCTTTGGTACATTTACATATTGATTCCATATTATAAGTCCAGGCGCTAACAGAGCAGCAACTCCTAATGTTGTTGCCCATGTTAAAATTTTTTCTAATTTTTTGTCTTCAGGTTTATATTCTGCTCTTCTACCCTCTTTATGTTGGTATCTAAAAACGCAATAAATCATGAATAGACAAACAGCTACGAAAACTCCTCCACCTACCCAGAAAGTAAGTGTTATTGTATCATCCATTCCTTTCCAATTAGATGCTATGTCTGTCCAATACCAAGGTGTAAAGATATGAAATAGTATCGATCCGATGATGACTAATAAAAATATAATTCCTGCATGCATAGTGCCTGTATAGAATAATAATTTTATAAATACCTATGACAAAATGTCATAAAACATATTAATTATACTAATATAATCAATATATTTATGTTTGGTAAATTAGGTATTTTAATAACAATACTTGTCTTAGTTCTAGCATTCTATTTTGTAATTTCTTTAGGAGCTGGAAGATTTTCAAAAGGAGAGGCTAAACCTGAAACGAAGAAATATCTTAGATCAGTAAACATTTTGCTAATAATTATTGCAGTGTTTGGATCTGTGTTAGTTTTATTTCTTTAGAATAAATCTAAGCAATCAAAGATTTACAAAATTCAATTACAGTATCATTGTACGCAAACATTATTGTAAAAAATACTAACCAAACAATAAATAAAAATAACCAGTATAAAGAAAGCGCATTTATACTTTTCTCTTCTTTTTTGTATTCACTCTCCTCTGATTTAAAAATTCTTGAACTTACTTTACCCCAGAAAAAAAGTCCTCCTAACAAATGTATACCATGCAACGCAGTGAAGAAGTAATAAGATGAGAAATAAGTATTAGTTGAAACAAAATTTCCAGTTTGCATTAATTGATACCACAGAGCTAATTGAAGGAATAAAAATATATAACTTAGTCCACCAACATAAATTAAATTCTTTTTAATTGAACTTGTAATTCCATTTTTTAAATCTTTACTAATCTTATTAAAAAATATTGTTACTAAAATTAAAACTAATGTATTTATCCAAAGTAAATTTGTTTTAAGAATAAAAGTCGTGTCCTGTTCAGGTGGAAGTGAGTAAAGGTAACCAGTAAAAATTAAACTAAATAAAGTTGTGCTCACTCCAAATATAATTATTACTGCTGACATTTGATTTGATATTTCAAATGTTTTGCCTGAGTGGCCACTGTCTATAACTGCTTGGTTTTGTTCCCAAGGTTTCTCAGTTAATGCGCCAAATAATTTCTTTATCAAAGACATATTATTTATATAGTCCGAATATATAATTTTACAATAATGAAATTAAAAACCTCCATTGCAGTATTAACAGGATGCTTAACTATATTCTTATTTTTAATGCTTCCTGTCTTTTTATCAATGAAAGAACAAAAAGATCAATCAGTCGCAGCATTCAAGGGCTCAGATTTTGAGCTTAAAGATATGAACAATAATATAATAACTCAAGAATCCTTTAACGGACCTTTAACTGCAATTTTTTTTGGTTTTACAAATTGTCCTGACATATGTCCAATGACATTAAATAAAATGGATATAGTTATGAATAGAATTAAGAAAAATAAAAAAAAAGATATAAAAGTATTTTTTATTAGCGTTGATCCTAAAAGAGATACTCCTGATGTGGTAAAAGATTATCTCAGCAATTTTGATAATAAGTTTGTTGGAATTACTGGAGATCCAGGCGAAATTTTTTTACTTTCACAATCTTGGGGAATAATTAGCCAAAAAATATTTTTTGAAAATGGTGATTATAATATTGATCATAGTTCACCTGTGATACTATTAAAAGATGGAAAATATATTGCCAAGATTTCTCACAGAGACGACATTAAAAAATCTATCAAATTGATTAACAAATATTTATAGATTTAAGATATAACTTAGAATTGATATTGAAGATATAACTGCTGTCTCTGACCTCAATATATTGTCATTGATCTTAACTGATTTTACATCTTTAAAATTTAAAATAGCTTCTCTTTCCTTCTCAGAAAAATCTCCTTCAGGTCCAATTATAATACACAAAGGTTTTTTGCTTTTTTTATCTACTTCGATTTTTTTGTTGTTAGAATTAAGATCTGTAAAAATTAGATCCATTGTACTTTGATTTTTCTCTAAAAAAGTTTTCAAATTTTGAGTTTTTTCTAAATATGGAGGGTTCAATCTATTTGACTGTTCTGTTGCCTCTATTATTATTTTTTCCAATCTTTCAGAATTAATTTTTCTAACAATTGTCCTATCAAAAATTATAGGGAAAAATTTTGTAACTCCTAATTCTGTAGCTTTCTGAATCATAAAATTTGAATAATTTGATTTAATAGGTGAAAATGCTAACCAAATATCCAGGGAATTTTCTTTTCTTCTTAATTGTTCCTTAATGCTAAATTCTACCTTTCCATCATAAATGTTGTCTATTTTGGCTAACCATTCACCAGATTTATTAAATAAAGAAAAATTTTCTCCAATTTTCACTCGCATGACTTTCGTCAAATAATGTGATTGTGGTTTAGCAAGTGAAGAAGTTAAATTAAGAGATAAACTTTCAGAGAAAAATATTCTAATATTACTCATATCAAGAAAGTAATTTATGAAAAATATTAAAGCAATAATTTTCGATGCATATGGAACTCTATTTGACGTAAATTCTGCAGCTGAAAAGTGTAAAGATAAAATTGGTATTAAATGGGAAAATTTCTCAAATTATTGGAGGACTACTCAGTTAGAATACACTTGGCTTAGAAGTTTAATGAGCAGGCATAAAGATTTTTGGAAAGTAACAGAAGATAGCCTAGATAAATCAATGAAAGTTTTCAATATTAATCCAGATATGAGAACTGAATTATTGGATCTTTACAAAATTTTATCTCCATACCCTGAGGTAAAAGAAACCCTGAAATTATTGAGAGAAAAAAATTATAAACTGTCAATACTTTCAAATGGTACCCCTACTCTTCTTGATGAATTAGTGAATAGAAATAATCTCAATGATATTTTTGATGATATTATGTCTGTAGAAGAAGTAAGTATTTTTAAACCAAGTTCAAAAGTTTACGATATGCCAATTAAAAAATATAATATTAAAGAGAAGGAAGTTGCTTTTTTAAGCGCAAATACTTGGGACATTTCTGGAGGTGGCAATTACGGTTTTAACGCAATTTGGGTCAATAGAAACAATGCAATTTTTGATAATTTAGATTACACACCAAAAAATGAAATAAATAATCTTAAACAGTTGCTTGATATTGTTTAGGCAAGATACTATTTTATTACAATGACAAATATTCTAGATCTCATCGCAAGAATTTTAATTTCAGCATTGTTCCTTCTCAATGGTTTTTTTAAAATTGGTAATTATGATGGAACTATTGAGTGGATGGAGAGCTTTGGATTGCCTGGAATTTTAATTATTCCAGCAATAATACTTGAGATAATTGCACCAATATTAATTATACTAGGATATAAGGCAAAAATATCCGCTGGTTTATTAAGTTTATTTTGTATTGCAACAGCTGTAATATTCCACAACGATTTTTCTGACCAAATGCAACTTGGATCATTTTTGAAAAATATAGCTTTAGCGGGTGGGTTTTTATTTATTTTCATAAATGGAACTAAAGATTTTAGCTTAGATAAAAAATTCTAAACATAAAATGTCAAATATTGAAGTTAAACAAATTATCGAACCTATACCAGCATCTGACGGTGCCGGGGTAAAATTAAAAAGAAGCATTGGTGTTGAACCTAACTACTTTGATCCATTTTTAATGTTAGATGAATTTGGCTCAGAAAATAGTGAGGACTATATCGCTGGTTTTCCACCTCATCCTCATCGAGGCATAGAAACAGTAACATATATGTTAGCTGGAGATTTTGAGCACAAAGATAGTACAGGCGGTGAAGGTAGAATGACCGCAGGAGATGTTCAGTGGATGAAAACAGGAAGCGGAATTATTCACTCTGAGATGCCTGCAATGAAAGAAGGCAGGTTACATGGGTTTCAATTATGGATCAATATGCCAGCTAAATTAAAAATGAGTAAACCTAGCTACATCTACATAGATGCTGATCAGATGCAAACTCACCTAGATGAAGAAAAAATTGTCAAAGTCATAGCTGGTAAATTTAGAAAAGCTCAAGGACCCATAAAAAAACATAATGTTGAACCTATTTATTTTGATATTGAATTAAATAAAGATAAAGAGTTCAATTTTGATTTGCCCTCGACTCACAATTCATTTATTTATTTAATTAAAGGGGAAATAAAAATTGGGAGTCAACAACATCAAAAAATTGAAAATTCAAAACTAATACTTTTAGAAATGGGTGAGAAACTTAAGGTTTATGGCTCAACTAATGCTAAGTTCCTTCTAATTGCTGGAAAACCAATAGGTGAAAAAATTGCAAGAGGCGGCCCTTTTGTTATGAATACTAAACAAGAAATCTTGCAAGCAGTTGAGGATTATCATAAAGGTACATTTGTAAAATAAAATTACTTTTTAAAAATGAAATCAATTAAAGTAACAAATACAGGTGGTCCTGAGGTTCTTAAGCTAGAGGAGATCACTTTAGATAAACCAGAGGCTGATGAGGTTCAGATAGAACACGTATCTATTGGTTTGAACTATATAGACACTTATCATAGATCAGGTTTATACCCTCTTCAACTACCAACAGGAATTGGATTAGAAGCGGCAGGTATAATTAAAGAAATTGGTTCAAATGTTTCTAATTTTTCAGTTGGAGATAAAGTTGCTTATGCTGCAGCTCCATTGGGTTCTTATTCAACTCACAGAAATTACCCTTCAAAAAATATTGTTAAAGTTCCAGATAATATTGATTTAGAAATTATATCGAGTGCTATGACAAAAGGTATGACAACTTTTTATTTATTGCACAAAACATATGTTCCAAAAGAGGGAGAAACAGTTTTATTTCACGCAGCAGCCGGAGGTGTTGGACAATTCTTTTGTCAGTGGGCAAAAAGTTTGGGATTAAATATTATTGGAACAGTTGGAAGTCAGGAAAAAATAGAGATAGCAAAAAAATATGGTTGTGACCACGTAATTAATTATTCAAAAGAAGATTTTGCAAAGAAAGTTATGGAACTAACAGATGGCAAAGGTGTTTCTGTTGTTTATGATGGTGTAGGTAAATCAACTTATGATAAATCAATTGAATGTTTAAAATTAAGGGGCACCATGGTTTCTTTTGGTAATGCATCTGGAGCACTTGATCCAATAATTGTTTCTAAATCTCTGCAACCAAAAGGTATATATTTTGTAAGGCCGGCAATGAATCAATATTTTACAAATAGCGATGAAATACATGAAGCAGCAAGTATGTTATTTAAAAAAATTTCATCAGGAAATGTAAAAATAGAAATTTATAAAAAATATAAACTAGAAGATGCTGTGCAAGCTCACAAGGACTTAGAAGGAAGAAAGATTACTGGTCCAGCAGTAATTATTCCTTAAACTGGACATCCATATCTGACAGATGAAGTTTTAAAGCTTTACCTGAGATTTGTATTTCTCTGATAAAAAAAATAATTGAAATCATCATGGACAAGCAGCATGATCCAAAAATTACTCTTGCAATAATTAAACTGTCTAAATAAAGAGCAAAAACTGTAAGCATATTAAAAAGAAAACCGAAGGCTGCTGACATGATGGCAAACTTTAACACTCCTATTCTGCTATTTAAGTTTATAAGTTGATCTTTCCATTCTGGTGGGGTGTGTTTTTCGAAAACGTATTCATCATGAATTTTTCTAATAAGTCCACTTAAGGTATGAAACCTATTGCTGTAAACACTCATTATAAGAGGTATTGCAGGAAACATTAATGCAGTTACAGTGTAATCTATATTCATTCGAATCAATTTGATTATGAAACTCTGCTTTGCTATTTACAAGTAAATTATTATGCAAAACATTAAATTATTTATTGAGCTTACAAGATTAAATAGGCCAATAGGTTACATGCTTTTATTTTGGCCTTGCCTATGGGGTCTTGCTATTGCTTATGATTTCAAATCTGACTTAAACATGTTTTATTTTTATTTTTTTCTATTTTTAATGGGTTCAATATTAATGAGATCTGCTGGGTGTATTGTAAATGACATAGTAGACAAAAATTTTGATAAAAAAGTTGAAAGAACAAAAAATAGACCAATTGCTTCAGGCACAGTTTCTGTAAATCTAGGTATAATTTACTCAATTAGTTTATGTGGTATTGCATTTTTAGTATTAATCAATTTTAACAAATTCACTATTTTGATGGCACTATTATCAATGCCATTGGCATTCACATACCCTTTGATGAAGAGATTTACTTACTGGCCCCAACTATTTTTAGGAATTACCTTTAATTATGGTCTTGTTCTGGCCTGGATATCCATTAAAAATGAAATAAGCATAATACCTATAATTTTTTATTTTGGAGCCATATTTTGGACACTGGGATACGACACAATTTATGGATATCAAGATATTAAAGATGATGAAATTATAGGAGTTAAATCTACTTCAATTAAATTTAAAGATAATCCAAAAAAATTTATTTCATTATGTTACTTACTTTTTTTTATTTGTTTAATCACAATTGGTATTTTAATGAATTTTAAATTTCCATACTTTTTATCTTTAATTGTAACTTTTTATCATTTAAGCATATATCAAATTAAAGATCTTGAGGTTAACAATCCATCTACTTGTTTGAAAAAATTTAAAAGTAATAATATTTTGGGTATGATTATTTTTATAAATATTTTAGTTGGAAAAATTTTCTAAATGACGAGCATTGAAACATTAAAAAGACTGTACCATGAATATACAAAAAAATATCTAAACAAAATTTTTCTTGCTGTATTTTTCTCGATTTTAGTTGCCGGCAGTACATCAGCGACTGCTTGGCTATTAGACCCGGCAATTGAAAAAATTTTTATTAACCGAGATCAAAGTTTACTTATAATTATTCCGTTATTTATAATATTAGCTTTCGCCACAAAGGGTATCTCTCTATATATGGCAAAAGTTACTATGATAAAAATTGCAGAAGAAGTAAAAAAAGAAATACAAATTAATATGCTTAACTCTTTTATAAAAGCTGATACAGAAAATATAGAAAATAAACATACTGGAAAATATATTTCGAATCTTAATTTTGATGTAAATCAAATAACCGGTATGTTAAGTACATCATTTTTAGCGCTTTTTAAAGATGGCCTAACATTAATCGGTTTGTTATTTGTAATGTTTTTTCAGAATTGGAGATTGGCATTAATAGCATTAATAATGATCCCCCTTGCATCCTTGACTGCTAAAAAATTAGGTAAAAGAATGGGTAAAGTAGTTACCGAGGCTCAAGAAAAATCTGGTGATTTAAATAAATATTTGATCGATATATTCAAAAATCATAAAATTATAAAAATTTTCCAGAGAGAAGAGTTTGAAAATAAAAGGTCAGAGAAATTTGTAAATGATCTTAAGGAAAAATCTATCAAAATAGCTACTGTATTTATTAGATCCACTCCGATTATGGAAATTCTAACAGGCATAATGATTGCAATATTAATTTTTTACTCAGGAAAATTAATAATGAATGATCAATTAAGTTTGAATAATTTTTTTTCTTTTTTAGCTGCAATGATGTTGGCCTACCAACCAGTGAAATCATTGGCACAAATTAATGTTGGCATTGGTCAAGGGCTATCTGCTGCAAAAAGAATTCTTCCAATAATAGATACAAAAAACTTAATTAAACCTAATAATAATAATAAAAATTTAGATTTTATTTTAGGAACTATAGATTTTAAAAATGTAAGCTTTAGCTACTCTGCTAACATAGATAGTAAAGTCTTAAATGACATAAATATAAAGATTAAAGGTGGTAAAATGACAGCTTTGGTTGGACAAAGTGGGTCTGGCAAGTCAACAATGTTAAGTTTAATTCCTAGAATTTATGATCCGAAGTCAGGTTCTTTGGAAATAGATGGACAAAACATTAAAGAGGTTAATTTATATTCTTTAAGAAGAGAGATTTCTATAGTTGATCAAAATGTAACATTATTTGATGACACTATTTTTAATAATATTAAATATGCAAAACCTGATGCCAGTGATAAAGAAATATATTTGGCAGCTGAACTTTCTATGTGCTCAGAATTTATTGATAAACTTGAGAACAAATATCAAACTGTAATTGGAGAGAATGGTGTTAGACTTTCTGGTGGAGAAAAGCAAAGAGTTTCGATTGCAAGGGCATTTTTAAAAGATAGTAAAATTATTCTTCTTGATGAAGCCACATCCTCACTCGACTCCGAGACTGAAGAAAAAATACAAAAAGCTCTAAATAAATTAACCATGAATAAAACAACAGTTGTCATTGCTCACAGACTATCAACTATATTAAATTCAGATAAAATTTATGTTATGGATAAGGGTATAGTATCAGACTCTGGTAGTCATGAAGAGCTGTTAAACAAATCTGATATTTATAAGAGTTATTATAATAAACAAATAAACAAAAGTTGATGTTTATTATTTATAATTTTTTATTATTTCTGGCTTTGCTTTTTTCTCCAATTATCATTTTTATAAGAATATTTTTAGGAAAAGAAGATCAAACTAGATTTTTAGAAAAATATGGAGTATTTGCTAAAAAAAATTATGTTGATGGTACAATTTGGATACATGGTGCTAGTATAGGTGAAATATTAAGTATAATTCCAATTGTTAAAAAATTTGAGAAAGACAAAAGAATTAAAAGAATTTTAATTACTTCATCTACTACGAGTTCATCACAAATTTTTTCGAAGTTTAAATTTAAGAAAACTATTCACCAATTCTATCCATTCGATTTAAATATTTTAACAAAATATTTTATTAGTTATTGGAGACCAAAACTAGCAATCTTCGTTGACTCTGAAATATGGCCCAATATGTATAATAATTTGGACAAGAAAAAAATTCCATTAGTTCTTTTAAATGCAAGAATTACAAAAAAATCTTTTAATAGGTGGAAATTTTTTCCAACTTTTTCAAATAGGATTTTTAAAAAAATAACTCTCGCGTTACCCCAAAATTTGGAGTCTAAAAAGTATTTATATTTACTTGGAACAAAAAATATTAAGCATATTGGAAATTTAAAATTTTTTGGAGAAACAGATAAAGAAAAAAGTAATATTTCAATCCTTAGAAAAAAATTTACTAAAAAAAATATTTTTTGTGCGGCAAGCACTCATCAAAATGAAGAACTATTTATAGGAAAAGTACATAAAGAACTTAAGTCTGAAATTAAAAACTTAATAACTATAATAATACCAAGACATATTAATAGAAAAAAGGAGATACTGGATGAACTAAAGAGTATTAATATAAAAACTCAACTACATTCTAAATCTGGAAATTTAGAAAAGAATACCGACATATATCTTGTTGATAGCTACGGTGAGGCTACAAAATTTTATTCTTTATCTAAAGTTGTATTTTTAGGCGGGTCTCTAATACCACACGGAGGACAAAACCCTTTGGAACCTGCCAGATTAGGAAATTATATTTTATATGGTCCCAATATAGAGAATTTTAAAGAAGTCTATGAAACATTAAATAGGTTAAATGTTGCTTCAAAATTAAATTCTATAGCAAAAATGAAGTCTTTAGTTCGTCAAAAAATTAATTTTTCACAAAGTAACAATGTAAATAAAAGATTAAAATACATTGGGTATAACATATTAAAACAAAACTTATTAGAGCTTAATAAATTTATTTAAATGAAAATAATAAAGCCAACATATTTAAATGACAAAAATTATATTTCATTTTTACTTATTCCAATTTCAATTTTTACTTTTTTAATAAATTTTTTTAAAAATTTTCTCACTAAAAAAAATTACAAAATTAAGACTATATGTGTTGGAAATATATTCGTAGGCGGAACAGGGAAAACATCTTTATGCATTGAAATAAATAAAATTATAAAAAAAAAATATAAAACTGTATTTATAAAAAAAAAATATTCTGATCAGATCGATGAAATAAAAATCCTTCAAAGTCATGGAAAATTGATTAGTGACCATAATAGAAGTTTAAGCTTAGATAAAGCTGAGAAAAGATTTAATGTAGCTATTTTAGATGATGGTTTGCAAGATAAAAAAATAAATTATGACATATCAATAGCTTGCTTTAATACTACTTATGGTATTGGAAATGGATATTTACTGCCCGCAGGGCCTTTAAGAGAAAACTTAAAAATATTAAAAAGATATAGTGCAATATTTTTAATTGGAAATAAGAAAAATAGAATACTTTCATCAATTCTAAAAAAATTTAACAAAAATTTATTTTATTCAAATTATGTACCGGTAAATCTAAGTAAGTTTAATAGAAAAAAGAATTATTTATTTTTTTGTGGAATAGGTAACCCTGATGAGTTTGAAAAAACTCTTAAAAAATATAAATTTAATATATCTAGGAAATATATATTTCCTGATCATTATAATTTTAAAAATAAAGATTTACGTAAAATAAAAGAAATTGCATTTCAAAATAAGTTAGAAATAATTACAACAGAAAAAGATTATAATAGACTAAGC
>CACHOJ010000005.1 GCA_902581405.1 uncultured Pelagibacteraceae bacterium | reverse complement strand
CCATTTAAAAGCAATAAGAGCTTACCCAGAGAAATCGCAATTCAAAGGACTTTTATCAGACGTATTAGACTTAGACCAGGTTGCTAAAAATTGGATATCTTCTCAAAATCAAATAAACCACGATGATAGTTTAAGACTTTTAAAAACCCATAATATTTTTGGAAAATATAAAAATTATCCTTTTACAAACGATAAAAACACACTTGCAACGATTCATATTGTAAGAGATCCCAGAAATGTGGTTACATCACTAAAAAATCACTTTAATTTAGGTAACTACAAAGATGCAAAAGATTTTTTATTTAAGAAAGGGCAGGTTTTAACTTTGTCTGAGAAGGAAAAGGAAAAATTTTTAAGTAAAGAAAAACATCCTCTTCCACAAATTATTGGATCCTGGAAAACTCATTATTTGTCATGGAAGAGTATGAAAAAAAATTATCTTTTAGTTAAATATGAAGATTTAATTCAAAATCCTGAAGATGAATTTAACCGAGTTGCAAGTTTTTTAGGAAAATTATTTAAACATAATTTTAGTAAAGAAGTAATTGATTATGCAATAAAATTAAGTTCTTTTGATAAATTAGAAAGAATGGAAAAAGAACATGGGTTTACAGAAAGTTCTGTCAATCAAGATGGAACAAAACAAAAATTTTTTTATCTTGGACCAAAAAATGATTGGAAAGAAATGTTAAATGAAAAGCTTGTAGAGGAAATTAGCACTGAATTTGAAAATGAGATGAAGGAATTAAATTATTTATAATTATTTATGAAGGCTTATTCATAGAATTAAAAAACTCAGCATTATTTTTAGTTGTTTTTAATTTAGAATTTATAAAATCAATTGCATCCATCGATCCCATCGGTGCTATAATCCTTCTTAAAACATTCATTTTTTGAAGATCATTCTTATCAAAAATCAGTTCCTCTCTTCTTGTTCCTGATTTTGTAATATCAATTGCAGGAAATATTCTTTTTTCACTTATTTTTCTATCTAAAATAGTTTCACTATTACCTGTACCCTTAAACTCTTCAAAAATTACCTCGTCCATTCTACTACCGGTATCTATTAAAGCCGTTGCAATGATTGTAAGCGAACCACCTTCTTCTATATTTCTAGCAGCACCAAAAAATCTTTTTGGTCTTTGAAGAGCATTTGCGTCAACACCACCTGTTAAAACTTTACCTGAGCTAGGTACAACTGCATTATACGCTCTTCCTAATCTTGTTATTGAGTCTAATAATATAACAACATCTTTTTTATGCTCTGTCAGTCTTTTAGCTTTTTCAATCACCATTTCTGCAACTGCTACATGACGTTGTGCTGGCTCGTCAAATGTAGAACTAATAACTTCACCTTTGACAGTTCGTTGCATATCAGTTACCTCCTCTGGTCTCTCATCTATTAAAAGCACCATTAAATAACATTCCGGATGGTTGGCAGTTATTGAATTCGCAATACTTTGCAATATCATTGTTTTCCCAGCTTTAGGGGGAGAAATAATCAAAGACCTTTGTCCTTTACCAATTGGACTAACAAGATCAATTAATCTTGGAGTTAAATCAGGTTTTTTTTCTATTTTATTTGACTCAACTTCCATCCCTAATTGTTTATTCGGATAAAGTGGGGTTAAGTTATCAAAAGCAATTTTATGTTTAAATTTATCTGGCTCTTCAAAATTTATTTTGCTTACCTGTAGTAGTGCAAAATATCTTTCACCATCTTTTGGTGATCTAATTGGTCCTTCGACAGTATCGCCAGTTCTTAAGCCAAATCTTCTTATTTGACTTGGACTTACATATATGTCGTCAGCACCTGGTAAGTAATTTGACTCCATTGCTCTAAGGAAACCGAACCCATCCTGGAGCAATTGTAAAACTCCTCCACCTGTTATTTCTTCTCCTTTTTCTGCAAGTTTTTTTAAAATTGCAAAATATATTTCCTGTCTACGTAGGGTACTTGCATTTTCAATACCAAGCTTTTCAGCCTCAGTAATCAACTTTTCGGAGCTTTTTTCTTTTAGTTCTTGAATGTTCATGTGTGGAAGTTTTTGTTAAAGATATGATAAATATATATACTGATATAAAAATTTCAACCCTAGATAGGCTTAAAAACTACAATAAAAACAATAAAAATAAGCAAAACTGTAGGTACTTCATTGATAATTCTATAAAATTTTGATGATTTTTTGTTTTCTTTCAATTTTAGTAAACGCATGCATTTGCCAAGATATTCGTGATAGACAGTCAATATTACAACAAAAATGATTTTAAGTTGAACCCATAAATAGGCAAAACTTTCGATGCCATTAATCCAAATTAAAATTATTCCAAAAAGCCATGATAAAATCATAGCTGGTCTCATTATGTAATTGTAAAGCTTTCTTTCCATTGTCTCAAAAATTTCTGTAGCTTGTTCTTTTTCAAAGTTTTCTACATGATAAACAAATATTCTTGGTAAATATAATAGTCCAGCCATCCAAGAAATAACTGCGATTAAATGAAGAGATTTAAACAAAAGATATCCACTCATAAATTATAAGTTTTTTGTAACCAGATGTTTTAACAGTGAAATATGATCTTCACTATCATTTAGACATGGCACCATTTCAAAATTTTCACCACCTGATTTCATAAAACTTTCTTTACCTTGAATTGATATTTCCTCTAGAGTTTCTACACAATCAGATGCAAATCCAGGGCAAATAACTAAAATATTTTTTTTACCTTCTTTTGGTAGAGTCTCAAAAGTTTTATCTGTGTAAGGTTGCAACCACTCTTGAGGACCAAATCTAGATTGAAAGGTAGTCTTGATTTCAATATCTGAATACTGTTCTGAAATTAATCTGGTAGTTTTATGGCAATAACAATGATAAGGATCACCTTTATCAAAATATTTTTTTGGAATTCCATGATAAGATGCAATTATTAAATCTGGCTTCCAATTAATTTCATTTATCTTTTTTAAAATACTATTTTTAATTGCCTCAATGTACAATGGTTCAGACTCATAATGAGGTATTATTTTAAGATTTGGTTGCCACCTCATTTTCATTAAAGTTCTATAAACTTCATCACAAACTGTTGCTGTTGTTGCGGCAGCATACTGAGGGTAAAGTGGGAGTATAATTAAATTTTCACAACCTTTTTTTTGAAGACCATGAATTTTACTTTTAATACTTGGATTTCCATATCTCATAGCGAAATCAACAATTAAATCTTCGTTACTAATATGATTAGATAATTTTTCTGCTTGTCTCTCTGTAAAATATCTTAGAGGAGACATATTTTTATCTTCCATCCATATTTCTTTATAAGCTTTAGCTGTTTTAGAAGGTCTAAAGGTTAGTATAAATAAGTTAAGTATTACCTGCCAAATTAAGGGATTAACTTCAATTACTCGTCTGTCTGACAAGAATTCTTTTAAATATTTCCTTATATCTAACCAGCTCGTTGAGTCAGGTGTACCAAGATTAACAATTAAAATACCTGTTTTGCCATAATTAATTTTTGGATGGTCTGGTGTCATTTAAAATTTCTTACAATCTTGATTAGTTCCTCAACCATTTCAATTTTAGTCTCAGGAAGTATTCCATGACCTAAATTAAAAATGTATGGGTGATCTTTAAAAATACCAAGATATTTTTCAACTTCTATTTTAAGAGTTTTTTGATCAGTTAATAATATTTTTGGGTCAAGACCGCCTTGTATTGGTATTTTGATTTCATTGAGTATTTTCTTTGGGTCAACATTATAATCTATATTTACAGCGTCAGGTTTAACAATTTCGCAGAAGTTTTTATAATCTTTAATACCTCTTGGAAAACAAATAATAGGAACTCCCAGTTTTTTTACATAATCTACAATGTTAAGGGTAGGTATATAAATATACTCTGGGATTTTATCTTCTAATAATCCAGCCCAACTATCAAAAATTTGAATTACTTGTGCTCCGGCCTCAACTTGATTTTTTATATGAAGTTTTAAGAATTTCTCTATTATTCCTAGTAGTCTATTAATCAAAAAATCATCTTTAAAGAATTCACTCGATAAACCTTTTTTGGGAGAAGATTTATTAATCATGTAAACTAGTATTGTCCAAGGAGCTCCAACAAATCCAATCATATCCCTATTGCTCATTAAAGGGTCTTTAGACGTTTTTTCGATTGCTTTATAAACTTTATAAATTTTTTCAGTAAAACTTACTTCATCGACATTTTTTATTCTTTCTAGATCTATATCTCCTAATTTGGGTCCAAAATTTTTTTCAAATTCTACTTTTTGACCAAGACCATAGGGTAACATTAAAATATCTGAAAATATTACAGCTCCGTCAAATCCAAATCTTTTAATAGGTTGAAGAGTAATTTCTGATGCCAAATCGCTATTTAGACAAAGTCTGATAAAGTCTTGGTTTTCTTTTCTAATTTCTCTAAATTCTGGAAGATATCTTCCTGCTTGTCTCATTAACCATATAGGATTTGACTTAGTATCTTTATTTTTAATACAGTTAGTTAAGGGACTCATATAAATAGATATATATTATTTACTTTATTAGTATTATGTATTGTGAATAACGTAAATTAGTCAATTTCCACACTTAATTAACTAATTATCAACAATTTTTATCTTAAATAAATAAGATAATTAAGGGATAATTTAATAATCTTTATATTTTATATACAATTTGAATAACTATGATCTAAATTTATAATTCAGTTAATTTTATATGAAAAATACTAACTTCTATTAGTTCAAAGAATAAATCTGCATTTTTCTTATTTTACTAATAGTTTATAAACATCTTATACATGAGAAACTTATACCAAATTTACTTAATATCTGATTCTACTGGAGAGACACTGGATAGGATTTTTTTGGCGTTAAAGGCTCAATTTCCTAATTTTGAGTATGAAACTAATCACTTTTCTTTTACTCGTACTGAAAGTCAAACTTTGAGTATATTAAAACAAGCTAAGAAAGATGAAAATTCTATAATTCTATATACAATAGTTAATAGTAAGCTTGCAAAGTATCTTGTAGAAAAAGCTTATGAGAGAGAAATACCATGTTTTGGTGTTCTAGGAGATTTAATATTAAATTTTTCAAAAGTTCTTAACCAAAAAGCTTCGCATCAACCGAGCGGTCAACACATTTTAAATGAAGAATACTACGATAGAATTGAAGCTATTCAATTTACTATGAATCATGATGATGGTAATCAAACTGATGATATAGAAAAATCCGATATCATTCTGCTAGGAGTAAGCAGGACAAGTAAAACTCCAACAGCCATTTATTTAGCTAATAGAGGTTTTAAAACTTCAAATATCCCATTAGTAAATAAAAATTCGATTCCGTCAAAGGTTACAGAAAAAAATTTTTCTCCCTGTGTTGTCGGTTTAGTGACTGAAGCTGAGAGATTATATGATTTAAGAAAAAATAGATTAAACTCTCTTAAAGAAGATCAAAATAGTGAGTACGTAAATATAGACAAAATTAGGGATGAATTAAATAGTTCAAAAAAAATATTTAAAGAAAATAATTGGCCTACAATAGATGTAACTAGAAAATCAGTTGAAGAAACAGCAGCATCTGTAATTAAAATTTATGAAATTAAAAATAAAAAAAATGCCTAACATTATTTTAGCCTCAAAAAGCAAGGTAAGAAAAGAAATATTAGACAATCACAACATCAATTGTAATGTTGAAGTATCAAATGTTGACGAGGATCCGATAAAAGAAAGTCTATTAAAAGAGGGAGCTTCACCTGAAATTATTTCTAAAAATCTTGCAGAATTAAAAGCAAATAAGATAAGTCAAAAAATTAATAATACTCTGGTTTTAGGAGCAGATAGCGTTATAGATTTGACTGGGGAGTTAATATCAAAACCAGAAAGTAGGGAAGAGGCTTTAAACATTTTAAAAAAACTTAATGGAAAAAGACACTCTTTGATTAGTTCGGTATGTATATCTAAAAATGGATCCATGGTTTGGAACTATACTGATAAAGCATACTTGACCATGAAGGATTTTTCTGAAAATGAATTAATCACTTATCTAAATAAGATAAGTGATGAAGCTTTGTATGCTTATAATGTTTATCAAATTGAGGGAGAAGGAAGAACTCTGTTTTCAAAAATTGATGGCGATGAAGACACTATAATGGGCTTACCTATCAAAAAAATTAAGGAATATCTAGAACTTCAAAAATGAAAAAAATTCTACTGATTTTAGTCTTAGGATTTTTATCCGTAAGTTTTTCGTATGCAAAATCTATATCGCATAAAAAAGAAGAGAGATTTTGTCTACCAAAAGATATATCAAATGGATTTGGATGTGTTTGGAAAGTTGGTCACAGAACTATAGGAAATAAACATCAAATTCAAATAGTTTCAAAAAAAGATGGTCACCCTGTTAGGGACGGAAAACAAAGTATAAGATTTGAGGTTAGGCCCGGTGAGTGTGGAGGAACTTTTGATGGATCTAAAGTAAAAGGCGAAGGTGGATCCCAACCTAGCAATGATTGTGAAAGAGATCATAAGTCGGAAAGAGCAGAATTATATTCCAAGTATTTTAAATTAGGTGAAAAATGGTATTCGTGGTCAATCTATGTACCAGAAGGTCAAGAAAAATTTAGACCCGCGAGTTTAAAAATGGGACAGTTTCACTCAAAATTGCATAAGAAATATATTCAACAAGCTCACTTTGAGCATAATGATGGAAAGTATACATTCAACAATGTGGTGTGTGGATCTGAATGTAAGAGCAGAAGCATTGATCCGGTTGGTAAATGGACTGACATACTTATTAATGTAAATTGGTCAGATAAAGAAGATGGATTTTATAGAGTTTGGGCAAATGGAAAATTTATTTATGATGTAAAAGGACCAACTGTTTATGAAAATAAAAATAATGCCTATTTAAAGATTGGAATATATAGAAATGCTGTAAATAGACTGTGGAGCATGGGTAGAGACGGTGGTATCACAGTTGTTTACTATGATAACATTAATACAGGAGAAACAATGGAAAGTGTTTTAGGCAAATTAAACTATCCTATTGAATTAGAGTATAAAAAAAGTGAAAAAGAATTGTTACAAGAGGAATTAGCAATACTTAAAATAAAGATTAAAGAAAATAATGATCCAGAAATTTCTAGAAAAATACATAAGTTAAAAAGAAAATTAAAAAGACTGGAATTAAATTAAAAAAATGAAAAAATTTCTTGTTATAGGAAACCCAATTGAACATTCTTTATCTCCAAAGTTGCATAATTATTGGATTAAATCTAATAATTTAAAAGCAGTTTACGATAAAAAAAAATTAGAAATATCAGAATTAGAAAATTTAATTAAAGAAGTTAAAGAAAAAAAAATTGATGGAATTAATGTTACTGTTCCTTTTAAAAATTCTGTAATTCCTTTTTTAGATAAACTATCCAACGAGGCTCAAAAAACACAATCTGTAAATACGATATATTTGAGAGATGGAATGGTAATAGGTCACAATACAGATATAGAAGGATTTGAGCTAGCCATTAAAAATACAAATTATGATATTGTTGGGAAAAATATACTAATATTGGGCGCAGGAGGAGTTTCGCCATCAATAATAGTGGCTTTAAACAATATGAATGTAAAAAAAATATTTATAAGCAATAGAACACAAAGCAAAGCTGAAAATTTAAAAAAAACCTTTAACGAAATAGAAATTATTGAATGGGGAACAACACCAGATTTTGACATGGTTATTAATGCAACTAGTTTAGGTTTGAAAAAAAACGAAAATATTATTTTGGATTATTCAAAAATTAGCTCTGAACAGTTCTTTTATGATGTCATATACAATCCATCCGAAACTAATTTCTTACAGTCTGCAAGAAAAAATGGAAATAGAACAGAGAATGGAAAAAAAATGTTTCTTTATCAGGCTCAAGCCTCCTTTAAAATTTGGAATAATTTAGATCCCCAAGTAGACGAGAAAGTTATGGAGCTTTTAAATTGATTAAAGTTGGTATTTTAGGTGACATAGGTTCAGGTAAAAGTTTTGTTGCAAAACAATTTGGTTATCCTGTTTTTAACGCTGATAAAGAAGTTAGTGATATCTACAAAAATGATAAATCTTGTTACAATAAAATTAAAAATAAATTTCCAAAATTTATAAAGTCAAAAATTTTAAAAAAAAATGAGCTCGGAAGTTTAATTCGACAGAATAAACAAAATCTGAAAAAAATATCAGATATAGTGCATCCCATTGTTAGGAAAAGAATGCATTTGTTCTTTAAAAAAAATAAAAGAAAAAAGATGGTAGTTTTAGACATACCATTATTAGTTGAAAATAAATTATACGATAAAAACTTTTACTTAATTTTTGTTCAATCAAATAGAAATGAGATTAATAAACGACTTAAAAAAAGGCCTTTTTATAATAAAAAAATTATTGATAGCCTTCGAAAATCACAAAGATCTTTGGCTTATAAAAAGAAAATATCTAATTATGTTATTAAGAACAATTTTAAACTTCTAAGCTTAAAAAAAAATATTAAAATGATTAAAAAAAAGATCATAGATGAAAGAAATAGTTCTTGATACTGAAACTACAGGTTTATCTGTCAGAGATGGGCACCGGATTGTTGAAATTGGATGTATTGAGTTAGACAATTTAGTCCCAACAAAAAATATATTTCATGTTTATTTAAATCCAGAAAGAAAGGTCTCAGAGAAAGCCTTTGAGGTTCATGGATATACTGATGAATTTTTATCAACCAAACAAAAATTCCTTGAAATTGCAAAAGATTTTCTATCATTTATTGAGGGTAAAAAAATTATTATTCATAATGCTGAGTTTGATATTGGACATTTAAATAATGAATTATCTTTGGTTGGTCTAGAAAAAATAAGCAATTCAAATGTCATTGACACATTAGAATTAGCAAGAAATAAATACCCAGGATCAGGCATAAGTTTAGATGCGCTATGTAAAAGATTCAGAATAGATAATTCTAGAAGGGAAAAGCATACTGCCTTGATTGACTGTGAGTTACTTGCAAAAGTATATATAAATCTAATTGATCAAAAAGAACCAACTTTTGATTTAGTTGAAGACAATGAGGTCAAGATTTCATTGGATGATAAGAAAGATTATTTTAAAAAAATTATTTTACCAACTGAAAAAGAACTATCAGAACATTCTGAATTTTTAAAAAAAAATTTCAAAAAAAATTATTTCTAGTTAAGTCTAGCTTTATATAATTTTTCAAAATCAATTTTTTTACCAAATTTTAGGTCTGGTAAACCCGAATTTTTAAGAATGGTTAGAAACTTTTGCTCTAATTCAGGATAGATTTCAGTTTGTAAATCACATAATACTATTTTTTCTAGTTCATCTTTTTTAATATTTAAGTCTAATATATCTATTACTGTTGCATATTTAATTTGAAAAAAACCAGTCTTTTTTTTTTCATTTGGATTTGTGTAGCTTAGCGTAGTCAAAACCTCTATCATTTTTTTTTTAAGAGGTTTGGAATTAATATCAACTTTCATTTGAAACTCAGGTATTGTATTTCTTATTGTTACCAAACTCTCTGGGCTTGATATTTCAATTGATAAATCTTGAATATAATTTAATACAATTTTATATTTATTTTCCATCTTTATCCTCTATATCTTCATATTCTCCCTCAATAAAATTTTTTTTAGTCGTACTATTTTTTTTGTTATGATTTTTTGAATATTTACTTAATATAATTTTTCGTGTGATAGGAAAAATCAATAAAATTCCTAATACATCTGTTGCGAACCCTGGCAGAATTAAAAGAAGAGCTGCAAAAGCAATTGCTGCTCCAGATACTATCTCATAAAGAGGTAGTTCGTTTTTTATTAATTGAGACATTCCTGCTCTTAAAGTATTAAAACCCTCATATCTTGCGTACCAAATACCTAAAATTGCTGTTACAAGTATCAGTAATATGGTGTTTATAGCTCCTATTTGTGAGCCAATTTTTATAAATAAATAAATCTCAATGAGAGGTATTCCTAAAATTAGAATTATTGCTGTGTTCATTTGTCTACACTGTAAATTGCAGGTTGAAATTAATCAACATAGTAAATATTATTAGTATATGAGTTATAGTTTTGAGTACATCGATATAATATTATTAGCAATGATAGCTGGTTTTATTTTCCTAAGATTAAGGGGTATTTTGGGAAAAAAAACGGGTTTTGAGGAAAATATTAACTCAAGTTTTCCTCACGAGGAAATGCCTGAAAAAAAGAGCGCTCCTATTTTAAATGCTGAAAATTTCGATGATGCAGCAAAAAAAGATTTTTTAAATGGAGCAAAAATAGCCTACGAAAGTATAATTACTAGTTTTTCAAAGGGTGACCTAAAATCTATCAAAAACCTTTTAGCCAAAAATGTGTATGACCAATTTGATGAAGCTATAAAAGATAAAAAGGCAAGAAATGTTACTTCAGAAACTACTTTTATAGGAATTAGTTCAGCTGAAATAAAAGAGCATAACCAAAATAAAAATATGCTTGAAGTAAGTGTCGAATTTGTAAGTGAAATAATTTCTTGTATTAAAGACAAAGATAATAAAGTCATTTCCGGTGATGCTCAAAAAGTTAAAAAAGTACTTGATACTTGGAAATTTACAAAAGATAGTACTTCAAAAAATCCTAACTGGTTAATAGTAGATACCCAAGCTTAGTTGATTAAAAAAATATCAGATAAAGATAAACAAGATTGGCAAAATTTTCTAAATAGTTCTGACAAATTAGAAAATAAAGATCAAAAAATTTTTACATCACCCAATCGATATATCGAAAAATCTATTGATTTACATGGTTTTACTTTAGAAGAGGCTAACCAAAAGATGACTTCTTATATAGAAGAATGTTATGCAAATGGTGTTAATAAAATTAATGTTATTACTGGCAAGGGATTAAGATCAAAAAACTTAAATGATCCATATCAATCTAATAACTTAAGCATTTTAAAATTTTCAGTACCTCATTTTATTACAGGCAATAATCAACTGATGAGTAAAATTATAAGTATTGATTTTGAGGCTGTTGAAAATCCTTCAGTAGGAAATTTTGATATTCTCTTAAGGAAAAAAAAGTAATTTAAATTACAATATAAATTTCGAAAGATCAGCGTCTTTAACTAGTTCACCAATATTTTTCTTAATATATTCCGAGTCTATACTAATTTTTTCTCCAGCTCGGTCGGTTGCAGTAAAACTAATTTCATCTAAAACTCTTTCTATAATGGTGTGCAGCCTTCTAGCCCCAATATTTTCGACAGTAGTATTTACTTCACTTGCTATTGTTGCAATTGTATCAATTCCATCCTCAGTAAATTCTAAATCAACATTTTCAGTTTTAAGTAATGCTTTATATTGTTTAATTAAACTATTGTCTGGCTCTTTTAAAATTCGCTTAAAATCCTCACTATTCAATGCATCTAGCTCAACTCTGATTGGTAGTCTTCCTTGAAGCTCAGGCAAGAGATCTGATGGTTTTGCTAATTGGAACGCACCTGAGGCTATAAATAATATGTGGTCAGTTTTAATCGGGCCATATTTAGTACTTACTGTTGTTCCTTCAATAAGTGGAAGTAAGTCTCTTTGAACACCTTCCCTTGATACGTCTCCACCAACTCTATCCGTTCGTGCTGAAATCTTATCAATTTCATCTAAAAATACGATACCATTATTCTCAGTTGTATTTTTTGCAGATTTTATAATTTTATCTTGCTCTATTAATTTATCTGCCTCTTCATTTAGTAATATTTCATGTGATTCTTTAACTGACATTTTTTTCTTTTTAGCTTTTTGACCCATAGATTTACCTAGCATATCTGAAATATTAATCATTCCAACATTAGCTCCAGGCATTCCAGGAATTTCAAATGATGGCATACCCCCACCACTTTCAGTAACAGCAATCTCTATTTCGTTGTCATCGAGATCGCCATCTCTTAATCTTTTTCTAAAACTTTCTCTTGTTGCTACACTCGCTTTACTTCCAACAATAGCATCTAGAACCCTATCCTCTGCTAACTTTTGTGCTTTAGCATGAACTTCTTTTCTTTTCTTAACCTTTTCCATTGCAATGGCAATTTCAAGAAGGTCTCTGATTATTTGCTCTACATCTCTTCCAACATAACCTACTTCAGTAAATCTTGTGGCTTCAACTTTTACAAATGGTGCTTCAGCTAGTTTTGATAATCTTCTAGAAATTTCTGTTTTACCAACACCGGTTGGTCCCATCATTAAAATATTTTTTGGAAGAACTTCATCTTTCATGTCACCCTCTAAAGCTTGTCTTCTCCATCTGTTTCTTAAAGCAATTGCAACAGCTCTTTTTGCTTTGTTTTGACCAACAACAAATCTATCCAATTCCGAAACAATTTCTCTTGGAGATAATGAATTTTGGATATTACTATTTTCTTTTTTTACTTTAGCGTTTGGTAGAGTTGTCACGTTTGATTTTTCCATATTAAATTTTTTCAATGTTTAAGTTGTCATTTGTGAAAACACATATTTCAGAAGCAACTTTAATCGCCTTTTTAGCAACTTCCTCAGCAGATAAATCTGTGTCCATTAATACTTTAGCAGATGCTAATGCATAATTTCCTCCAGATCCTATTCCAATAACATCACCTTCAGGCTCCAAAACATCCCCAGTTCCTGAAATAATAAAACTATTTTCTTTGTCACCAACAGCCATTAAGGCTTCTAATCTTCTTAAATACTTATCTGTTCGCCAATCTTTAGCTAATTCAACAGCTGCTCTTGCTAAATTTCCAGCATGTTTTTCTAGTTTAGACTCTAATCTTTCAAATAATGTTAGGGCATCTGCAGTAGAACCTGCAAATCCTGCGATCACATTTCTTTTCTCAATCTTACGAACTTTATTTGCAGTCTTCTTAATTACTGTATTTCCCATACTAACTTGGCCATCTCCAGCAACTACTACTTCGTTATTTTTTCTCACTAATACTATTGTTGTCATAGAATATAGATGGATACTAAATCTAATAGTTCAAGACCAAGTCTAGAATTATTGCCATAATTGAATAATAGATATATACCTTTTTCAGATTATGAAACGTAAAGCCAAAATAACTAGAAAAACAAAAGAGACCAACATAAGCGTCGATTTAAATATTGATGGCAAAGGTAAGTACAAAGTTGACACAGGTATAGGATTTTTAGATCATATGCTTGAGCAATTATCAAAACACTCTTCAATGGATATGAATATTAAAGCTAAAGGTGATACGCACATTGATCTTCACCACACAACTGAAGATACAGGAATTGCAATTGGTGAATGTTTGAAAAAAGCATCTAAAAAATTTGTTGGTATAAAAAGATATGCACATGCGATGATTCCGATGGATGAAACATTAACTAGAGTTGCAATCGATGTTTCAAATAGACCTTATTTAATTTGGAAAGTAAAATTGAAAGTAGAAAAATTAGGTGAGATGGACACGGAACTATTTAAAGAATGGTTCCAAGCTTTTTCACAAGCTGCAGGAATTACTTTGCACGTTGAAAACATTTATGGTGATAATAGTCACCACATAATCGAGTCTTGCTTTAAAGGATTAGCAAGATCATTACGTGCTGCTTTAGAAATGGATCCAAGAAATAAAACTACAATACCTTCTACAAAAGGTTCTTTATAAATTTAATGAATGTCACAATTGTTGACTACAATTCAGGTAACATAAGTTCTGTAATTAATTCGTTTAAGGAAGTTGCAAAAGATAAAGTAAATATTGAAGTAACATCTGATCTTGAAACAATAAAAACTAGCGATAAAGTTGTATTACCTGGACAAGGATCTTTTAAGAGCTGCATTGACGGGCTTAAGAATATTAATGGTTTGATAGATACTCTTAATGAATTTGCATTAGGAAGTAAAAAACCACTTCTTGGAATTTGTGTTGGGCTACAAATGTTTGCGGATATTGGTTACGAGGAAGTTGAGACTAAAGGATTAGGTTGGATTTCTGGTAAAGTTTCTAAAATTGATAACCAAGGCGGTAAATTTAAGCTTCCACACATTGGTTGGAATGAAATTAATATTAAGAAAGAAAGTAAGATTTTTAAAGGCATAGAAAATAATTCTCACATGTACTTCGTTCACAGTTATGAATTTGTACCTGAGGATAAATCTGTAATTTCAGCAACAACTGATTACTCAACAAATGTAGTTTGTGCTGCTGAAAAACAAAATATCTTTGGTACTCAATTCCACCCAGAAAAGAGTGATAAAATTGGACTTAAAATAATTGATAATTTTATAAATTTATGAAAAATTTTTTATTGTTTCTAGTAATTGGAATATTTTTAACAAACAATGCTTTTTCAAAAACTAAATTTTCCAAAGTAAAAAAAGCGTTAAAGGAAGATAAATACGGCAGGTCAATTCCAGAAGAATTTCATATGCTTAATGCTAAACATGCAATAAATCCTGTATCTATTTCTGACTTTTCAATAGTTGGTGAAAAATCTATCAAGTTTGAATTAAATGATGGAGAATGTGGTTATGAACCAAAATGGAGTGATTGTAAAAATGACAGAGAGAGAACAGAACTTTATTATAAAAAATACCCATCTAAAGTAGAACGTTGGTATCAGTTTTATATTTATTTACCAAAGGATTACAATTCTGTCGCTCCATCAAACATGTCCCTTATTCAATGGAAAAGACTAAAGCCTTCAAAAGTTTTAGTTATGTTTAAGCATACTCACGCTGGATTAACTTTTAATAGAAATGGGGACACCTTCAGAGATAGTCAGATAGTATTAAAACAAAATGACGAGTTTATTGGAAATTGGACTCAAATTATATTCAACACAAATTGGCATCCAGATTCTAAAAAAGGTTTTATGAAAGTTTGGATTGATGGGGAACTTAAAGTTGACTTTAAAGGTATTTCAAACCATCCAACGAAAGGATTAGAGCAAAATTTAAGATACGGTTTATATAATAGCTTTATTTCACGATATAAAAATACTTTTGGCAAAAGCAAAATGCCTCAAAGAATTGCTTTTTTTGATGGGGTCCGTTCAGAAAAAAAATGTGAAAAACTATTAAGTGAAATTGAATGTAAAAAATTAAATTCCCAAAAAGTAGACAAGTATAAAATCTATGCTTACAGAAAAAATAAAAAAGAATTAACACCAAATTCTATTCTCGAAGTTCCTAAATCCTATATAAAATGAAAATATTTCCTGCAATAGACATCAAAGATAAAAAATGCGTGAGGTTAATCAAAGGAGACTTTGATAATAAAACTGAATATGAAATGTCTCCAGTTGAACAAGCTGGTAAATATAATGATCATGGGTTTAAAAATTTACACATAGTTGATTTGGATGGAGCATTAACAGGAGAGACTGTTAACATTGATATTATTGAGGAAATTGTTGGTAAATTTGATCTTAAAATTGAAATTGGTGGAGGTGTAAGAAACTTTGAAAGTATTCAAAAATATACTGATGCTGGAGTTGAGAAAGTAATTTTAGGAAGTGCTGCAATAAAAGATAAAAACTTTCTAAAAGAAGCTTGTAAAAAATTTCCAGACAAGATTGCTTTAGGTCTAGATGCTAAAGATGGTTATCTGTCTGTATCTGGATGGAAAGAAAATTCTAATTTAAAAACTTTAGAATTTTTAAAAGATGTAAATAATTATGGAGCAAGTAGATTAATTTATACCGATATTAATAGAGATGGTATGAAGCGAAGCCCAAATTTTGAGGAAACAGAAAATGTAGCTAATAATTCAAATTGTCCAGTGATTATTTCTGGAGGAGTTTCTTCAATTAATGATATTAGAAAAGCAAAAGATTTAGGAAATAAAAATATTGAGGGAATTATCGTTGGTAAAGCTATATATGATGGTGATATTAAATTAGATGAACTTGCAAAAGAAATAAATGCTTAAAAATAGAATTATACCTTGCTTAGATGTTAAAAATGGAAGAGTTGTAAAAGGTATAAACTTTGTTGATTTACAAGATGCAGGAGACCCAGTGGAACAAGCAAAGATTTATAGTGATGGTGGTGCAGATGAAATTTGTTTTTTAGATATCACAGCATCAAATGAAAATAGAGATACAATTTATGAAGTAGTTAAAGATACCTCTAAAAAATGTTTTGTACCTTTAACTGTTGGTGGTGGAGTTAGAAGTGTGGATGATATTAGCAAACTTTTAAACTGTGGGGCTGACAAGGTTTCAATTAATACAGCTGCGGTCCAAAACGCAGATGTTGTAGTTAAAAGTTCAAAAAAATTTGGATCACAATGTATTGTTGTTGCAATCGATGCTAAGAAAAATGGAGATAAATGGGAAGTTTTTACTCATGGCGGTCGAAATAATACCGGAATTGATGCATTAGAATTTGCAAAGAAGATGGAAGATAGTGGAGCAGGTGAGTTATTAGTCACTTCAATGGACAGAGATGGAACTCAGGTTGGCTATGACATTAACCTAATGTCAAAAATATCATCTTTGGTAAATATACCTACAATAGCATCAGGTGGGGTTGGGGATCTTGATCATTTAGTCGATGGCATCAAATTAGGCAATGCTAGCGCAGTTTTAGCAGCATCCATATTTCATTATGGAAAATATTCTGTGAAAGAAGCTAAAGAATATCTGGACTCAAAGGGTATACCTGTTAGGATTTGAGATGCTAAATACTCTAGAAAGTCTATTTAAACTTGCAAGAGAAAGAAAATCTTCACCAGTTGACGGTTCTTATACCAATAAACTTTTGAGTGATAAATCTTTGAGTAAAGCAAAAGTGCTTGAAGAGATAAATGAACTTATTGAGGCAGTTGAAGAAGATTCAAATAAAATACATGAAGCAGCTGATGTATTTTATCATTTAATAATGTACCTTGAGGCAAATAATATAAAAATTGAAGATGTAATGAGTGAATTAGATAAAAGAAAAAAATGAGCCATAAATTTTATAAACCTGCAAGATCAAGATTACAGAGAAGTGAATTGGCTGTTCCAGGTTCATCCCCTAAAATGTTTGAGAAAGCACTTAGTTCAGCAGCAGATTATGTTTTTTTAGATCTTGAAGATGCAGTTTCTCCTAATGATAAAATTTCTGCTAGAGCAAATGTTATAAAAGCTTTGAATGAAATGGATTGGAGAGGAAGTGGTAAAACTATTTCTGTGAGAATAAATAGTTTAGATACACATTACATGTATTCTGATTTAATTGAAATAGTTGAACAAGCTGGAGAAAATGTAGATACAATTTTAGTTCCAAAAGTAGGAACTGCAAGCGATGTTTATATGGTTGATTGTTTGTTAACCCAAATTGAAACAAATAAAAAATTAAAAAATAAAATTGGTATTGAATGTTTAATAGAGACAGCTCTAGGAATGTCAAACATCAAAGAAATTGCAACGTCAAGTGAAAGACTTGAAGCACTTCACTTTGGTGTTGCAGATTATGCAGCAAGTTTAAGGGCAAGAACAACTGTTATAGGTGGACTTAATGAAAACTATCCAGGAGACCAGTGGCATCATGGTTTATCAGAATTAGTAATGACATGTAGAGCTTATGGCCTAAGAGCAATTGATGGACCATTTGGAGATTTTAATGATCCAGATGCCTATACTGCTGCTGCTAAAAGAGGAGCTGCAATTGGTATTGAGGGTAAATGGGCCATCCATCCATCTCAAATTGAACTAGCAAATAAAGTATTTTCTCCTCCTGACGCTGAGGTTACTAAGGCTAAAAGGATCCTAGAAGAGCTAGAAAAGGCTGCAAATGAAGGAAAAGGTGCCGCTCAGCTTGATGGACGCATGATTGATGCTGCATCAGCTAGAATGGCTGAAAATATTGTAAACATCGATAAGTTAATCCATAATAAATAAATAAAATTATGGATATCCACGAATACCAAGCGAAAAAAATACTTTCAGATTTTGGAGTAACAATTCCAAGAGGTGGAATTGTATATAGCCCTGAAAATGCTGAGAATAAAGCAAGAGAGATAGGTGGATCCAGATGGGTAGTTAAAGCTCAAATTCACTCAGGTGCTAGGGGAAAAGCTGGTGGAATAATTGTTTGTAATTCTCCTTTAGAAGTTGCCCAAGCAACAGATAAGCTACTAGGAAAAAAATTAGTTACAAATCAAACAGGCCCTGAAGGTAAAATAGTAAATAGAATTTATATTGAAGAGGCTACAGATATAGAGCGAGAACTATATCTTGGTCTAGTTTTTGATAGAAGTTCAGAAAGTATTATGGTGGTTGCTTCAACAGAAGGTGGAATGAGTGTTGAAGAAATTTCAAAAGAGAAACCAGAAACTATAATCAGATCAAAAATTGAGGTTGCAGTTGGAATGCAAAGTTTCCAAGCTAGAGAGCTAGCATTTGGTTTGGGAATTGAACCAGATTTAATTAGAAGAGCCTCTGAAACTATTATTGGATGTTATAAAGCATTTAGTGAATTAGATGCTACTATGGTGGAAGTCAATCCATTAGTAATTTCAAAACAAAAACAAATTTTGGCTTTGGATTGTAAAATGAGTTTTGACAACAACGCAATGTTTAGAAGAAACCAAGTTTCAGAACTTAGAGATAAGACACAAGAGGACTCAAAAGAGGTTTTTGCATCTGATAGAGGACTAAATTACGTAAGCCTAGATGGAAACATTGGTAACATCATTAATGGTGCTGGTTTAGCAATGGCATCAATGGACATGATTAAACTAGCTGGTGGTAGTCCTGCTAATTTTTTAGATGTGGGTGGTGGTGCTACTCCAGAAAAAATAGTTAAGGCATTTAAGCTAGTTACAATGGATGAAAAAGTAAAAGTTATTTTAGTAAATATTTTTGCTGGAATAAACAGATGTGATTGGGTAGCAGAAGGAATAGTAGAAGCTCTTAAAAAAATCGAAGTCAATGTTCCATTAGTTATTCGGTTGGCAGGTACAAACGTTGAAAAAGGTAATCAAATCTTAAAAGAGAGTAAGATAAATTATATTGAAGCAAACACGCTTGAGGATGCAGCTAATAAAGCGGTTGCAGCTCTCAATAAATAAATTATGACAGTATTAATAGACAAAAACAGCAAGATAATTATTCAAGGTTTTACTGGTAAAATGGGTACTTTTCACGCTGATGAGATGATAAAATACGGTTCTAATGTTGTAGGTGGAGTTACTCCGGGAAAAGGTGGCTCAAAGCATTTAAATTTGCCAGTGTTTAACACAGTTAAAGATGCAGTTAGTGAAACAGGAGCTGATGCATCAATCTTATTTGTGCCGCCAGCTTTTGCAGCAGACTCTGCAATGGAAGCTGCAGATGCAGGAATTAAAACATGCGTTGCAATTGTAGATGGAATACCTTCTCACGACATGATCAGAATAAAAAGGTATATGAGAAGATACACTAAAAGTTCTAAAATGACGTTAGTTGGACCAAACTGTGCGGGAATTATTAGTCCTGGAAAATCAATGTTAGGGATAATGCCTGGACATATTTACAAAGAAGGAAGAATTGGGATTATAAGTAGATCAGGAACATTGGGATATGAGGCTGCTCAGCAACTTAAAAATTTAAACATTGGAGTTTCAACAAGTGTTGGAATAGGCGGAGATCCTATAAATGGAAGCTCATTTAGAGATATAATTGAAAAGTTTGAAACAGATGATGAAACTGATGCAATTTTAATGATTGGTGAGATAGGTGGTCCCCAAGAAGTGGCAGCTGGTGAGTTTGCAAAAGACAATATGAGAAAACCAGTTATAGCATACATTGCTGGATTAACTGCTCCAAAAGGAAGAGTGATGGGTCATGCAGGAGCAATAGTTTCAGCTTATGGTGAAAGTGCAATTGAAAAAGTTGAAATATTAAAAGAGTGTGGAATTACAATTTCTAAAAATCCGTCTGTTATGGGAGATACAGTTAAATCAGTATTAGAAAAAATGTAATTATGAGTTACGACGATAATAATATATTTGCCAAAATACTTAGAAAAGAGATACCTTGCAATAAAATTTATGAAGATGAATTTATTTTATCTTTCCATGATATTAATCCTCAAAAAAAAATTCATGCATTAGTAATTCCAAAAGGAAAATATGTTGACTTAGATGATTTTACCCAAAATGCATCACCAGAGGAAATGATTGGATTGCTAAAAGGCATTAATACAGTTGCAAAAAAATTAAATATATCCGTTGATACTGGTAAGGGGTATAGAGCACTTGCTAATATAAGCGAACATGGAGGACAAGAAGTTCCACATTTACATTTCCATTTGTTTGGTGGAGAAAAAATTGGTAAAATGGTTTCGTGATTATAAATGTTGATAGAAGTTTCTTAGAAATTAATTCAATTGAAAAACTTAATCGATCAAAGAGTCCAGGCCCAAACTTCAAAATAAATCAAGTGGATCCACCAGATTTTCAACTCAACAAATTTTTTTATAAACAAATAGGAAAAAAATATAGATGGATAGATAGATTGGCATGGGGTGACAAAAAATGGATCGAATATGTTGAAAATCCAAGGGTAAAAACATTTGTTTTAAAGGAAAATAACAACTTGGTAGGATTTTATGAAACTGTTCGTGATTTTGATAGTGATCACTCAGAAATAGCATATTTTGGTATCTTAGAAGAGTACTTTGGAAAAAAATGTGGAGGATATTTGCTGTCTGAAGCAATAAAAAAGTTATTTGAAGATGGAATATCTAGAGTTTGGTTACACACTTGTTCATTAGATCATAAAAATGCAATTAAAAACTACTTAGCTAGAGGTATGCAGATATTTAAATCAGAGAAAATAAATGTTGATGTTAATTAGTATATTTTTGTATTGAAAATAATTTTTCTTCAACATCGATATTAATATTAACATCACTCAAAAAGGTTTGAATTAGGTTTTGGTATATATCTTTAGTTTCCCAACCAATTAAATCCAAACTCTCTTTATCAAAAAAAACTTTAATTAAGTTATTTTCATATTCAAAATTAAATACATAATAAAAAGGGTAATTTTTGTCATCTTCTACCTCTTTCATTTTTGAAATTAAGAATTTTTTATCGAGAATAAAATTTAATGGTGTTTGATCTAGTGGATATCTATAGTAATTTTTTATTTTATCTGAATTTATAACTAGAGATTTACCATTTGAAACTAATATTTTGTTATATATATCATAATATTCACAATAAATTCTTTTTGGGTACAAAATTATACACTCTCCTTTTTCAATATTATTATTATCTACTTTTTGAATAAATTTGAATTTTAAAGAATATATATTTTCTAAATGATTTATAATTTTTTTATTTGGAGAACTTTGTGCGTTTATATTAAAAAAAAAAATCAAACTAAAGATTATATATTTTATCATTTAAGTACTTCTCTTTTACCTACATGATTTGCTGGGCTGACTTCTCCATTTGCTTCCATTTGATCTACTATTCTAGCTGCTCTATTGTAACCAATTTGTAGTTTTCTTTGTAAAAAGGATGTTGATGCCTTTCTCTCAGATTTTACAATTTCAAGAGCTGTATTATATAATTCATCTAGATTTTCTTTATCGCTTGTACCACTAGAACTTTCTTTTTCATCAACAAAATTCATAATTTCATCAACGTAATCTGGTTCAGCTTGGTTCCTAAGAAAGTTATTTATTTTCTCAATTTCTCCTTCTGATACAAAAGGCGCATGAATTCTAGTCATTCTATTTGCTGAAGTCATATAGAGCATATCTCCCTTACCAAGCAGTTGCTCAGCGCCTTGTTCACCGAGAATTGTTCTACTATCTATTTTAGATGTAACTTGAAAAGATATTCTTGTAGGAAAGTTAGCTTTAATTGTTCCAGTAATGACATCAACACTTGGTCGTTGTGTTGCCATTATAATATGTATACCTGCTGCTCTAGCCATTTGTGACAATTTTTGAATATAGTTCTCTATATCCTTTCCAGCGACTAACATAAGATCTGACATTTCATCAACAATAACAACTATATAAGGCATAGAAATCTTATGTTTTTCATTGTAACCATCAATATTTCTTACACCTACTTTAGTCATAAGTTTGTAACGATTTTCCATTTCCTTAACTACCCATCCTAAAACAGAAGCAGCTCTTTTAGCTTCAGTTATGACAGGGCATAATAAATGTGGAATTCCTTCGTAAGTAGATAGTTCCAACATTTTTGGATCAATTAAGATAAATTTACATTTCTCAGGAGAGTGTTTGTACAAAAGTGACAAAATAATTGTATTTATACAAACTGATTTTCCTGATCCTGTTGTGCCAGCTATAAGCAAATGAGGCATTGTACCTAGATCACTTGTTATTGGTAATCCAGAAATACTTTTGCCAAGAGCTATCGGGAGTTTTATATCTTTTTTTTTATAACTAGGGTCTGAAATTATTTCACTTAAAAAAACATTTTCTCTCAGTGGTTTGGGTAATTCAATACCTATAGTATTACTTCCAGGTATTGTTGCAATTCTGGCTGACTCAGAACTTGTATTTCTAGCAATATCCTCTGAAAGATTTATTATTTTTGATACTTTTACTCCAGGAGCAGGTTCGAACTCATACAACGTCACTACCGGACCCTGACTAACTTTTTTAATCTCTCCTTCAACTCCAAAGTCTAATAGAATTTTCTCTAAAATTTTCTCATCAATTTTATTCTCAGATAAATTTTTATCTTTTTTGGTTGGTTTTTTTAAAAAATCAATCGATGGTAATTTATATTTTATAACTCTCTTTTCAGACGAAGATATATTTTTATCGAATGAGAAGTTTTCTTGAATTCTAGTTTCATAATTAAACTGGTCATTTTTACTTATTATATTTTCTTCATAGTTATCGTTAATATTATTATTTGGTATTTTTTTAGATTTGCTAAAAATTTTAATTATATAACCCAGATATCTAAATTTAAAATTAATACTTAAAAGAAAAAAGCAGGTTATTAAAAAAATTAAAATTACATAACTTATTTGATGGTTTAAATTTATTAGATTAATTAAAAAAGTTTCTTCAAATAAATTGCCAACAAATCCATTATTACCGTTAATTGTAAGCCAAAATGTTTCAGTATGGAAAGCTGTAAAAAATAATGTTCCTGTTATTGAGTATAATATTATGAAAAATAAACTTTCAAGAATATGTAAAATTTTTTTATTAATTATTACCAATAAAGAGATAAGTATAAGCGAGAATGGCACTAATAAAGATATTAGACCCACTGACTGAAATAATAAATCAGAAGAGTAGCTACCTTTTATTCCTAACAAATTTTTTATTTTAGTATTCTCTGGGAAAATAAAGTTTGGATCTTCAGGGGAATAACTAATTAGTGAAAGAAGGAGCAATATAGATAAAATCAGCAAAATTAAACCCACTAATTCGGATAATCTGTTTAAAAGAAAATTATTAGTTTTATCTATGAAATTTTTAATTTTCATTTTGTTTTTAATGATTTGTCACTTTGTATCATTTAATTTTTGTTGATAAAATTAAATAATATTATGAATATTTGTTTATTAGGAAATAATTTGACTAATCTTATTTTAGCCAAAATTTTAATTAAAAAAAACATTAATGTTGATGTTATTTCGCAAACACAAAAATCAACATTTAAAAATTCAATTAGAACAATAGCGATTTCAAGCAAAAACTATAAATTTTTAAAAGAAAATATTAAAGGCCTTTATAATCTAGGATGGCCAACCCGAAAGATTAAAATTTACTCTGAAAAGAATAGTTCACAAGACTTATTTGAGTTCAAAAATATAAATCAAAATAATTTTTATTTATTAAAATATTCTGATTTATATAATTTAGTAAAAAAAAATAATCTTTTAAAATTTATTAAACTAAAAAACTATAATTATGAAACGATTAAAAAAAAAAATTATGATTTAATCATTAATTCTGACCAAAGTAGCCCAATAACAAAAAAATATTTTCATAGAAAGTTAGAAAAAAATTATAAATCCTTAGCTCACACAGCAATAATAAATCATAAAAAAAATGAGAATAATGTTGCAATGCAAATTTTTACAAGAAATGGACCATTAGCATTCCTTCCTTTATCAAATAATCAAACATCAATAGTGTTTTCTAATAATTCTACAAAACTTATTGATAAAGTAAATCTACTTAAGATTATTGATAAATATAATAATAAATATGAAATAAAGAATATTAGCAATGTTGAGTCCTTCAATATTAAATTTATGATTTTAAGAGAATATGTTTTCAAAAACATTTTATCGTTTGGAGATCTAATTCATAAGGTTCATCCTTTAGCAGGACAAGGTTTCAATATGACAATTAGAGATATAAAATCTTTATCTCATATTTTAGACGATAATATAAAATTGGGAATTAATGATGGAGGTATAATTGCAACTAAATTTCAGGAAAAAAATAAGTATCTAAATTTTATTTATGGATTAGGTATTGATACAATAAATTCTTTTTTTCAACTCGATAATAAGTTAAATAACAAATTATCTGATCCAATTTTTAAGATTTTAAAAGGAAATAAATTATTAAATAAATATTCCACATATTTAACTGATTAATCTGAATAAACTTTTATTGTAAAGTTTTATTATTATAATTATCTAAAATATAAGTATTAAGAATTTCTTCCAATTTTTCTTTTCTTATATTTAAATCTTTACTCTCTAGTAAGACTTGTTTTTCCTCAAGTGAAAATGGGGAGGCCATGGATAAAGTATTAATTGTTTGATCCAAGCTTTGTTTTTCAACTTCTTTCCAATTAATTTCATACCCTTGTTTTTTAAAAAGACTTTTTAAATTTTGAAATATCAATTTTAAGTCTGAAAATTTAATTTCATGTGATTTTTCTTCTAAATCATTGAAAAAATCATCATATTTTACCTCACATTCTCTAAATAGGTTTTCACTATTTTGTTCCTTAATAATTTTAAATCTGCAAACTCCACTTAAAATAATTAAATACCTTCCATCTTCAGTTTCATTAAAACTTGTTATTTTCCCAGCACAACCTATATCGTGCAAGTCTGGTTTTTTGAGTTCACCAGTTTTTTTGGGCTGAACCATCCCTATAAATCTATTACTTTTCATGCTTTGGTCAATCATTTGAATATATCTTGGTTCAAATATATTTAATGGAACAGTAGTTCTTGGAAAGATAATAAAATTTGACAAAGGAAAAACTGGTAAAATGTTAGGAAGATCTTCTTTTTTCATAATATTTAAATTATAACACATACTCGATGAATTCAAATTATTTTGAAAAAAATAAGAATAAAATTTTAAACTTATACAAAGAACAAAAATTTTTAGAATTGATAAAACTAGGGGATAAATTAATTAAAAATAATTCAAATGACGCTCAATTAATATATTTATTAGGATTGTCATCTATCAATTTGAAAAAATATACTGATGCAGAAAAATATTTTGAAAAATTATTATTAATTAAAAAAAATCCAGAGATATACTACATACATGGTAATATACAGAAAAAATTAAAAAAATATAATAATGCAATAGTTTCTTTTGAGAGCGCAATCAAGTTGAAATCTGATTTTTCAGAAGCATATAATAACTTAGGAAATACAAAGAAAATTATTCATCAGAGGGAAGAAGCTATTTCTTGTTATAGAAAAGCCATAGAATTTAAGAATAATAATATAGAAGCACTCATCAGCTTATCCACCATTTTAAAAGAAGACAGAAATTATAAAGATTTAATAGAAGTCTATAAAAGTATCCTAAAATTAGATAATAATAATGTTAAAACATTATACAATCTAGGATCTGCATATTTATTCACAGGAGATATTTCTAAAGGAAGAAAATATTTTGAAAAAATTTTTGAAATAGATGCTTCTTTTGTGCCGAGTATGAGAAATTATGTTTCTATAACAGAAATTAATAGTAAAAATAAAATTTTCAGTGAATTAGAAAAATTGGATGAGGTTAGTATAGATAACGAAAATAAAATATTATTATACAATGCACTGAGTAAGGGGTTTTTTGATCAAAATAAAGTAGATCTTGCTTTTGATTATCTAAATAAATCAAATAGTCTTAAAAGAAATCTTTCTAATTTTTCTATGGATGATCAAAAAGACCAATTTAGGAAAATAAAATTGTTGTTTGATCAAATTGGCAACAACGTAATAAATTTTAGTAAAATTTCAACTATACCAATTTTTATTGTAGGTATGCCTAGATCTGGTACATCATTATTGGAACAGATTTTAGCTTCTCATTCAAAAATATATGGAGCCGGCGAGCTCAATTTTTTACAAAAGGTTATAGATAAAATTGGATTAGATAGTCCAAGTAATTATAAGGACTATTTTTATACAGTAAGAAATTATTATATGAATCAAATAACTAAAATTTCAGATAAACCATTTATCATTGACAAATTACCTCTAAATTTTAAATGGATTGGTTTTATTAGAAATTCTTTACCAGAAGCAAAAATAATTCACATAAGTAGAAATCCAATGGCTGTTTGTTGGTCTAATTATAAAACGCTTTTTACAGACAGAGGAATGGATTTCACTTTAAGCCAAGAGAGTATTGCTGAATACTATCACTTATATGTGGATATCATGAATTATTGGAAAAATAAATATAACAAAAACTTATTAAATATTAATTATGATAATTATGTCAAAAATTTTGAAAAAGATACTAAATCTATATTAAATTTTTTAAACCTTGAATGGGAAGAAAAAATCAAAAGTTTTGATAAAACAAACAGAGTTGTTACAACAGCCTCTTTTCAACAAGTCAGGGGAAAAATAAAAAAAGATACTTCGAAAGAGTGGAAAAAATATAGTGATAACCTTATCAGAATGCAGCAAGCATTGGCAAAATTTAAAATCAATTTTTAATTTATTTTTTTAATTTATTAAAGCCATACTTATAGTTGGCAAAAAGTTAATATTTTTTTTTAAATAGCCTCTTGCTTAATTTTAAAAAAGCTACTACTTTCAATACTTATAGAACAAGCGGGCATAGCTCAGTGGTAGAGCGTCTCGTTGCCAACGAGAAGGTCGTGGGTTCGAGTCCCATTGCCCGCTCCAAGATTTATCATTATGATTATTTGGATTGCTTCATATCCTAAGAGTGGAAATACTTATTTAAGATCTTTTATTGCTTCATATTATTTTTCAAAAAAAGGGAAATTTGATTTCAGTCTGTTAATGAATATTCTTCAATTTCCTTCAGTGAAATTTACAAAAAAAAATATTTACTCTGAATTAGAAGCTAGTCAAAGTTGGATATATAACCAAGAGCAATTTTTTTCAGGCGAAAAAATACACTTTGTAAAAACTCATAACACATTGAATAATTTTAAAGGAAATAATTTTGTAAATAATAATCAGACTTTAGGTGCAATTTACATAGTTAGAGATCCTAGAAATATAATTACATCAATGAAAAATCATTATTCTATGAGTTATGAATATGCTTATTCAAAATTAATTGATAATAATGCCTCATTATTGGAAAAATCTAGAGATAATGATCATAGCAATTTTACATTTCTTGGTTCATGGTCAGATCATTATAAATCTTGGAAAATGTCCAAAAATTTTAAAACGCTTTTTCTTAAATATGAGGACTTAGAAAACAGTAAGTATGAGTCTTTTAGAAAAATTATTTTATTTATAAATGAATTAAAAAATGACAAAACAAAAATAAATGAAAAGAAACTAATAAATTCAATTAATTCAACAAGTTTTAAAAATTTAAGAAATAAAGAGGAAATTGAGGGTTTTGAAGAAAGTACATATTTGCAAAATTCGGAGAGAAAAACACGTTTTTTTAATTTGGGTTTTAGTAATAGATGGGAAAAAATATTACCAAAAGAAATTTTAGAAAAGTTAAATAAATCTTTTAAAAAGGATTTAGATGATTTAGAGTATTAATATGAATAATTTAGCTGATAAAAAATGCATACCTTGCGAGGGTGGTATTCCAAGTTTTGATCTAAAAGAAATCCACAAATATCTTAAAAAAGTCGATGGCTGGGATGTAGAATCTGTAAATGATAAAGATTATTACATAATCAAAAATTTCAAATTTAATAATTTTTTGGAAAGTCAAGAATTTATAAATAAAGTTGGGCAAATTGCAGAGCAAGAAGGTCATCATCCAGATATATGGTTTGGGTGGGGTTATGCTAAAATTAAAATACAAACTCATGCTATTAATGGGCTTCATGAAAGCGATTTCGTACTTGCTGCAAAAATAGATAAATTAAACTAAATTTTAATGTTTAAAGTGTCTAGTATTTGAAAATACAAGTACAATACCTAATTTATCAGCAAATTTAATGATTTCTTTATCGCGAATAGATCCTGAAGGTTGGATGATTGCACTTACTCCATTTTGAACTAATGTCTCGATTCCATCCAAAAATGGAAAAAACGCATCTGATGCTCCTATTATTATATCATTTTTACTAATTTTTTGGAATTTTTTCATTTTATCAATTGCTATTTTGCAACTATCCAATCTACTTGGTTGACCTGATCCAATTCCAATAGTTGAACTATTCCTAGTTAAAACAATTGCATTAGATTTTACATTTCTACACACATTAAATGCAAACAATAGGTCATCTAAAATTTTTTTTGTTGGTTTAACTTTAGAGACAACTCTAAAATTATTTTTAGTAAAAATTTTGTTATCAGTATATTGAAGAAATAAAGAGTCGAAATGAGTAGTAATATTGATCAAGTTTTGTTCACCCAACTTTGAAGCATCAATTAATCTTAAATTTTTCTTCTTTTTTAATATTTTCAAAGATTCTTTATCAAATCCAAGCCCAATAATTACCTCTAAAAATATTTTATCTAATTCTAAAGCTATTTTTTTGTTTATCTTAAAATTACACGAAACTATTCCTCCGAATGCACTTATAGGATCACAAGCTAAAGCTTCTTTATAACTTTCTAGATTATTTTTATTTATTGATACACCGCAAGGGTTAGCATGTTTCACAATTACAGATCCATTATTTTTTGGAAGTGTTCGTGAAATACTTAGTGCAGCATAAATATCATTAAAATTATTATAACTTAATTTTTTTCCACTCAATTGAGATATATCTAAATTATTATTTTTACTATAAATTGCAGATTTCTGATGAGGATTTTCCCCATATCGTAGTACTTCTACTAAATTCCCATGAATAGTTTTCTTAAGAGGAAAATGATTATTGTTCTTATTATTTAAGTATCCTGAAATTACTGAGTCATAGTAAGCTGTTAAATTAAATGCTTCTTGAGATAGTTTTTTTCTAAGTTCTAAACTTGTTGAACCTCTATTATTTTCTAAATCTGAAACAAATTCTTTGTATTGGTGTGGAGATGTTAGAACAGTAGTATATTGAAAGTTTTTAGCTGCTGCTCTAACAAGAGTTGGACCACCAATGTCTATATTTTCTATTAGTTTACTATGTTTTTTTGTTCTTTTTAATGTTTCTTCAAACGGATAAAAATTAACTACAATTAGATCTATCTCATCATAATTATTCTTTTTGATTTCTTTTTTGTGAGTTTTGTTATCTCTCTTATTTAAAATGCCAGCATACAATTTAGGATGAAGCGTTTTAACTCTCCCATTCAAAATCTCATCTGTTTTAGTGTAATCTGATATATCAGTGCAATTATACCCTAACTTTTTAATTTCTTTAGACGTACCCCCTGAGCTTAATATATCAATTTTATATTTTTTAAGAGCCTTTAATATTAACTTAATTTCTGATTTATCAGAGAGAGATATAATAGCTTTTTTAATTTTATAACTCATATTTTGCTGATCTGCCATTTAATTAATTGCTCATTATTTTGTGTAATACCTGAGATAAAAATATTCTGGTTCTCAATATATTTATTTTTATTACCAAAGTATAGCCCAGTTTCAACCCCTACCAATCCATCGTTTGAAAAAAATCTCCAGCCAGAATTTTCTAATTCTATTAAAACTGATTTATTATCTTGAAGTTTTGTTATTTTAATATTTGGGAGAAGATGAAACCTAATTTCAAAGTTTGTAACCTTAAAATTCTTTTTTTTTATAAGCTTTTCTTTTCCAAAAAGAACATTTTTATCTATATCAAATTCTATGTTTCTTTGATGAATTACTCCATATCTAGATAGATATCCATCATGTGAACATTTTATACTCCAATAATTTTTTTCATAGGTTACTTCATTATTAAAAGTTTTAAATCCTTTGGTAATTAAACTAGGACCTTTACTATTTCTATTGAAACTACAAGTAGAAGAATTATCTAAAATTAATGTTGAATGACTTGCGGTAGTTTTAGAAATCGAATTTAATTGATGATTGTGATCTTGAAAATAGCCAGAATTTGTAATTAGTTTTTTATCTTTAAAAAAAAATTCAAATGATAATGGTCCACTTTGATAATTTTCTGAGTAATTTCTTGGAGGATTACTTCCTGTATCCATAGCAAGAACTGCATTTTTATTTCTTAAGATTGTATAGCCAGATATATCGAACTTATCATTTTTAAATTTATATCTAAAAAGAGATAAATATTTATCAAAGTCTTTATTATCAGAATTATTATTTCCATTAAATAATAAGCCTTGTTTTAATGACCCCCAAATAAAATCATAAGATTTTCCAAGATAATGAATAATTTCATTTAAGTAATCTGGAATTTCATTTAAAGAATCTTTCAAAAGTTCTCTGATTAAAATAAAATATTTTAAATAAAAAAGCATCTGTCTTATATTTCTAGATTTTGGAAAGTAGTTATTATCAAAAGAACTATTGATAATTCTCTTCAACAAATCTAATCCGTAGTCCAAAAACTTGTTATTTTTGTATGATATTCCCGCAAGGATTATTGCTGAACAACCAATCATTTTGTTATTAACATCAGACGATCTGTTAATCTCATTTATTAAATGATTAACTTGCTTACTGATTATTTCGTTGAAACTATTTTTATAGTCATTTTCTGACTCATCATAGGTTATTTTTGAATTTGAAATCCATGCTATTACCCTTTTAGAAAGAATATCTATTTCCCAACTTCTTGTTTCATAATTTTGATTTTTATTAATCCAATTCTTTATAATTGACTGAGTGACTTGATTAGAAGATTTAAGGTCTATTGAAAAAAGCCAATAAAAACTATGAAGTTTTTTAAAATTATTATAATTCAAATTTTTATTTTCCCATATAGATTTTACATTAAAATTTTCAATTTTATTTTTTTGTTTTTCATATTTTATTAATGAACTAAGTATATTCAGACTTGGTTGATAAACTAAAGTATTTTCATCAACTCTTGAAATCTTTTTGTTATAAATAGATGAGCTTAAGTAAAGTTTTCGGATTTGATTTTTAAAGATTAAATAAAATTCATTGATATAATTAAAAGATCCTTTTAGAAACATTTCACATTGATTTTAGTTTTTCAATATTAGTTTTGACATTACCACCATTTTCCTTGAACACTGTGGTTCCAGATACTAAAATATCAGCTCCAGCCTCCAAAACTTTTTTTGAATTACTAAAATTAATTCCTCCATCAACTTCGATGTTGAATTTGTAATTATTTTCATCTTTTATTTTTTTCAATTTTTTTATTTTGTCTAATACCTCGGGCATAAATTTTTGACCACCAAAACCGGGATTTACACTCATGACTAATATTAAGTCTATATTTTCAATTTCAGTAATTACAGTTTCTATTTCTGTTTTTGGATTCAAGGATACACCAACTTTTTTACCAAATTTTTTAATAAGATTTATTGAATCTCTTAAATTCTTTGTAGCCTCAGGGTGAATTGTGATTATGTCTGCTCCAGCTTCAGCATAATTCTCAATATATTTGTGTACAGGAGAAATCATTAAATGAACATCAAATGGAAGTTTAGTATATTTTCTTAAATTTTTTATAACTGGAGGTCCTATGGTTAGATTTGGAACAAAGTGGCCATCCATTACGTCAACATGAATTAAGTCAGCTCCACCTTCCTCAAGTTTTTTTATCTCACTACCCAGTTGACTAAAATCAGCGGATAATATTGATGGAGAAATTTGTATTTTTTTCATTTGATACTAGAAATATTAGTATCAATTTTTTATTTTATTTGAATTATTTTTTACCAAATATCATGTATATTTCTTGAGCTATTTGGCTTTCTAAAGGGAATGAAAGCATACCCATCACCGAATAACCAAGTAAATAAGGCATTAAATAGAAACGGCCCATATAAAAGAACCATGCTACGTACAATGGTACTAAAGGTGTTATGATAAAGTTTGGAGTAATTGGCTTAAAGATTTTTATAAGTGGATTTGTCAGTTTTACAAATGCTTTCATGAAGAAAAATTCTGAGTCTTCTCTTTGGAAAATATTCATTGCAACCCTTCCAATTAATGTCCACATAATAACACCAAGTACATAATCAATTATATAAACTAAAGGATGAAAGTTTGCTGACATAATTTTTAAATAGGGGCGAAAACTTCGCCCCTATATAAATATATTTTAATTATTGTTTTCCAAGTATTGTTTTACCACTTGGTACACGCACATCATCTACCATTTTTTGAGTAGCAGAGTCAGGCGCTTCAGTAATTAAGCTTACAACAATCATTGCAACTAAACTTACTGTTGCTCCAACAAGTCCAAAGGTGTTAGTTGTAATACCTAAGAAACCTGCTCCAGCATACCATTTGACCCAAACTAGATAAGCAGTTCCAGATCCAAGTCCTAGCAGCATTCCTGCAACAGCACCTGCAGCATTAGCTCTCTTCCACCATACACCAAGTACAAGTGGGAAGAATAGCCCAGACATCGCAAAGTCGAAAGCCCAAATAACTGATCCAAGAATATCATTGATTTCTAAAGCAGCAATGGTTGCTCCTGCAAAACCAATTAAGACAAGTAGTATCCTTGCAACAATTAATCTTTTTGCTGTTTCAGCTTTTGGATTAATGATCTTATAGTAAATGTCATGAGATAATGCATTTGAAATAGCTAAAACTAAACCATCTGCAGTTGACATGGCAGCAGCCATACCTCCAGCAGCAACAAGTCCAGATATTACATAAGGCAATCCAGCAATTTCTGGTGTTGCTAACACTACAGCATCACCTTTCATGAAGAACTCATTTAATTCTAAAGTTCCGTTGCCGTTAAAGTCACTTACGAACATTAATTTGGCTTGGTTCCAGTTTTGATACCAATCAAGAGCTTGAACTTCAGCAATAGACTTTCCAATAATACCAGTAGCTAAATTTGGATCCATCAATGAAATTTTTGATAGAGTAGCTAACATTGGAGCTGAAGAGTAAAGTAGGAATATAAAGAATAACGACCAACCTACTGATCTTCTTGCTGTTCTTACACTTGGAGTAGTAAAGTATCTCATCATAACGTGTGGTAATGATGCTGTTCCAGCCATCATACATATCGCTAATGAGATAAATGCCCAAGGTGTTGCATTAACTTCAGAGTGAGCTTTAGTTATCTGAGCTAACCCTTTTGGAACGGTTGCCATATCAGCAGCTGAATTTTTCACAAAACCAAACTGACCTTCAAGTTCTGCAATTCTTGCTACTTCATCTGCTAACATAAAGTGTGGGAAAAACCCTGCTCCAATATTGCTACTTATCCAGAATACTGGAAGCAAGTAAGCAATAATTAACACAATGTATTGGGCAACTTGAGTCCAAGTAACAGCTCTCATTCCACCAAGCATTGAGCACATTAAAATACTAGCTAGACCAACATAAACTGCAATATTAAATGGAATATCCAAAGCAACAGAAGCAATTCTTCCAGTAGCATTAATTTGAGCAGTTACGTATGTGAATGATGCAAGTGTTAAAACTAGTACAGCGCAGAACCTCGCTAAGTTACCACCATAACGAGTACCTATAAAATCTGGTACAGTATAACATCCAAATTTTCTAAGATATGGTGCTAATAAAGCAGCAACTAGTACATATCCACCAGTCCAACCAACTAGTAGTGCCATATAACCGTAACCTTTAAAGTAAATACCACCTGCCATAGCAACAAATGAAGCACCAGACATCCAGTCTGCTGCAGTTGCCATTCCATTGAATACAGTAGGTACTTGCCTTCCAGCTACATAATAAGCATCTGATTGAAGTGTTCTAGATAACCAACCAATTAAAGCATAAATTAAGACTGTGAATGATACAAAAAATATTCCTATCAGTTCTTTAGACATGCCAGCTTGCTCAGCTATTGACATAAGGATGATAAATACTAGAAAACCTCCAGTATATATTCCATAGATCTTAGGTAGATTATCTATAAATTTACCTTTTATCATTGATCACCCTCTCTTTCAGTAAATCCGAACTCATCATCTATTTTCTCTTGTCGACCTGCAAACCAGAAAATTAGAATAACGAAGATTGCAAGTGATCCTTGGCATGTAAACCAATACGTTAAAGGATATCCAAATGGTTTAATGCTAGATTCTTGCATTTCGGCTCCGAAAAGAAAGATGCCAATTGAGAAAACAAACCAGATTGCTAATGTAATAAAAAGCAAGCCCCTGGTTTTTTCCCAGTGTTGTTCTTGTTTTGACATTTTTTTCTCTCCCTATAGGTTAAAGAATTAACCTTACTGATAATCGTACTTATTTAAACCCCTAAAAACACTCGATATTGTGGCATTTTTACATTATACATCAACATATTACTTAGATTAATGGCCCTTAAATACAGATTCAATCTGAAGGATATAAAACTTCAAGACTTTAAAGTTTATTTGTTAGCAATGTTTAAAGGCATTTTGCCGAAGAAAAAAATAAAAAATATTGAGGATCTGGAAGAATTTATTCAGCAGAAATCAGCATGGGTATCACAAGTTACTCTCTATAATTATTTAAAAACTAGAATGGGTACTAAATGGGTTTTGCATTTTGATGATGAAATATTTTTAAAATCAATAAACACTGCAAAATGGAATATTTATGCAATTTCACTTCAAGACTTATCATTTTACACAATTTCATACTTAAATGTTTTTTATAATTATAAAGAGACAGGTAAGTCGTCTGAAATTTATAATGCTATTCTTAATAAGGAATTAGAGAATGGAATGCCTAAGGAAATTGTCGATGAAGCAAGAATAAGTTTTAAGAACAGATTAGAAAAAATAAAATGGGATGATTATTATAAATCTTTACCCTTTAATGAAAGTGCTTTAGCATTATATAATTGGGCTCCAATTGCAAATGAATTAAAAACTTTAGATAGGAAAATTGTTCTTAACTCTATGATATTGAAATGGGATAATATTAAAGAAGAGTTTTCTAAACGTGTAAAGATTTAAATATTTTTTCTATTATCTACTAAGCTATCGACAACAGAAGGATCTGCCAAGGTCGTTGTATCTCCCAGTTGACCATGTTCATTAGCAGCTATTTTTCTTAAAATTCTTCTCATGATTTTACCAGATCTTGTTTTAGGAAGTCCTGGAGCAAATTGTATCAAATCAGGTGTTGCTATCGGACCAATTTGTTTTCTAACCCAAAGTTTTAAATCTCTCTCTAAATCAAGAGTACTTTTTTCTCCTGCATTTAAAGTAACGTAACAGTAAAGACCATTTCCTTTTATGTCATGTGGATAACCAACTACCGCTGCCTCTGCTACTTTTGGGTGAGCTACGAATGCACTTTCGATTTCTGCAGTTCCCAGGTTATGTCCTGAAACAATAATTACATCGTCTACTCGTCCAGTGATCCAATAATATCCGTCTTTATCTCTTCTACACCCATCTCCCGTAAAATATTTTCCATCAAATTGTGAAAAGTATGTATCTATAAACCTTTGGTGGTCTCCATACACAGTTCTCATTTGTCCAGGCCATGATTGTGCGATGCACAATCTGCCTTGAGCTTCTCCTTTTAAAACCTTACCATCCTTATCAAGTATTTCTGGTTTAATCCCATAAAATGGTTTAGTTGCAGATCCAGGTTTTAAATCTATCGCTCCAGTTTGAGGACTAATTAAAATTCCACCTGTCTCAGTTTGCCACCAGGTATCTACAATTGGGCATTTACTATCTCCAACAGTTTTAAAATACCATTCCCATGCTTCAGGATTTATTGGTTCACCAACGGTACCTAAAAGTTTTAAGGATTTTCTAGAAGTTTTTTTAACAGGTTTATCACCTTCTCTCATTAAAGCTCTAATTGCAGTCGGTGCAGTATAAAAAATGTTAACTTTATACTTATCAACTATTTGCCACCATCTTGATGTATCAGGATAAGTTGGTATCCCTTCAAACATAATTGTTGTTGCACCATTAGCAAGTGGTCCGTAAATTATATAACTATGTCCAGTAACCCATCCAATATCAGCTGTGCACCAATAAATATCTTTTGGTTTATAATTGAAAATATATTGATGAGTCATTGATGCATAAACCATATACCCACCAGTTGTGTGAAGAACTCCTTTTGGTTTTCCAGTCGAACCAGAAGTGTAAAGAATAAATAGAGGATCTTCAGCACTCATTTCCTCAGGTTCACATTTTGTGGAGACTTTCTTGGTCATATGATGATACCAGACATCTCTATCACTAAACCAATCTATTTTTTTTGTTCCAGTTCTTTTTACGACGATACATTTTTTAACATTTGGACAGCTTTGTAACGCTTCATCTGCAATTGATTTTAGTGGAATTGTTTTACCGCCTCTAACACCTTCATCTGCGGTTATAACATAATCGGACTCACAGTCATTAATTCTACCAGAGATACTATCTGGAGAAAAACCACCAAATATTATTGAGTGAACTGCACCTATTCTTGCACATGCTAGCATTGTATATGCAAGCTCAGGTATCATAGTCAGATAAATTGTTACTCTATCTCCTTTTTGAACTCCTAAATTTTTTAATCCATTTGCAGCTTTGGAAACTTCTTTATGTAATTCCTTGTAGCTAATTTTTTTTTGAACTTTTGGATCATCACCAACCCAGATAATCGCAGTTTTATCAGCATTCTTTTTTAAATGTCTATCTATACAATTTGCTGATGCGTTTAATGTACCATCATAAAACCATTTAATATGAACATCATCTTTGCTGTACTTTACATCTTTAATTTTTTTATAAGGTTTAATCCAATTTATTCTTCTTCCTTCTTTTTTCCAAAACCCATCATTATTCTTAATCGACTCATTATATTTTTTTAAATATTGTGACTTATTTACAATTGCTTTGCTTATCCAATCTTTTTGCGTTTTATAAATAGTCTCTTTAGCTTTTTTGGAAGCTATCTTTTTTTTAACCTTTTTTTTTGTTTTTTTTTTCTTAGGCATGAAATTTTTATTATTTAATTCTACCCATGTTCAAAATTATTTTCCAGCTTTTAGTATCAATTGACATAACCGAGAGTCTACTTTGTTTAATTAGTGACAAACTCTTTAAATCCTTAATTTTTTTGATATTTTCAAGTGTTACAGGTTTTTGAAGTTTTTTTTTAAATTTTACCTTAACTGCAACAAACCTTTTTTTCTTATCTGTTGGATCAATGAATGCAGTTTTTATAACTTCAACAACGCCAACAATTTCCTTTCCTATATTAGAATGATAAAAAAAACAAAGATCACCTTTTTGCATTTTTTTTAAATTATTGGCTGCTTGATAATTTCTAACACCATCCCAGTCAGCACCTTTTTCTCCAGCTTTGATTTGTTGATCAATTGACCATACATCTGGTTCTGATTTCATTAACCAATATTGCATTTAATTTTTTGTCTTTCTTTTTTCTTTTTTAAGTTTTCTTTTTTCCTTTAAGGATAGTTTAGCTTTTTTCATTACACTCGCATCTTTAAATGATTTTCCACTGTATCTTTTTGACATTTATAATCTTACCCCTGCTCCCTTTAAAAATTTTGCTTTTTTATCAAGTGGAAGTCTTGGACTTGCTGGTAGATCTAAATTATCAAATTTTTTGACTTTATACTTTTCAAGACCAACAAGTGCAATCATGGCTGCATTATCTCCACATAATTTTGCTTCAGGGAAAACTGGTCTAAAATTATTTTTCTTACACACTTTTATTAATTTTTTTCTTATACCTATGTTGGCCGCAACACCTCCAGCGATCACAAAAGCTCTCCCTTTTTTTTTGCTAAATTTCTTAAATTCATCAAATGCTATCTGAGTTTTAACTTCTAAAATTTCCTCAATTGTTTTTTGAAAAGATGCCGCAAGATCATATTTCTCCTGCTTAGATCTTATAGAGCTTGATATCTTTAGAATTGCTGTTTTAAGACCTGCAAACGATAAATTACATCCTCCTCTATTTATAATTGGTTTAGGAAGTTTAAATTTATCCGCATCCCCCTGCTTTGCAAAACCTTCTAATTTTGGTCCTCCTGGAAATTCAATTCCTAAAAGTTTTGCGGTTTTGTCAAATGACTCTCCTAATGCATCATCAATTGTTGTTCCTAATCTTTTGTATTTCCCAAGCCCATTCACACTAAGATATTGAGTATGCCCACCCGAAATTAATAATAATAAATATGGAAAATTTAACTTTGTGTTAAGTCTTGGACTTAAAGCATGTCCTTCAAGATGGTTTACACCAATAAAAGGTATATTTAAGCTTGCAGATAAAGCTTTACCAAAATTTAAACCAATAGTTAGACAAACAATTAAACCTGGGCCAGATGTTGCTGCAATTGCAGAAACATCTTTTAGATTCACACCACTTTCAGTAATTGCTTTTTTTGCAATTAAATCGATTTTTTCAACATGAGACCGTGCTGCAAGCTCAGGAACTACACCTCCGAATTCTTTATGAATATCAAATTGACTTGAAACCACGTTAGATAATATTTTTATCTTACCATTTTTATCTTCTTCTATGATTGACACAGCGGTTTCATCGCAACTTGTCTCAATTCCAAGGATTATTTTTTTTTCATTCATAAATATTTATAATTAATACAATTAATCTATAAGAATGTAATAAAAATAAGAATTATGAAAAGAGATAAATTTATTATTGGAACTCGCGGAAGTAAGTTAGCTCTAATTTATACTGAAAAAGTTACTAAGTTTCTTAAAAAAGTTTCATCAACTCACATTGAAATAAAACAAATACTAACAAGTGGAGATGAAAATCAAAATGATAGGTTGTCAAATATTGGGGGGAAAGGTTTATTTTCAAAAAAAATTGAAACTGAGCTAATTAATCATAAAATAGATATAGCAGTTCATGCTTTAAAAGATATGCCAACAATTGAAACTGAGGGTTTGATTACAAATTTTTATTTAAAAAGAAATTCACCTAATGAAATATTTATTAGCAATAATAATATCAAGTTCCAGGATCTTAAACCAAACTCAATTATTGGGACTTCTTCATATAGAAGAGAATATCAACTTCAAAGTATTAGATCAGATCTAAATTATAAATTAATAAGAGGTAACGTGGATACTAGGATCAAAAAGTTAGAGAATGGAGATTACGATGCAATTTTACTCTCTAAAGCTGGTATTGAGGCTTTGGGATTAGATAATAAGATTACTCAGGAATTTAATACAGAGGAACTTATACCATGTGCTGGACAAGGAATTATTGCAATACAATGTAGAGAAAATGATCAAGAAATAATAAATATATTAGAAAAAATTAACGATAATCAGTCGAGAACAATTGCAAATGCAGAGAGAAATGTTTTGAAAATTCTTGAGGGCGATTGTGATACAGCAGTTGGTGTCTATGCAAAAATTGTCAAAGATATTGTAAATATTAAGGCAGAACTTTTTTCAGTTGATGGCAAACAGAGATTTTATGTTGATGAAAGTGAAAATGAAAAAATGATTAATGATCTAAGTATTAAGATTGGAGAAAAATTAAAATCAGAGTCAAAAGGATCATACAAAAGGTAGAATGCATATTTTATTAACAAGACCACTAGATGATAGTAAAGAATTAATCCTAAGATTTAGTTCTTTGGGGCATAAAGTTTCTCATTTACCTGTAATAAAAATTGAACCAATTAAATATGATGAACCCGACTATAGCCAATTTAAGGGAGTAATATTTACCAGTTCCAACGCGATAAAGAATTTAAATTTAACTAAAGTCGATAAAAAAATTGAATGTTATTGTGTTGGTTCTGCAACAGAAAAAGTTGCAAAGTTAAATGGTTTTCAAAATATTATCTCTGCAGAAGGAAACGTAAATAATTTGAAAGAACTAATATTACAAAACTTTGACTCAAAAAATGGATCACTTCTTTACGTAAGTGGAGAAGTAGTTTCCAGTAGGTTAGATAAAGATCTTATTTCAGAGGGTTATTCTTTAAAAAGATTGATAAACTATACAGTTTCTTCAACTTTAGAAATAAAAGAGGAATTCAGAGCAGAACTAAAAAAGTCAATTCCTGACATAATTTATGTTTACTCAGAAAATAGTGCTAAGAGTTTATTTAATTTAATTAAAAAATATGACCTTTTAGATAGCTGGATGGATACTAATTTGATGTGTATGGGTGAAAAATCATCATCAATTTTAAATGAGATTAAGTGGAAAAAAATTTTTCTATTTAATCCTGGTGAAGAAGAGTTTTTGCTATATAAAATTTAGCCATGGATGTTTTTGATAATTTTACAGGGCTTTTTCTATCAGTTTGGGAAAAAGGAATATTAGGTGTTAACTTTATAGAGATCTTAATAGGTCTTGGGATATTCTTTATATTTCTAGTTTTTAGAGGCTTGATTAGTAAATTAGTAATAAGAAAATTAGAATTAATTTCAAAAAGAACCACCAATAAACTTGACGATACTTTTGTTAAGGCAATGGAGGGACCAGCAAGATTTCTTCCAATTGTTTTAGGAGTATTTTTTGCAAGTTATTATATGTCTTTTTCAGAAGACACCAGATTATTTTTAGATAATGTAAATAGAACTTTAATTACAATTTTACTTTTTTGGATTATCCATCAGATAATTGAGCCAATCTCTTATATTCTTAGTGGTTTTGATAAAATTTTAACTAGAGAACTAATCGGCTGGATCATTAAATCACTTAAAATTTTAATTTTAATTTTAGGTGCTGCAGCAGTTTTAGAATTATGGGGAATTAAAATTGGTCCGATAATAGCTGGACTAGGTTTATTTGGTGTTGCAGTTGCATTAGGAGCACAAGATTTATTTAAAAATTTGATTTCAGGAATTTTAGTTCTTGTAGAGAAAAGGTTTAAGATGGGTGATTGGATTGAAGTTGAGGGAATAATTGAGGGTGTAGTAGAAAAAATAGGTTTTAGATCAACCGTAATAAGAAAATTTGATAAATCTTTAGCTATTATCCCCAATTTTCAGTTTGCAGAAAATGCTGTTATAAATAAAAGTCAAATAACTAATTGGAGAATTAGTTGGACGATAACTCTTCAATATGACTCAACGGTAGAACAATTAAAAACTATTAGAAATGACATAGAGAATTTTATTAATCATTCAGAAGATTATGATACTGCTGTTGGAGTATCAGTAAGAGTTGATAAATTTTCTGATAGCTCAATAGATATGTATGTGAGATGCTACACAAAAACAAATAGTTGGAGCGAAATGTTATTAGTAAAGGAAAGACTTGCAATTAAGATTAAAGAAATTGTAGAAGGTAACAAAGCCTCTTTTGCTTTCCCAAGCACATCTATTTATGTAGAAAAGAAATGATAGCTATATTCTATTTAATCCTTCAACTTTTGAAATTATATTCATATGTTGTGATAGCCAATGTTGTTATTAGCTGGTTAATTGCTTTTAATGTCTTAAATACATCGAACAGATTTGTTTATTCAATTTTAGAATTTACCTATAAGCTTACCGATCCAATTCTCAACAAAATCAGGGGTTTTTTGCCTAGCCTTGGTGCTTTTGATGTATCGCCAATCATTCTTCTTTTGTTGATATGGTTTATAGAAATGTGTATGAAGCTCTACATAGCACCACTAATTTTTTAATATCATGATTTTAATTGACGGAAAAAAACAATCAGCCGAACTAAGAGAAGAACTAAAACAAGAAGTTGAGGGTTTAAAACAGAAACATAATAAAGTTCCAGGTCTTACAGTAATTTTAATTGGGGACTTAGCCCCAAGCCAAATTTATGTAAGAAATAAGGAAAAATCAGCAAAACAAGTTGGTTTGAAATCAGAAGTTATAAAATATCCAGATACAGTAGATGAAAAAACTGTTTTAAATAAAATAGAGGAACTTAATAAGGACGAAACAGTTTCAGGAATTTTAGTTCAATTACCATTGCCCAAACATATCAACAAGCAACATGTTATTGAAACTATCTCACCACACAAGGATGTAGATGGTTTACATCCAATGAATGTGGGAAATCTATCGTCTGGATATCAAGGATCAATTCCTTGTACACCACTTGGATGTTATTACTTATTAAAAAAAATTGAACCCAACCTAACGGGAAAAAAAGCTGTCATGATTGGTAGATCAAATCTAAATGGAAAAGCTATGGCGCAGCTTTTACTTCAAGAAGATTGTACAGTAACGATTACTCATTCTAAAACTAAAGATCTTCAGCATGAGTGCTCAGAGGCAGATGTGATTGTTGCAGCAGTTGGAATTCCTGAACTTATAAAGGGAGATTGGGTAAAAAAAGATGCAATAGTTATAGATGTTGGAATAAATAAAACAGAAAATGGTATAGTGGGTGATGTAAATTTTGAAGAAGTTTCAAAAGTTGCAAAAGCCTTAACGCCAGTTCCAGGTGGCGTTGGACCTATGACAATTGCATGTCTTTTAAAAAATACAATTGAGTGTTTCAAAAGATCGTTAATTAATTAAAGATAATTGCCAAAGTTATCAATTTTAATTCTTATTTTTTTTATCTATAATTCTTTATCATTATCTATGGAAAAAATACCTTATCATCACTTACCAGACGGTAGCTTTAGAAACCCAGAGGGCTCACCTGAGAGAAATTCTAATTTCAAATGGTCCTTTAAAGTATTCAACAAAGAAAAGAAAAAACTTAATATGTCTGTTCCCAAGGATCATGTCATTGATAAACAAAGAGTTCTTTCAAATTTAGAAAATTTAAAAAATGATGATTATGTCGGTTGGATTGGGCATGCAACTTTCTTAATAAAGCTTGGAAATACAACAATTATAACTGATCCTGTCTTTTCAAAAAATGCAGGCCCACTAATTTTTGGTCCAAAAAGATATGTTAAAACAGCCCTAGATTTAAATGAAATTCCCAAGACAGATTTATTTCTTCTAACTCATAATCATTACGATCATCAAGATATGACTACAATTAGAAGATTTCCTTTTAAGGATGCAAAAGTTTTACTTCCTCTAAAGCTTGGAAAGTATTTCATGCGAAATAGCTACAAAGATGTGAACGAAATGGATTGGTATGATGAAATTAAAGTTAATGAAGAGCTTAAAGTAACATTGTTACCAGCAGTTCACTGGTCAAAAAGAAGCTTAACAGATACAAATAAAACTTTATGGGGAAACTTTTTAATTGAGTACAAGGATAAAAAGATACTCTTTGCTTGTGACACTGGAGTTGGAAATATTTATAAAGAGTTAGGTGAAAAATATGGACCTATTGATTTAACGCTTATTAACATTGGGGCTTATAATTTTTATCCATTATCACCTAATAAAGATAAATCCTCTTACCATACCAACCCCGAAGAGGCTTTAAGTATTGCAAAAGACCTTAAAAGTAAAAAAGTTTTAGGGATGCACTGGGGTACATTTGTTTTATCTTTAGAGCCAATAATGGAGCCACCAGTTAGATTTAAAGATAATGCAGAAAAATATGGTTTTAAAAAAGAAGATGCAATTATTTTTAAAATTGGTGAATTTCAGTCTTTAAAAAATTTAGGAATTTAACAACAGCCGCAAGTTTTCTTTGGCTTACTTTTTTCTTCTTTTAATAATTTTTCTTCAGCTTTTGATATTTCTAGTTCTCTTGCACTTTCTTCTAAAGCAGTTTTTTCTTGCAATAGTTTGTTTTCAAAATATGCGTAAAGAGAGTTAAAGCCTAGCTTAGAAGCTTTTTTTTCTTCGTAGTTTCTTCTTCCCTTTAAATTTTCAATTAATTCTAATATTTGTGGGTTTTGCATGTTATTTTTATCTCATAAATTAAAAAAATTTCAATTACAATTTATTCAAGGTTTTCAACTATTTTAGGAATATATTTTTTAAAGTTAAAAAAACCTTTGTTACAAAACTTCCAGGAATTTTGATCTAATTTTCTATAAAGAAACTCGATATTTTTTAGAGAGTTTTGATTTATGTAATCTAAATTTTCTCCAACAGTTGGATAAAGGCAGTAACAACTTTCTAAGTTTTTAATTTCGTTTATATCAACAATCTCACAATTAATTGATTTTTCCTCTAACCTTTTATTTTGTTCCTTAATCAAACTATCTTTAAAATTCACTACATTTTCACTGAGTTTAATATTTCTATTTTCATTTTTATTATTAATAAGAAGAATTTTTTTGAATTTTTGAATTGTAAAGTCAGTGATTTCAAATGCTAAGTTATTTTCAAAAATTAGTAAGTTTTTCTCTTCAATATTTATTGGATTTTCAAAAGTTTTATGAAGAATAGTATAATTTTTATCACTTATTATTGGGGGTGCATTTTCGTTAAGTTTTATATTTTCAAATCTATTATTTGTAAATTTTTTAATGTTCCATTCACTTGCAAGATAATGTTTGCCTTGAGTTTGAATACCTGCAACCCAACGCCAACCCAAAGTGTTAGATGCAGTATCACCATCGTATAAGTGTTTCATAAAAAATTCAGCACCAAGTTGCCAAGGTAAGTCTAGTGTGAATATCCAAATGCTCGCAAACCACATTCTGGTATGATTATGCAAATAATTATAAGTCTTAAGTTCATTTACCCATTCATTGAAGCACTCTATTTCAGTGTTACCTTCAATGGCATTTAAGTAACTTTTATTATCTTTAAATTCTTCTTTTATTCTTTTTAAATCTAATAAATAATCATCCCAAACTCCTGATCTTAGTTCCAACCAACCTTTCCAATATGTCCGCCACAAAACTTCTTGAATAAATTTTTCATTTTTTGAAAAAGAAAATCTTTCTAGCGATTTAGTAATCACTTCTTTTTCACTAATCACCCCATGTGTAATATATGGTGATAAGCAAGATGTATTAGATCGTCTATCAGGACCAAAATCAAAGTTTCTTAATTTTGAATATTCTCCAAGATTATTTTTAATAAAATTATCTAAGTTCTCAATAGCCGAAGCTCTTGTAGTTTTAAATTCCATTTTTTTTATCTTAATTTTTTTTTATGAAAGTTAATAAATCTTTCTACATTTGATTTATTAAAAGTTTTATTTTCCTCGAAAGAAACTTTTTTCATTGAATAAGCATTACTTGAAGTTTGTCTTGATTGAATTGTAACATTTCCTTTATAAAGTTTTAGTTTAACTGATCCATTCACTTTGTTTCTTTTTAGATCGACTATTTTTTGTAGTTTAAATCTTTCCTTAGAATACCAATAACCATTATAAACGAGCTCTGCATACCTTGGCATAACCTCATCTTTTTTATGCATTGTATCTTTATCTAGAGTAACAGATTCTATTGCTCTGTGTGCCACAAGCAATAATGTTCCTCCAGGAGTTTCATAAACTCCTCTAGACTTTATTCCAATAAATCTATTCTCAACTAAATCCACTCTTCCTATTCCATTTTTGCCAGCTAATTGATTTAGTTTATCCAAAACTTTTGCTGGAGATAACTTTTTTCCATTTAAACCAATAGGGTCACCGTTTTTGTAATTAATGGTAATAAAGATTGGTTTATTTGGAGCCTTTTCAGGAGAAGTTGTTCTTTGAAAAATAAATTCAGGTGCAGAATTTTTAGGATTTTCTAAAACTTTTCCCTCTGTTGAAGTATGAAATAAATTATCATCAACTGAGAAAGGTGGTGCACCTTTTTTATCTTTTGGAATGGGTATTCCATGTTTTTTTGCATAATTAATTAGGTCTGTTCTTGATTTTAATTTCCAAATTCTCCATGGCGCAATTATTTTAATTTTAGGACCAAAGTAATGATATCCCAATTCAAATCTAACCTGATCATTTCCTTTTCCCGTCGAACCATGTGAGACAGCATAAGCATTAAATTTTTTAGCAACCCTGATTTGATCTTTTGCAATCAGTGGTCTTGCAATAGATGTCCCTAATAAATAAACGCCCTCATAAAGAGCATGACCTCTTATCATAGGATATACATAATCTTTAACAAAAATATTTTTTAAATCTTGAATAATGATTTTTTTAACTCCCAATTTTTTTGCATTCTTAATTATTTTTTTTCTATCCATTTCCTGCCCAACATCAGCAGTGTATGCTATAACTTCAGCATCATAATTTTCTTGAAGCCATTTAAGAATGATAGACGTATCCAAACCACCTGAATAGGCGAGTACAATCTTCTTTTGTTTTTTCATTTAAGTGCAGCTTTTTTTTGCAGCGTTATAAGCTTTGGTAAAACCCATCAATGAATAGTCATCTGTAGTTCTTGTGCCACTTTGTTTGTAGGCTGTTATCATCAGCCTTGAGGCCTTTTTCATTCTTTTAATAATTTTTTGCTCTGTTTTTCCACTTGAAATCCATGCAAATTTATTTTGTGGTAAGTCAAACTCAAATTTTGATTTTCCAGATGTAGCTAATATTGCATTTTGAACATTAAAGTCATAACCAGAAGTTATGCTCACTTCATCTGAAATCTTATCCTCAGGTCTAAAGGATACAAATAATCTTGCTTCTCTGTTGCTTGCCTTAGGAGACTGGCTTACTGGTATCGAATAAGCAAAACAGATTTTTCCAGTTTCATTAAAAACTGCAACAGCATTCCAATCTTTAAAAGTACCTAACTTTGTTAAGTCTTCTGATTGGACAGATGAGATTACAAATACTGCTAATATAAGTGTTTTTAAAAATAATTTTTTAATTATGGACATGGATTAGGATATTTTTTTTGTACATTATTTATTTCTTTAATTACTTCACTATCAAGATTCACTTTTACACTTTCTACGTTAGTTTTCAACTGCTCCATAGTTGTTGCTCCGATTATCACACTCGTCATAAAGTCTTGGACTTCACAGAATTTTATGGACATTTGACTTATATCTAGATCATATTTCTGACTAATTTTGTAATAATCTTCAACTGCATTTTCCATATTTGGCTTTCTATATCTTGTCCAAAAATCATAATCTCTCTCCATTCTTGAACCTTTAGGAAACTGTTTATTTCTATATTTCCCACTTAGATAACCACTTGCAAGTGGTGAATAAGCTAAACATCCGATGTTCTCTCTTATTGATACTTCAGCTAGCCCTACTTCATAAGATCTATTTAGGAGACTGTATGGGTTTTGAATTGCCATCATTCTTGGAAGGCTTTTATCTTTTGCAAGTTGAAGATAATTCATCACCCCCCATGGAGTTTCATTTGATAAACCAACATATCTAATTTTGCCTTGTTCAATAAATTTTTTTAAGTTCTCCAAAACATCTTCAAATTTATTCCAGTCATTTTCTTTGTGCTCGTAACCCAATTTACCAAAATTATTTACGTTTCTTTCAGGCCAATGTAATTGATAAAGATCAATATAATCGGTTTTTAATCTTTTTAGACTTCCGTGAAGAGCATCCTCTAAGTTTTTTCCAGTAAAACTATTTTCTCCATTTCTAATATATTTTCTGCTAGGGCCACCCACTTTGGATGCTAGTATTATATCTTTTCTTTTTTTTGTTTCCTCAAACCAATTTCCAATAATAGTTTCTGTATGACCATATGTTTCAGCTTTTGGTGGAACTGCATACAGTTCAGCTGTATCCCAAAAATTAACACCATTATCTAAAGAGTAATTCATTTGTTCAAATGCCTCACTTTGGGTATTTTGTTCACCCCAAGTCATTGTCCCAAGACAGATTGTGCTCACATTTATGTCAGTATTTCCTAGTTTTTTATAATTCATGCTCATATATATGTAATGTTTGTTACATTTATTTTGACGACTTGAAAATCTTAAAAAAAAAACTTATATAAATATTATGGAATTCAATAAAGAAAATATTCTAAGAAAAGCAACTACAGCTAAACAAACAGTTGTTATGGACGAAGGCCTAAGAGCCTACATGTTAAAAGTCTATAATTATATGGCAACCGGTGTATTGCTAACTGGTATAATTGCACTTTTATCGTTTAAAATGTCTGTTGTAACAGACCCAAATGGTGCGATTGTTGGACTAACTGAATTCGGAAGTGCAATTTATTTATCTGGATTAAAATGGATTGTTATGTTGGCTCCTCTAGGGATTGTGTTCTACATGAGCTTTGGCATAAATAAAATGAGTGCATCAAGAGCTCAAACTACTTTTTGGGTATTTGCAGCTTTAATGGGATTATCACTTTCGTCAATTTTACTAGTTTACACAGGTTTAAGTGTAACAAGAGTATTCTTTATCTCTTCAGCAACTTTTGGTGCTATGAGTATTTATGGTTACACAACAAAAAGAGACTTAACCAAAATGGGATCTTTTTTAATGATGGGTTTAATCGGGATCATAATTGCATCAATAGTCAATATATTCTTAAAATCATCAATGATGTATTTTGCAATATCAATAATTGGTGTTCTGGTATTTGTTGGTTTAACTGCATACGATACGCAAAAAATTAAAAATATGTATGCAGCATCTGACAGCGGTGAGTTAATGGGCAAAAAAGCAGTAATGGGTGCCCTAACTTTATATCTAGACTTTATAAATCTTTTTATAATGCTTTTAAGATTATTCGGTCAAAGAAGATAAGACCTAAATTTTTTTCCAATCAACTTTATTTAAGAGTATTTTTAAATCGTAAGAATTTTTTAAAATTTTACCATTAGTATCTGTAATTAAATATTTTAGATTTTTGTTTGATGGTTTAAAATTTTTACAAATTTTATAAATTGCTTTTTCAGCTGCATTTTTAAAAACGCTGAAACTTACTTGTTTTCCAGAAATAGAAAGACCATAATCTTTCCAATTTCCTGAGGAAACCATTTTTGCATAAAGATCTAATATAATTTTTAACTCAGTTCTTTCAAAAAAAAGTTTTTTGTTTTCATCTTTATTAACATTATTTACTACTAGCTTTAAGTTTCTATTCATTTAATTTATATTTGTTTATCAGACCAATTTGAAATGCAGTAAAAATAAAGGTTATAGGCAACATTCCCCATACTTTAAAGTTAACCCAGAATTCTTCAGATTGAGTTCTCCATATTATTTCATTCAATATTGCTAGTCCAAAAAAGAAGTATGTCCATCTTTTATTTAAAATCTCCCATCCTTCATCACTTAACGGCATAGATTTCCCTAGTAATTTTTTTAAAACTGGTTCGTTGGTGAAGTATTTTCCGAACATTAATGCAAGACCAAACAAAATATTTATTATTGTTGGTTTCATGTAGATAAATATAGGATCATCAAAATAAATTGTTAAACCACCAAATAGTGTAATTAATATTCCACTAATTAGTGGTACTTTTGGAATTGTTTTTTCAACAATCCACATAATCAAAACTGCTATAATAGTTGCAACTATAAGTGGAGGTATTGCAACAATTAAGTTTTTGTCATTATTGTAATAAAAATAAAAAAATATTACCAAAGGCCCTAAATCAGTAACAAATTTTAAAACAGATTTATTCACTGCTACATAATAGCAGAATAATAAAACAATCATATTTTTTTTATTGATTTTTATTTTTAAATATCCATATTTATTATGTGACTATTCAAAAAGGAAAATTTTCAATTGGAGACGTTGTAAAACATAAGCACTTTGACTTCAGAGGTGTAATTTATGATGTAGATTTTGAGTTTAATAACTCAGAGGAGTGGTATCAATCTATACCAAAAAACGTTAGACCTAGAAAAGATCAACCTTTCTATCATTTGTTGGCTGAGAATGATGAAATAACATACGAAGCATATGTTTCTGAGCAAAATCTATTAGTAGACGACTCTGATGAGCCCATTAAACACCCATTAATAAATGAAATATTTTCAGGAAAAAGAGGCTCTAGTTATTTCAAGCCCTCTAACTAGACAAAATTACATCATTTAAACACATTTCGTGCAAATCTTCGACATACATGAGGGTTAGGATATTTAAATATTTTGACCAAGGATGCTTAATTTATCCATTTATTTATCTCCCTCTGTGTTCTTGGTCAGAATAACTCAGCATAAAAATTTTCAAAATTTTTTAATTTGATATAGATAACTAAAAAAATGTTAAATTATATTAAACCAAAAAACCTAATTCAGATTATCAATAAATCTCAAAAATTTGTTTTCATCGTATTTATTTTAATCTTAATCCTTGGACTTGTTGAAGCTTTAATCCTTTCACCAGAGGATTATAAACAAAGTGACTCTGTTAGAATTATGTATGTACATGTTCCTGCTGCTTGGATCTCACTAGGAATTTTTTCATTAATATCAGTTTTGTCATTCGGTATTATTATTTTTAAAAATAAAGATTTTTCGCTAATTACTAAAAGTTTAGCTCCATCAGGATTTGTTTTTAATATAATTGCTCTAGTAACTGGATCAATATGGGGCAAACCCACCTGGGGAACTTGGTGGGCATGGGATGCAAGAATTACTTCCATGTTATTATTAGCAATATTTTATTTAATGTTTATTTTATCTTGGAGAATTGTAGGAACAGAGGATAAAGCTGTAAAATTAAGTTCCTATATCGCTATATTTGGAGTAATTAATGTTCCAATTATCAAATTTTCTGTAGATTGGTGGTCTACTCTTCACCAACCAGCTTCGATAAATCTGCTTAAAGAAACCTCAATTCATTCATCAATGCTGCTACCTTTGGGAATAATGACTGCGGCATTTGCACTTTTTTCACTTTTGATATTTTTGATGAAATATAATACAGAACTGATAAAAATTAAGAATAAAGGATTAGATAGATTATGATTCAAGACGTTTTATACATGAATGGGTACGGCTTATACGTATGGTCTTCTTTTATGTTTACTTTATCTTGTTTTTGGATTTTACATTCAGTTATTAAGCTTCAGTTAATTAAAGAGCAGAAAAAATTTGAAGCAAAATTTGAAAGTTTAGATACAGAGAAAGTTGAAAAAGCAAAAAAACAAGAAACTTTCAAAGAAATTTTAGCTACTTCATCAGTTTCTAAGATTTAATTACTTATTTTCATGTATGGTAAAAAAGTAAAATTAAGAGCTGTTTTTATATTATCAATATTTATTTCTTTAGTTCTAGTTTCTTTTTTAATTATAAAATCGCTGGAAGAAAATGTAGTTTATTTTAAATCACCAACAGAAATTAAAGTACTTTCTGAAGTCACAAAAAAAAAAATTAGAGTTGGTGGAATGGTAAAAAAAAATTCAATCAATATTAATCAATCTGAAGTAAATTTTGTAATAACTGATTTTAAAAACGAGCTTATAGTAAATTATAAAGGCTCAATACCAAATTTGTTTGAGGAAGAAAAAGGAGTTGTCGCTGAGGGATTTCTTCAAGACAGAAATTATTTTAAGGCGGTGAAAATTTTGGCAAAGCATGATGAAAACTATATGCCCCCAGAGGTAGCAGAATCTTTAAAAGAAAATTAGAATGGTCAATCAACTAGGGAATTACTCTTTATATATAGCTTTATTAATTTCGATTTTTATAATTATAAAAACCTCATTATCGTTTAGGAATTCTTCTAATGTTTTGAGTGGCAATATTTTTTCGTTAATATCCGTACAATCTTTAATGGTTATAATTAGTTTTCTAACTTTAATTTATGCTTTTGTAACATCAGACTTTAGTAACGAGACTGTTTACAATAACTCTCATACTACAAAACCCCTATTCTATAAAGTTTCTGGGACATGGGGTAATCATGAGGGAAGTTTGCTTTTATGGTTATTAGTGTTAACAATTTTTTTATTTTTGTTTACAATAGACTCAAAAAATCTTTCTCAAAGATACAGAACTCTTACATTATTTTTCCAGGAAATTATAATTTTAGGTTTTCTTCTATTTATACTTTTCACATCCAATCCTTTTGCGAATATATTTCCAATTCCCTCTGAAGGAACAGGATTAAATCCAATACTCCAAGATCCTGCTTTAGCAATTCATCCTCCCATTTTATATTTAGGTTATGTTGGAACCTCTATTATATTCTCATCCGCTTTAGGTGCAATTATCTCTGGCTCTATTAATAAATCTTGGGCAAGTCACATTAAAAGATGGGTTTTAATTTCGTGGGTATTTTTATCTATTGGTATTCTCTTAGGATCTATATGGGCGTATTACGAATTAGGATGGGGAGGTTTTTGGTTCTGGGACCCTGTTGAAAATGTATCACTAATGCCTTGGCTTTGCCTGACAGCATTATTACACACAGTTTTTACTTTAGAGAAACGAGGAACATTTCAATCATGGACAATAATTTTATCAATTACAACTTTCTCATTAAGTATGAGTGGAACTTTTTTAGTTAGATCTGGAATTTTAAATTCAATTCATACTTTTGCAAACGATCCATCACGTGGAGTGTTTATTTTGTGTTTTTTATTTGTATTAATTTTTATCTCTATATTTATTTATTTTTTTTATCAAAAAAAGATTACAGTCAGCTCAACCAAAACTTTTTTAATAAGTAAAGAAACTGCTGTGTTAATTAATAATTTATTCATGATGTTTTTTTTATCAGTAGTTTTGATTGGTACAGTTTATCCAATTTTTTTAGAGGTAATTAACAACGAAAAAATTTCGATCGGACCACCTTTTTACCATAAATTAATTATCCCATTCTTAATTCCATTTTTATTTTTTATGGCAATCGGACCCAATATTAAATGGATAAAAGATAAGATGGAAAAGATTAATTTAAAAGATATCTTTATTTTTATAATATCAATTGTAATTTCTTATATTTTTGTAAATAAATTTGGCGTTTCTTATCTTTTATCTCTTCCTCTATTTATTTTCAGTTTATTTTTATTTTTTGTGACAATTAGAGATTTTTTTGGAAAAAATATTAATATATCTCAAAAAATCTCTCATTTTGGTTTCAGTCTGTTAATTTTAAGTATTTTATTAAATGGTGTGTTAGCCAAAGAACATTCATCAAACATGAGAGTTGGAGATGAAATAAAATTTTTAGATAAAATAATTCAATTTCAAAATATTGAAGTAATTAAAAAACAAAATTATCAAACATTAATTGGCGAATTTAACATTGTTGATAAAAATAATTCATTAAGTTTAAAACCTGAAATTAGAATTTATGACCAACCTGAAACCATTACCAGTGAAGCTGATATTTCCACTACAATTTTTGCAGATAATTTTTTAGTATTTAATATAATTAAAAACGATGGTTTTTATAATGTGCGATATCAAATTAAACCATTTATGATTTGGATTTGGATTTCAGTATTATTAATTTCATTGGGTGGGATATTAAGTTTAAAGAAAAAAAATGTCTAAAAACATAAAATTAATCAGTATAGTTTTAATTACACTGTTTTCTTTTTTCATACTCTTAAAGGGGTTAGACAAATCAAATATTTATTCTCCAGAAATTAAAGAGAGCAATGTTGATTTCAATTTTAAAGCAAAATATCTTTTTTCTGAAGAAGAAGTTTTTATAAATGAACTACTAAATAATGAGGGTATGTCTTTAATTAATATATGGGCTTCCTGGTGTTTACCTTGTCGTGATGAGCATGCATATTTATTAAATTTAAATTCTTTAGACAAATTAAGTATTATAGGTATTAATTATAAAGACGATGAAAAAAACGCTAAACAATTTCTTAGTGAACTTGGAAATCCCTACACAAATATAATTACTGATCCCAAAGGGATTAATGCAATTGAATTTGGTGCGTTTGGCGTACCTGAAACTTATTTGATTGATAATAAATCTAAATTGATTATTCAAAAATTTATTGGTCCTTTAGATGATAACGCATTTGCAAAAATTATTAATATAGTTCAATGAAAATGATGAAAATTTTATTTAGATTACTAATTATTTTATTATTCTTTCAAAATTATTCTTTAGCTGAGACTTCCCAAGAAGTTGATAAAATTTCGAAAAATCTAAGATGCTTAATTTGCCAAGGACAATCAGTTTATGACTCTCAATCGGATTTTGCATTAAGTATGAAAATTCTAATACAAAATAAAATTGATGAAGGTAAAAATGATGAACAAATCTATGAATATCTTAAAGCTAAATATGGCGAATGGATAGTTTATGATCCAGAAATTAATAAAAATACAATTTTACTGTGGGTATTACCTTTGATTTTGTTTGTTTTTGGCGGTATTCTAATTCTCAGAAAAGTATCTATAAAGTAGATACAATTATTTATGAAAATCATTTTAAAAATATTTTTAATTTATTTTTTACTAGTATTTAATCTAGCGAAAGCAGATGGACATAATTCTAATGAAAATTGGAGTTTTTATACTGGAACTTTTGATTTTAGTGATGATGGAAAAAAAGCTACCTTATTTGGTATACAACATATCAATACTGGAAAAAATAAAGAGAGTTTTTTAGGAACACTTCAACCAGTAACGGGTTTAATGGTTACAGCTGATAATGCTGCGTATATTTATACAGGGTTTCAGATTTACAATGAGGGACCACTAAAATTTACCCCAAGTTTTACACCTGGATTATACTCTGAAGGTGATGGTAAAGATTTAGGTCATGTTATTGAGTTTAAAACTGAAATTCAAATATCTTATGAATTTTCAAATAATAGCGAAATAGCTGTCTCATATAATCATATATCTAATGCTAGTCTTGGAGATAAGAATCCTGGGGCAAATAGTTATATGTTTAATTATATAAAAAAATTTTAATCTAAAGATATGAATTTAAAAGATTGTCACAATTTTAGTGATTTTAGAAAATTAGCTAAGAAAAAATTACCTTCTCCAATTTTCCATTACATAGATGGTGCTGCAGACGATGAGATAACATATGCTAGGAATACAAGTGCTTTTGATGATGTTGATTTAGTTCCAAATGTTTTAAGAGGAGTAGAAAGTGTTGATCTTTCAACAACAATATTTGGAAAAAAATTGGACCTACCTTTTTATCTAGCGCCTACAGCCTTACAAAGACTTTTCCATTATGATGGAGAAAGAGCTGTAGGAAAAGCAGCAAAAAAATTTAATACAATGTTTGGTGTTTCAGCTTTAGCAACTGTAAGTGTTGAAGAAATATCATCTATGATTGATACACCTAAAATGTTTCAATTTTACTTTCATAAAGACAGAGGTCTTAATGACTCTTGTCTAGAGAGGGCTAAAGCAGCAAAGTTTGATGTAATGGCATTAACAGTAGATACTATTACTGGTGGAAATAGGGAGAGAGATTTAAGAACTGGCTTTACATCGCCTCCAAAATTAACTTTATCAAGTCTATTTAGCTTTGCCATAAAGCCTATGTGGGGAATAAACTATTTAACAAAAGGTAAGTTTGAATTACCTCATCTTCAAGATTTTGTTAAAGAAGGTACCAGTACTAACTCTTCGATTGGAAGTTATTTTTCTACCATGCTAGATCAATCTATGAACTGGAAAGATGCTGAAAATCTTTGTTCTAAATGGGGAGGTCATTTTGCTCTTAAAGGTATAATGAGCGTAGAAGATGCAAAAAGAGCTGTGGATATTGGATGTACTGGTATAATGGTTTCCAATCATGGTGGAAGACAACTTGATGGATCCAGATCTCCGTTTGATCAATTAGCAGAAATAGTTGATGCTGTTGGAGATAAACTTGATGTTATATGTGAAGGAGGAATTCACAGAGGTACTCATATGCTGAAAGCATTGTCACTAGGTGCTAAAGCATGTTCAGGTGGTAGGCTTTATTTATATGCACTAGCTGCTGCAGGCCAAGCTGGTGTTGAAAGAGCCTTAAATCAATACAAAACAGAGCTGCAACGTGACATGAAACTCATGGGTTGCACAAAAATTAGTGATCTAAATAGAAGTAATTTAAGATTCAGAAGATAATGAGTCTAAAGAATTGCTACAATTTCGATGACTTTAGAAAGCTAGCAAAAAAAAAATTACCTGCCCCGATTTTTCATTACATTGATGGTGGAGCTGACGATGAAGTCACAATGAATAGAAACACAGATTCATTTAATGACTGCGATCTAGTCCCAAATATTTTAAATAGTGTCGGTGAGCCAGATTTAAAAACTGAGGTTTTTGGAACAAAAATGGACATGCCAATTTTTTTGTCTCCTACTGCAATGCAAAGTTTATATCATCCAGATGGAGACAAAGCATCTGCTCGTGCAGCAGAAAAATTTGGTACAATTTATAGTATGTCTACAATGGCATCTTTTTCGATCGAAGAAATTGCAAATCTTTCAAGTGGACCGAAAATCTTTCAATTATATATCCATAAAGATCAATCTATAACTGACGACTTAATTGATAGATGTAAAAGAGCAAACTTCAATGGTATGTGTATTACTGTTGATACAATCGTTGCTGGAAATAGGGAAAGGGACCATAGAACAGGTTTTACAACACCTCCAAAATTTACATTAGATAGCCTAATGAGTTTCGCCATGAGACCGCAGTGGGTATTCAATTATTTTACAAATAAGAAATTTGAATTAGCTAATCTGAAAGATAAAGTTGAAAAAGGAACAAATATTGCTCAATCTGTTATGGGATATATAAATGAACAGTATGATCCAGCTATGAATTGGAAAGATGCAGAATACTGCATCAAAAAATGGGATGGCCCTATTGCTCTTAAAGGAGTTATGTCAGTTGAAGATGCAAAAAAAGCTATAGATATTGGATGTACAGCTATAATGATATCAAATCATGGAGGAAGACAACTTGATGGATCTAGATCTCCATTTGATCAGGTAAAAGCTATTAGGGATGCAGTAGGTGATAAATTAGAGGTTATATTAGATGGGGGTGTTAGAAGAGGTACACATGTATTGAAAGCACTTGCAGCGGGTGCGACAGCTTGTAGTTTTGGTAAAGCATTTTTGTTTAGTTTAGGGGCTGGCGGACAACAAGGTATTGAAAGATTATTACAAAATATGCATGATGAAATAAGACGTAACATGATATTGATGGGCTGTAAAAGTATCAAAGACCTAGATGAATCAAAAATTATTTTCCGAAAATAAATAAAAATTACTAATATAAAAAATAAGTAAATAAAATTAAATATAATAGACATACACTAACTTTTCAGTTAGTTTTCACAGCTTAAAATTAAATTTATGAAGTTGGCGAAAAGTTTAGAAAATTTAGGAACAGAATCTGCGTTCAGTGTTTTAGCTGAGGCAAAAGCATTAGAGGCGAAAGGTCATCCAATGATACATTTGGGTTTAGGACAACCAGATTTTAAAACTCCAAAACATGTAGTCGAGGCTGCTAAGAAAGCTTTAGATGATGGTCATCATGGTTATGTTATGTCGAATGGAATTCCAGAATGTAGGCAAGCTGTAACTAGATGGATTAAAAAACGTTATAATACAGATATAGATTTTGAAAGAATTTTAATTATGCCAGGTGGAAAACCTACAATGAGTTATGCAATACAATGTTATGGTGAACCAGGAGCAGAAATAATCCATCCAACACCTGCATTTCCTATTTATGAGTCAATGATTAACTATACTGGATCTACTCCTGTACCATATGATCTAACTGAAGATAAAGATCTAAAGTTTGATCCTGATAAAATACTTTCACTTATAACTGATAAAACGAGATTATTAATTTTAATTAATCCCAACAATCCAACAGGAAGTTTTGTTGAGAAGCCAGTTATAGATTATTTTGCCAAAGAATTAGAAAAACATCCACATGTAACTATTTTAAGTGATGAAATTTATAGTAGACAGATATTTGATTACAAAGAAATGCCATCGTTCTTCCACTATGAAAATTTAAGAGATAGGCTTATTGTTTTAGAGGGTTGGAGCAAAGCATATTCAATGACTGGATGGAGATTAGGTTGGAGTTTTTGGCCAAAAGAACTTGTTGAACATGTAAACAAACTACTAATTAATAGTGTATCTTGTGTGAACGCAGCTGCCCAATTTGCTGGGATAGCTGCTTTAGATGGTCCAGATGACTCAATTAAAGACATGTTGGATAAATTTACTTTAAGAAGAAATTTAATTCATACAGGTTTAAATGAGTTACCAGGAGTAGAATGTAGTTTACCAGGTGGTGCATTTTACGCTTTTCCAAATGTAAAAGGAACTGGAATGACAGGTGCTGAGTTTTGTAAAAAAGCTATGCATGAAGCTGGAGTAGCAATAGTACCGGGAACTGCATTTGGTCAAACTTGCCAAGATTATGTAAGATTTAGTTTTGCCGCATCTAGAGATAACATACAACAAGCCTTAGAAAACATAGGCAAGATGCTTTCTAAATAGACTGTATTTTTTAAAAGAAACTTCTATAATATTTGATTATGAATGAAACTGTTCAAACAGAATTAAAAAAGATTTTTAATGGAAGGTTTTCAACCTCAGAATCTACAAGGGCAAACTATGCTAGAGGAGAAGATACTTATGATCCAATTCTATCAAAAGCTGTCGTATTCCCTGAGACTAATGAAGAAGTATCACAGTTATTAAAGTTATGTAATGAACACAAAATTCCGGTTGTTCCCTTTGGCACTGGAACTTCACTAGAAGGCCATGTTGTTGGAAATCAAAATGGAATAACAATTTCTCTTGAAAAAATGAACAAAGTATTGAGTGTTAATGCTGAAGATTTTGATTGTCGAGTACAGGCAAATGTAACTAGAAAACAACTAAATGAATATCTTCGTGAGGATGGAGTATTCTTTCCAATAGATCCTGGAGCAGACGCTGCTCTTGGTGGAATGGCTGCAACATCGGCATCAGGTACAATGGCTGTGAAATATGGAACTATGAGAACTGTAATCTCAGGTTTAACAGTTGTTCTTCCGAATGGAGATATTATTAAAACTGGAGCCAGAACAAAAAAAACTTCTGCAGGATATAATTTAACAAATTTATTTATTGGTTCTGAAGGAACTCTGGGAATAATCACTGAAGTTCAATTAAGGTTATCTCCGATACCTGAAAGTATAATGAGTGCAGTGTGTTACTTTCCAGATTTAGACTCAGCAGTAAAAGCTGCTCAAGAGGTTATCCAATATGGTGTCCCAATAGCGAGAATTGAAATGCTAAATAAAGATCAAATGGAAATAAGTATAAAATATTCAAAATTAGATAACATAAAAGCATCACCCACTTTATTTTTTGAATTTCATGGTAGTGAAAATTCAAATAATGAGTCAATAGGTGTAGTTGAAGAAATTTCAAAAAGTAATGGTGGAAGTGATTTTCAATGGGCATCTTCACCTGAGGAACAGAAAAAATTATGGAAAGCAAGACATGATGTGTATTACTCAGTTAAAGCTTTGGGTAACGATATGAAAGTTTATTCCACAGATGTTTGTGTGCCAATTTCAAGATTAGTTGAATGTATTTCATGGGCAGAAAAAGAGGTACAAAAGTTAGGATTAACCGCACCAATGGTAGGACATGTAGGAGATGGAAATTTTCACTCAATAGTACTTTATGATCCAGATGATGAGGAAAAACAAAAAAAAATCCGACAATACAGTGATGACTTAATTAATAAAGCTCTTGAACTCGAGGGAACGATTACAGGAGAGCATGGTATTGGACTACAAAAGAAACATTATTTACTTAGAGAACATCCAGATAATGTTCCAGTTATGAAATCTATTAAAAGATCATTAGATGTTAATAACATAATGAATCCTGGAAAAATCTTTGATTTAAACTAATCAAATTGCATGAAAAAAATTTTAGTTACTAGAAGATTATTAAGATCTTGTGAAGATCGAGCAAAGGAAATGTTTGATGCAAATCTAAATTTAAATGATGAACTTTACTCACAAAAAAAATTAATTGAAATGAGCCAAGGTTGTGATGGCATACTTTCAGCATTAACTGATAAGTTGGATGCTGATACAATTAATCAATTACCAAATAGTATTAAAATACTTTCAAACTTTGCAGTTGGATTTGGAAATATTGATTTAGAGGCAGCAAAAAATAAAGGTATTGCTGTAACGAATACTCCAGATGTTTTAACAGATGCTACTGCTGAAATTGGAGTATTATTAATTTTAGGCGCATGTAGAAGAGCTTCAGAAGGAATTGAGCAAGCAAGGCAAGGAGGATGGGTTTGGTCAGCTGATCTTTTAATTGGGAAACAACTGACAGGTACTAGATTAGGAATTTTAGGTATGGGAAGAATTGGACAAAAAATTGCAAAAGTAGCAAAATCTCTTGGTATGATAATTCACTATCATAACAGATCGAAACTAAGTGAAGATAAAGAGCAAGGTGCTATTTATCACGATAATTTAAAAGGTCTTTTATCTGTATCGGATGTGCTATCAGTATGCTGTCCAGCATCAAAAGAAACAATTGATATGATTAATAAAGATACAATTGAATATTTACCAAAGGGCGCAGTCGTAACCAATGTTGCAAGAGGAGACATTATTGAAGATGAGGCAATGATTGATGCGCTCAACAGAAGGAAAGTTTATGCAGTTGGGTTAGATGTTTATAAAAATGAGCCACATTTAAACAAGGGTTACTATAAGCACAAAAGTGCATTTATACTTCCCCATTTAGGTAGTGCTACTAAGGAAACTAGAACTGCGATGGCTAACTTAGCTATTGATAATATTGATGAATTTTTCAAAACTGGAAACTGTAAAAATAAAGTAAATTAACAATCTGAAGTTGTATTTCACTGTATATTGGTCATTTTTAAAATGACTCTAAGTAACATATGTGTTTAATATCCTGCAGTTAATTAACTTAAGAGGAGAAATAAATGATTAAAGACAAAAAGCTGAAGGTTAAAAAAACACCTTCAAGACGTAAGTTCTTTAAAGCTGCTGCTGCAACTGGTGTTGCTGCTGTAGCTGCATCATCTTTAGCTGCCCCAGCTGTTGCTGCTGAAAGAATTGAAGCATCAATGGTTGCTACTTGGGGAAGAGACTTTCCAGGTTTAGGAACAGGAGCTCAAAGATTTGCACAAAGAATCTCAGATATAAGTGATGGTAGAATACAAGTTACTTATTATGCAGCGAACGAAAGAGTTAAAGCATTTGACTCATTTGACGAAGTTGCATCTGGTAACTCGCAAATGTACCACGCTGCTGACTACTACTGGGTGAAGAAGGATCCAGCTTGGGGTTATTTTACAGCGGTACCATTTGGTTTTACTTACACTGAAATGAATGCATGGATTAGATTTGCAGGTGGTCAAGAGTTATGGGATGAACTAGCTGACAAATTTGGTCTTAAAAACTTTATGTGTGGAAGCACAGGAGTTCAAATGGGTGGATGGTTTAACAAAAAGATTAGAAGCCCTAATGACTTCAAAGGTTTAAAAATGCGTATGCCTGGTTTAGGTGGACAAGTAATTGGTAAACTTGGAGGATCTCCAGTTTCGTTACCTGGTGGACAAATTTACGAAAACCTAGTATCTGGAGCAATTGATGCTACAGAGTGGGTAGGTCCATGGAATGATGAAGCTATGAAATTCCAAGAAGCTGCTAAATACTACTACTATCCTGGTATGCACGAGCCTGGATCAATGTTAGCATGTGGAACAAACAAATCTTGGTTCACAAGCTTAAACAAATCAGATCAATTATTGATTGAAGCTGCTGCAGCAATGGAAAACGACGTAATGATGTCTGAGTACAATGCTAAAAATGGTGCGGCTTTAGCTAGATTGATCAATGATCACGGTGTTAAACTAGAGAAGTTTAGCGACAAGGTATACGATGGCTTTGCATCAGCTGCCAACGAAGTGTTTGAAGAAACAAGAGCTAGCAGTGGTCTTGCTGAAAGAGTTCATTCGAGCTTCTTAAAAGCAAGAAAAGACATTGGATCTTGGACTAACTTGTCTGATTCACCTTACATTTCTCAAAGAAACAGAGCTTTAGGAATGTAATTAAACTTAATTTGATAATTAAAAGGGCCCTTTTTGGGCCCTTTTTTTTATTTTAAAATTAAGTATTACTAAGAGAAATTTAAATTCATATGAGTTCAGAAAGCAGTAAAATATCTTTATATCTAAGAATTTTAAGCTACTCAGTATTAGCTTTCACCCTAGCATTCCTAATAAATAATGTTTTAACAGTTTGGAGTGATTGGCCTGGAGTTAAGAAAATTTTTTCTCATTATGAAATGTTTGGTTTCAAGAAAAAGGCACTTGATGGATCTGCTTTAAATTACGGTTTCATGCAAATTGGAGTGTATTTAATATGCATTGTAGCTGTAATAATTTATGTTTTTAAAACTTACTCTCAAACTTTAGAACGAGACTCAGAGATACTATCAAAATTTTCAGCTTATTTGGTTAGGTCATCTTTTTGGGCGGTCTTTTTAGTTGGTGTTGCTGACTTTATAATTTCGTTCATGGTTGTTGAAAGATTATGGGAAGCAATATTCAGTCCAGAAGTGAAGGCCTTTATGGTGAAATCGCCAGAAAGAATTACATTTATACATTTTCCAATTATATTAATTTCATTTGTAATTGGCTACTTTACAAAATCTGTTGGTTTTATTTGGTTAGCAGTTTTAGTTGTTGTTAGTGAATTCATAATTGTCTTATCTAGATTTATATTTTCTTACGAGCAAGCTTTTCAAGGAGATCTTGTTCGTTTCTGGTATGCTGCACTATATTTATTTGCAAGTGCTTATGCTTTAATTCACGAAGGTCATGTTAGAGTAGATGTGTTATACTCTTCGTTTAGTGAGAGAAAAAAAGCTTGGACAAATCTTTTAGGCTCTGCTCTTCTAGGTGTTCCACTTGTATTGATAGTTTTATTTTTAGGACTTAATGGAAAAGCAAGTATTATAAATGGACCGGTGGTTGCCTTTGAAGTTACGCAACAAGGATCTAATGGTTTATACCTTTTATATTTGATGGCTGTATACTTAGCAGTATTTGCAGTTACCATGCTTTTACAGTTTACGAGCTATTTCATGGGTAGTAGTTATAAAATTTTAAATGGTAAGGAAAATTAAATTATGGAACTATTTTTCTTAGCAGTTTTAGTCTTAATAATGATAGTTGCTCTTGCTTCTGGATATCCCGTAGCATTTGCGCTTCCTGGTTCCGCTATAATATCAATTGGATTAGCTGCATTTTTTGGATATTTATTTGAAGGTGATGCAGATGCTTATTTTGCAGTTGATGGTCCGATAGAATGGCTTGTTGCTGGTATTACAAACTTTAGGAGTAATTATTGGGATGTTGAAACTGACACCCTAATTGCAATTCCTTTATTTATTTTTATGGGGATTATGCTGCAAAAATCCAAAATTGCAGAAGATTTATTAATAACAATGGGTCAATTATTTGGTCCAATTCCTGGTGGTCTTGGTATTTCAGTAATTTTCGTTGGAGCATTGTTGGCAGCAACTACAGGTATTGTTGGGGCAACCGTTATTGCAATGGGATTAATCTCATTACCTACTATGTTAAATAATAACTACGATAGGAAACTTGCCAGTGGTATCGTATGTTCATCTGGAACGTTAGGTCAAATAATACCCCCATCTATTGTTTTAATTATTATTGCTGACCAATTAGCTAGCGCATCAGATGTTGCAAACAACATCCGTCAAAATGATTATAAAGCAGTCACTGGAGAATTTAACATGCCAGGAGAATTTAGAGTTGGGTCTTCAAGTGCTGGTGATATGTTCCTTGGTGCTCTTTTACCTGGTCTTGTTTTAGTTGCGCTTTACATGATCTATGTATTTTTCTATGCGAGAATAAAAAAAGGTGTAGCTCCACCAGTTCCATTTAAAGGAGAATTTAATCTTAAATTTTGGTTACGAGTAATTGTTATAATTATTCCTCCTCTTGCACTTATTTTTGCAGTTTTGGGTTCAATTTTGATGGGTATAGCAACAGTTAACCAAGCTGGTTCAATTGGAGCAATTGGTGCAACGTTGATGGCTGGTTATAGATTATTTGAAGGTAAGAAAAGTGCATTTTATCCTTTAATTCTTATAATTGGATCATTAATACCTATTACTTTTCTTGCATCCACATATGAACTTAATGTTAAAAATTTAGAAGAAAGAAATTTAGGTGCTATCTATATTACCGCATTTTTTGTAGCAATACTCGTTTATGGTATTGCATGGAGTTTTTGGAGAACATTTAAAACTGAAAATGTTTTAAAAGAAGTAGTTACTGAGACTTGTATTACTACTTCAATGGTATTTATAATTCTTCTTGGTGCTGCAATGCTTACGTCTGGCTTTAGAGCATTTGGTGGAGAAGAATTAGTAAGAGATTTTCTTCAAGATTTACCAGGAGGTTTTTGGACTCAGTTTGTTGTGGTCATGATTGTAATTTTCTTGTTAGGTTTCTTTTTAGATTTTATTGAGATTGCAGTTGTTGTTGTACCAATAATTGCACCGATATTGCTAGCTGAAACAGGAGCAAATGTTACGGCTGTATGGCTTGGAGTAATGATAGGTGTTAATTTACAAACTTCTTTCTTAACACCGCCATTTGGATTTGCTTTATTTTATTTAAAAGGCGTAGCTCCAAAAGTGGTCCAAACATTAGATATCTGGAAAGGTGTTGTTCCTTTTATTATCTTACAACTTATCGGTTTAGGAATTGTGGGCGCATACCCTAGTCTAGTAAATTATTTACCAAACAGGGTTTATTTAACATCTAATGTTGCTCCACCGCCGATGAATCCAAAACTACAATATTGCTTACAAGAGTATAAATTTGCAAACTACTCTAATAATGCTGATATAATAAATAAAAGTATAACTGACTTTGACGACATAATTCTTGCAAATTTACCAGCAGATAAATTAAGTTATTTCCAACGCCATGTTGATAATTCTAAGTACTCTTTTGAACTTGTTAATGAGGTTAAAAGCACAGAGACATTATATAACGATTATGCAGTCGGTTACAGAGACTTACATTTTAAAACAAGAAAGAAACAAAAGAAGATTTTAAAATTAAATAAAAAGATAGATAAGTATAAAGCTGAGATAAGAAACTTAGATGATGAAGATGTTTCAGAAAAAAACAAACTTGAACAAAAAATTGAAAATGTGAAACTAGAAATAGATGAGATAAGTAGTCAAATCCCAGAAGAATGGAAATCAAAAAATGATGAATTTAACAAAATTAATAAAGCAAAAAATCTTGCAACAAGAAAATATCGAAAAACAGTTGATAATGCTTACGAAGATTTATTGTTGATTAAGAGTTTTATAAATGATGGTGAAAAATTTGAAGAATTAGAGCAAGAAATGAAACTTCTTAAAAATAAAATAGATAACAGAGGTTACATTGATGCAATAGAGTTTATAGATAATATATTTGAAAAGGTTGGAGAAATTTCTGGATCTGATGAGTTTGCCGATAAATTAGACTATCTTATAACTTTAATGGATGAGGACGAAGTTGATTTTGAAAAACTCCAATCCTCAACGGTCAATACTATTGTGTTATTTGAGCAAGAAGTTAGTTGGAGAAAAAATTTCAAGAAAAAATATATGGATAGAATAAACGCTCATGACAAAGTTATTAGTGAGACTATTGGATTAAGATTGCAATCAAAACTTACAAAAGAACAAGCTATATATGTTTCAAAATGTAATTCTATCCACAGAGATATATCTTTAAACTTTTAATTACTTTGTGATTTGATCAATTATTTTTGATCTTTTGTATAAACCAAGATTTTCTGCTTTTGTTTTTAATTTTTCGTACTCAGATTTTAAATTTTCAGTTTTGATATTAACTTTGTTACCAATTTCAATAAGAGAACCAATAATCGGATCAATTTCTAATGGACGTTTAGCATGTAAATCTTGAGTTGTTGATGGTTTATGACCCTTAATAGAAATCGCAGCATTTATTCTATGATCAATAGAAACATTAAATTTTACCCCAATTTTTTCACCTATTTGTTGGCATTCCTCCATCAATTTTCTAACTATTTTTAACAATTCTGGATCATTTCCAATTTCATCTAAGGTTTTATCATAAAGAGCACTAATGATATTAAATGAGCAATTACCCCAAAGTTTTATCCAAATTTCATCTCTTAAATTACTTTTTTGAGGAGCTTTTAATCCGCCTGCAATTAATAATTCAGCAATGAGTTTAAGTCTTTCTGATTTAGATCCATCAGGTTCACCAAGTGTAAATCTTTCTCCTCCATTATGTTTTATTACACCTGGTTCTGTTATTTCAGCAGCGGGGTAAACAACACAACCAATAGCTTTTGCAGGATCTAAATGTTTCCATATTTTTCCCTCGGGATCCACACTATCAATATGATGGTTATCTAAATTTGTTCCAGTATTTGCTTTATAAAAATACCACCAAGGAAGTCCATTTACAGCTGATATAATCGAAGTTTTTTCTCCAATAATATTTTTTAGTGAATCAACAATATTTGAAATTGCATGAGCCTTTACAGAAATAAATATATAGTCTTGTACACCTAATGTTTTGGGATCATCGGTTACTTTTAATTTAAAGTTTTCAGACCTACCCTCTTTAATTAATGTCAATCCATTTTCTTCTATCGCTTTTTTGTGTGGTCCTCTTGCTATAAGAGATAAATCTATATTTGTTTTACTTAAACAAGCTGCCAAATATCCACCGATAGATCCTGCACCAAATATACAAATTTTTGTCATTAACTACTTAAACCAAATTTTTTTGCCAAAACGTTTCTTTGTAACTTACCAGTTGCTCCCTTTGGAATTTCATCTACAAAAAAAATTTTCTTAGGAATTTTAAATTTTGCTAATTTTTCTTTAGCATATTTTAATACATCTTCTTCTGAACACATCTCTCCAGACTTAATAATTATAGCGCTTGCTATATTTTCACCAAGCATTTTATCCTCATAACCAAAACATACAGCTTGGTCTATTGATGGATGATCCATTAAAACATTATCAACCTCTAAAGGAGATATTTTTTCTCCACCCTTGTTAATTATTTCTTTCAATCTTCCTGAAATTTTCAAATATCCGTCTTCGTCAAAATATCCTTGATCACCAGTTCTAAACCAACCATTTGTGAAACTTGTTTTGTTTGCTTCCTCATTATTTTCGTAGCCAAGTGTTACGTTTTCACCCTTTATACATACTTCGCCTTCTTCACCTTGTTTCATCATGTCACCATTTTCACTCATAATACATACTTCTGGACCTGCTGGTAGGCCTACAAATCCTGCTTTTTGTTGTTTTGGTGGTAATGGATTTGATGTCATTTGATGCGTCGCTTCAGTCATCCCATATGCTTCAATAACAGGACAATTAAATGCTTCATTTAAATCTTTAAATACAGCAGGAGGCAATGAAGCTGAGGAAGATCTAATTAATCTTAAATTTAAGTTTTTTGCTGCCTCTTTATTTTTATTTGCTCTTAATAAGATTGCTTGATGCATAGTTGGTACGCCTGAATACCAAGTAATTTTTTCTAATCTAGCCAAATCAAGAAACTTTAATGCATTAAAACCGCTAGAGGCACATACTGATGCACCAACTTTCATTGATGTCGCTAAAACTGCTATAAGTCCATGAATATGAAATAATGGCATAATATTTAAACAATGATCATTATCTGTAAGACTTAAACTTTTTGAAATATTTTCAGAAGATGAATAAATATTATTATTAGATAACGGAACAATTTTTGGCCTTGAGGTAGTTCCTGAAGTATGTAGGACTAAAGCCTCATCATTTTCATTTGGGTATGAATAATCACTTTTGTTATCAAACAAATCAAACAAACCTTCAGGTTCATCTTTATGGATTTTTAATTCGCAAATTTCTATATTTAATTTTTTTGCAACTTCTACTGACGGATTATTTGAATTTTTTTCAACAATAATTATTTTAGGATTTAAATCCTTGAGATAAAACTCATATTCCTCTGATTTATATGAAGGATTTAGAGGAGCAGCAGACATGTAACTTGAAACTCCTAAGAAACTAGTGGCCATAGCTGGTCCATTCGGCAGAACTATAGCAGCTCTATCTTTATTAGATATACCGTTTCCTGATAATTGTTTTGAAATATCTTCAACAAATATTTTTAAATCTCTGTAACTAATTTTTGAATTGTTTTCAGACGAAATTGCAATTTTATCATTTTCACTATTTTCAAAAATGTTTTTAACAATTCTTTTTGACACTTCTAATATCCTTTTGCGTACCCATCTTTTCTAGGATCTGATCCACCTAATAGATCACCTTCGCTTCTATTAATTTTTATTGCTTGCCCTCCACCATGTGTACCATCAATATATTCTACATTGTGACCTACTTCTTTAAGACCATGAAAAATCTCTTTATCAACAGTTTTTTCGAGCTTATAAATATTATTAAAATGAAATGCTCTAGGAAAGCTTAAAGCTTCTTGTGGTCCCATCCCATAATCAATCATATTATTTAAAACATGAACTTGTCCAACTGGCTGATATTGACCACCCATGACACCATAGCTTAAGGTTGCGTTGTTATCTTTATCAATGACCATACCTGGAATAATAGTATGCAATGGTCTTTTTAAGCCAGCAATACAGTTAGGGTGTCCATGCTCTACTCTGAAATTTGTACCTCTATTATGCAAAAGTATTCCACTTTTATTTGTTGTAATCCCTGATCCAAAAACATAACAAACAGAATTGATTATTGATACGCTATTTAAGTCTTTATCTACTACTGTTAGATAAATTGTCTCTGGGTGAGCTGGAATATTTAAGTCACCAACATCACTGCATGAATTTAGATTAATTTTATTAAAAATATCTTCAATATTTTTATCACTTAAAATTTCATCCAAATTAATATTTGCAAAACTTGGATCACCCAAACTTGTTTCTTTAACTTTATAGGCTTGTTTTGTAACTTCTGCTTCAAGATGAAATCTTTCTACGCTGTTGAATTTATAGTTTTGAATGTTGAGTCTTTCTAATAATTTCATCATAACTAATACTGTAACACCAGGTCCATTAGGAGGGCATTGATGAATAAAATCACCTTTATATAAAGATTTGATAGTTTCTGATCTTATTGTTTTCTGCTTAGAAAAATCTTCAAAAGTATGAACGCCTCCTAATTCATTTAAACTTTCAATTATATCCTTTGCAGTTTCACCTTCATAAAATTCTTTACTTCCTTTCTTACTAATTGCCTCAAGCGTTTCTCCCAACGCAATATTTTTCATTAATTCATTTTCTTGATATGTACGGCCATCTTTTAAAAAAATTTTTTTTGAATTCTCATTTCCATTAATTTTATTTAAACTGTTATGCCAAGCTTGCGATACTACTTTAGAAATTTTATGACCATTTTTTGCAATATCAATTGCTCCTGAAAATAATTGTTCAAAATCAAGTTTGCCAAATTCTTTATGGATGGTTTCCCAAGCATGAACTGCTCCAGGTATAGTTACTGAATGAGGACTTGTTAATCCAATTTTATCTATATTTTTTTCCTTAAAGAAATCATAATTTAATTTTTCTGGAGCCATACCAGATCCATTAAAAGATACTGCATCTTTATTACTCATTTTAACAATAGCAAAACAATCACCACCGATACTTGTGGCGTTAGGCTCAACAACTGATAAAACAATTGAAGCAGCTATAGAGGCATCCACTGCATTTCCTCCCATTTTAAGTATTTTTAATGCTTCTTCAGTGGCCAATGGATGAGAAGTCGCTGCCATTGCATTCGACGATCGTGCATCTTTATCTTTTGTTGATTGATTATTCATAGTAATGATTAAGTAGAGAGATATAAATGATTAGTAAAGCAAATAAAAGTATTTTAATTTTTTGTGTATTTGCCTTTGGCTTTTTTATTTCTAATTTATTAAGATCAATTACTGCCACACTCACTCCAGTTCTAACAAGTGAATTTGATTTATCAGCGGGTAACCTTGGGCTGCTAGCAGGTGGTTATTTTTTAGGATTTTCATTAATGCAAATACCAGCAGGTTTACTTCTTGATAAGTATGGCCCAAAAAAAGTAGTAGCATATCTTTTATTGATAGCTCTGATTAGTACCATTTCTTTTGCATTTGCAAAAAGTTTTACAGGATTGTTAATTTCTAGATTTTTTATTGGTGTTGGTGTTGCAGCATGTCTAATGGGACCTTTGACTGGTTATCGTGTTTGGTTTGAAGAAAAATATCAGCAAAGAGCAAATTCATGGATGTTGATGGTAGCAAGTTTTGGTTTTGTAATTTCAACATTACCAGTACAAATTTTACTACCGATGATCGGCTGGAGATCTATTTTTCTTTTAATTTCAATTTTGATTTTATTAAGTATTATTTTAATTTTAGTTTTTACCCCATCTTGGAATAATAATCCTAAAAATACTATAACTCAGAAGAAAGGAAATCTTTCGGATGTATGGAAAAATAAATTTTTCATAAGTTTAATTCCTCTATGTTTTTTAAATTATGGAGGCGTTCAAGCAATCCAAACTTTATGGGCAGGTCCTTGGATGTTAAATGTTGCAGGTTATTCTCCACTTGATAGTGCTACAGGCTTGTTTTGGATAAATATAACAATGTTATTTGCATTTATGTTTTGGGGATATATTTTACCAAAATTTTCATCTTTAGGCATTGACAGCATAAAGATTGTAAAGACTGGTTTGCCAATAAGTTATGTTGTTTTATTTTCTATAATAATAATGGGCCAAAATGCAGGGGCTATAATGTTTACTCTTTATATTTTATCGTCAATTGTTTTATCTTTAACGCAACCTGCCTTAGCTTTAAGTTTTCCTCAAAATCTTGCTGGAAAATCATTAACCTCTATAAATGTATTTATTCATTCAGGAACATTTTTTGTACAATGGGGAATTGGATTATTAATTGATCTTTCTAAAAATATGGGTGCAAGTACAGTCACAAGCTATAAGATTTCTTTCTCCATATTCTTAATTTTATGTATTTTTAGCTATCTGTTTTTTATTTATTTTAATAAAAATGAGAATTAATTTTAAAATGACATTATCTAAACTTTTTTTTATAATACCACTAATTTATATTATTATTTGTATTTTCATTTACTTTTACCAAAGAAATCTACTTTATCATCCAGGGGAAAATAATTATTTAGATGAAGGTCCTTTAAATCACAAAATTGAAAAGATTTATATTAACTCAGAAAGTAGTTTAGTTGGTTGGCATTTTCAAAAGAACCAAAATTATAAGACCATACTATTTTTTCATGGAAATGCTGGCAAACTTGATAATCGTATTTATAAATTAAACGAATTCTCAAAAATGAATGTAAACTATTTGATATTTGCTTACAGAGGATTTAGTGGAAATGATGGAAATCCTTCAGAAATTGGTCTTTATGATGATGCTTTAGCAGCAAAGAAATGGCTAAATTCAAAGAAAATAGAAGATAAAAATATAATACTGTATGGAGAATCGTTAGGTACAGCTATCGCACTAAACCTTGCTAAAGATTATTCGTTTAGTGGCGTGATATTGGAGTCTCCCTTTACATCTATGGAAATATTAGCAAAAAGTTATTATCCATATTTACCGGTTAAATATTTGTTAAAAGATAAATACAATTCAATTAGTAAATTGAACAATAACTCTGCTCCAATACTTGTTATGCACGGCATGAGAGATAAAATCGTACCATTTAAAATGGGAAAAGAAATTTTTACCAAGTTTAATGGAGAAAAATCAAGTTTTTTTGTTGAAAACGATGACCATATGATGGATTTTAATAAAAATCTTATTAATTCAATTGAGTTGTTTATTACAGATTTAAATTAAGACACAATTCAAACAAAAATTAATCAACTTTATTTATTTTAAATCTCATATGACAAGAATTTTATCCATAATACTTATAATTTTTATTTCAAATATTTCTTATGCAGAAATTAGTAGTGAAACTAGAAATAAATATTTTTATATTGGAAAAATGAAAGCATATAATGATAAATTCACCTTATATTTCAAAACTAGAAATAAAGCTATTTTAGCAAGAGGAGAAGAAACAAATTATATTAATGATTATCCACAAGATTTATATATTTATAACCATACTTCAAAAGAAGATCACCCATTACTGACTTACGATTGGTTTCCAAAAAAAGTAAAAAAACTTGTAAACAATTATTCCTACCCAGTTTTTCCAGAGGACTTTGCTTATTACTTAATGAAGGACAATAATACTCTCATTCTAGTTAGTGGTAAAAAAAATTTTCATCAAAATTTAGAATATAATATTGAAACTAAAAATTTAAAAAAATTTTCTAGTAATGGTAAATTAAATTTCATTATTTCAAGCTACGCAGAGATTTGCGGATACAAAACGAATAAGAATAATTTTGAATGTTCTATAGAAAAACCTTTAATTTCTAAAAATTTAATTAATTAAATTGAGTAAATGCATCTGCGAATTGTTCTGCATTAAAAATTTGTAAATCATCTTCTTTTTCTCCAAGGCCAAGACCCAAAATTGGAACTTTATATTTTTTTGAGATTGCAATTAGTACCCCACCTTTTGCTGTTCCATCAAGTTTTGTCATAATTAAACCTGTAATTTTTATAATTTTATTAAATTCTTCAAGCTGATTTATTATATTTTGTCCTGATGTTGCATCTAAGACCAAAACAACATCATGAGGAGCAGTTTCATCAGTTTTTTTTATTACATTTGCTATTTTTTTAAATTCATCCATCAAATTTTTCTTATTTTGCAGTCTTCCAGCGGTATCAATCAATACACGCTTAATATTGTTGTTTTTAGCGTATTCTATCGATTTATATGCGACAGATGCTGGGTCAGAACCAGGATCAGATTTTACTATTGGGACACCAACTTTGCCTGACCAAGCCTCAAGTTGTTCTATAGCAGCTGCTCTAAAAGTATCACAAGCAGAAAATAATACCTCAGATCCATTATCTTTAAAAATTTTTCCTATTTTTCCAATCGTTGTTGTCTTTCCAACTCCATTAACACCAGATACTAAAGTAATATTTAACTTTTCTTTTTTTTCAAAAAAATCTTTTCTCTCTAATGGCGTCATCAGTTCAAGAATATAATTCTTTAATATTAAATTAATTTCATCAACAGTTTCGTTATTTGGATCAATCTTCTTTTCAGCAATTATACTTTTAATTTCAGACGCAGCATCAATACCAACATCTGAACTTATTAAAAATTCCTCAATTTTATTTAATGTTTCGTCATCTATTTCTTTTTTTACAATTATCTCCCTTAGACCAGACTTAATATTCTCTGCACTTTTTTTAAAACCAAATTTAAACTTTTCAAAAATTCCCATTATATATTTATTTTAATTTCTTTTATATCTGAGACTGGTCCCCTCATATGAATTTTTTTGTCTTGATCAATATTAATTATTAATTTGCCTAAGCCGAATTCAATTTCTGTTGATGAATTTTCCAATTTTTCTAAATTAGCTGCAACTGCAGTTGCACATGCTGCTGTACCACATGCTTTGGTCAACCCCGCTCCTCTTTCCCAAACCTTAACTCTATAATGATTATTCCCAATTTTGTTAGCAAGTGTAAAATTACATTTTTCTGGAAATAATTTATTATTTTCAACTATTGGACCAATTTTTTTTAAATCAAAATCATCAATATTGTCCACAAAAAAAATCACATGAGGGTTTCCAACATTAACAGCTACACCTCCCTTTGAGCTTGAATTATTTTTATCAATAATTTCAATACCTAAATTTTTGGTATCAAGATTTTCAGACATTGGAATATCTTTCCAATGAGTTTTTGGTACTCCTATAATTGTTTCAACTTCGCTATTCTCAAGTATTTTTGATTTTAATAAATTGGATCCTACAAACAGATCTACAACTTTTTTGTCTGTTTCTTTAAAAATTAAAAATGCTACACATCTGGTACCATTTCCACATGCACCTGAAATACTTCCATCAGAATTATAAAATTCCATTTCAGCATCACCTTTATTACTTTTTTTTACAAATATTAGTTGATCACAACCAATAAATTTTCGATCACAAATTCTAATTATTTGATCCTTGGTTAATTCGACATTATTTGACCTATTATCAATAATTACAAAATCATTTCCAAGACCATCCATTTTAAAAGCTTTAAATTCCATATACTTCAGTATTTAACTTATTTATTGACATTTTGAACCTCTATTATAGTTTATCGCCGTTTCCGCAAAATACAGCAATTTGCGGTGTCTTTGGCAACAAAGAGATCGACACCAGTCAGCGAGAGTTCGCCCACTGGTGCGATACCTGCTGGATGGAATTATGTTTGAAAATTTAACAAATAAATTTGAAGAAATATTTTCTTCATTAAAAAAAGCCCCTTCACTTGATGAAAAGCAAGTAGATGAAGGTTTAAGAGAAATAAGGCTTGCTCTTTTAGAGGCGGATGTATCTTTAGAAGTTGTAAAAGAATTTATAAATAGAGTTAAACCTAAAGCTCTAGGTCAGGAAATTATCAGATCAACTTCGCCTGGGCAAATGGTAGTTAAAGTTGTTAATGATGAGTTAATTTCTTTTCTAGGGGATAAAAATTCTGATATTGAACTAAATGCAGTTCCACCTGTTCCAATAATGTTAGTTGGATTACAGGGATCTGGAAAAACAACTACGACAGCTAAACTTGCAAGGTTTTTAGAGACTAATAAAAAGAAAAAAGTGATGATGGCGAGTCTAGACGTTTACAGACCTGCTGCACAAGAGCAATTAAAACTTCTTGGTGAACAAAACAATATAATCACACTTCCAATTATTAAAGATCAGTTACCTGCAGATATTTGTAGAAGAGCAATTAGTGCAGCTAATCTTAATGGAGCAGATGTAATTTTATTTGATACAGCTGGTAGAACACAAATTGATTTGCAAATGATGAGTGAGATCAAACAAATTGAAAGCATTATAAATCCATCAGAGACAATGCTTGTTGCAGACTCTCTTACAGGTCAAGTTGCAGCAAATGTAGCAAAAGAATTTAAAAATACAGTAAATCTTACAGGTATCATTCTTACAAGATCAGATGGTGATGGTAGAGGTGGGGCAGCACTAAGCATGAAGTATGTTGCAGATGTACCTATTAAGTTTTTAGGAATTGGTGAAAAGATAGAAAATTTTGAAGTTTTCCATCCAGATAGAATTGCAAATCGAATTTTGGGTATGGGAGATATTGTTTCTTTAGTAGAAAAAGCTGCTGAAGATCTCGATGAAGAAAAATTGAAAAAAACAGAAGAAAAACTTAAAAAAGGTCAGTTTTCTTTAGAGGATTATCTTACTCAACTAAGACAGATGAAAAAAATGGGTGGTATTGAAGGTATAATGTCCTTTTTACCTGGTGTTTCAAAAGTTAAATCCCAAATGGATCAAGCTGGAGTTGATGAAAAGATAATTACCCAAAATGAGGCTGTAATATTATCAATGACCAGAAAAGAAAGAGAAAATCCAAAGATAATAGATGGTTCTAGAAAAAAAAGAATTGCTAATGGCTCAGGTACAGATGTGGCCACTATCAATAAATTGCTTAAGCAATTTAAAATGATGTCAGAGATGATGAAAAAAATGTCAAAAGGAAATATGAAAGGGATGGCGGATAAAGGCATACCTCCAGAACTTTTTAATCAATTAAAATAAATAGGAGAAAAAATGTTAAAAATGCGTTTATCAATGGGAGGCACTAAGAAGAGACCCGTATATAAAATAGTGGTTGCTGATAGCAGGTTTCCAAGAGATGGAAGATTTATTGAAAAATTGGGTTTTTTTAATCCCCTTATTCCAAAAGAAAAAAAAGAGAGAATGGGTTTAGATGTTGAAAGAGTTAAGTATTGGTTAGGTCAAGGTGCTCAACCAACAACTAGAGTAGCAAGATTGTTGGGAGAAAATGAAATAATGCCAATGCCAGCAAAAGGCAGTAATCCTCAA
>CACHOJ010000004.1 GCA_902581405.1 uncultured Pelagibacteraceae bacterium | reverse complement strand
AATTTCACTCCCTCATGACCTCCAACTTCGCCGATATAACTTTCTAGGGTAATTGTCATATTTTTTTGAAATATACCGCTTCTTTCTCCACCATCGGTAGGATATCTAATTGCAGGCCACTCATCACATAAACCTATTCCATGAAGCATGACTGAATATCTATTTCCGTAATATTTTTCAGGAAGTATCCATGCCTTTTCAGTAAATTCTCTAAATGATACTCCATCTTTAATTAATCTTGAATTATAGTCAATCTGCTCAACTGCTGTTGAATAAATTTTTTTTTGATGTTCATTAAATTTATTTCCACAAACAAAAGCTCTAGAAATATCTGCACAATATCCATAAGGGCCTACCATATCTGTATCAAAGGATACGATCTCACCATCTTGAATAATCTTATTACTACTTTCTTGCATCCAAGGATTGGTTCTAGAGCCTGAAGATAATATTCTACACTCTATCCACTCTCCACCATTTTCAATGTTCGTTTTATGTAAAATCGACCATAACTCATCTTCAGTAATTCCTGATTTCAAATAATCTCTCATTTTAATTATTCCAATATCAGCAACATCTAAAGCTGCTCGCATGCATTTAATTTCTTCAGACGATTTAATAACTCTAGCCTGTTCAAGTATTTTTTTCGCTTCTAAAACTTGAATTCCTTTTTTATTAAGCTCATTTACGGCTGGACCATTGATTACATCAATTGCGATTTTTTTACTTTTAAAATAAGAGTTAGATAAATCATTTACTTCATTGACCCATTTTTTAAGTTGCAACTCTGATTGGTCACCATTGCTAAAATAATCCCAAGTAATTGCTGGTCTTATTTCATCTATTAAATTGAGACCTTTAGATAATATTTCACAGTTAAAATATTCATATAATATTGTTGGACCATCAACAGAGATAAAACAATATCTTGTAAGATTATGCATATTATAAACACTCATATTCACAGTATCTAATGCATACCTTACATTTACTGGATCAAATAAAATACATGCCTCTATATTATTTTTCTTTAATTCATTTCTTAATCTGTCAAGTCTATAAGATCTAAGTTCGTCAAAATCTATTTCATCTTCTCTTAATCTTTTTTTTGAAATATATTTCTTAATTGGTTGGTTTTCTGAAAGAATTTTTCTGTTAAACTTCATCTCTATAACATCTGTACACCAACTCCTGTTTTTGGATAGGTGTATAAATTATAATTTGCACAAAGCTCATCTCCTGGTCTCAAATCTTTTATTGAAACCATAAAAAAATATTTTGCGTCTGGTTTCTCTCTTAAATTATAATACATGTTTTCTAAATTATCATCATTTTCGTTAAATTTTTTTGCTTTTGCGGTAGGATCAATTGGATCACCAAATTTTAATGTAGGTAAAATATTTGATACCATTCTTTGAACTGTAGGATTGTCAGAATGATTATAAAAACCACCTAATGGAGTTCTTATATATTTATTTTCAAACTGCTCATCTCTTATGTGAGTAATTCCGATAAAAGTATTAGCTTTAATTTCTTTGGTTGCGAATAATCCCAAACCTTCGATTGGTGAACTTTTTATTGTTAATGCATCTGGTAAAGGTCTGTACATATATTTCGCACTTTCTACACAATGTGAGTTGCCACCCACTTGTGAAATTGATGTGTTGGATTATCCATATCAGGAGAAAAATTTCCACCATTATATGCATGTGAGTTGCGGCCTAATTGCATTCTTTGAATTATACCAACATCTTCTTTTTGAATATTTTCCCACAATTTATGATTTTGATTTCTTAATGATTTAAATTCTAATGATTTTGCGGCTTTTTCACCTACATAATATATTTCCATGTGCTCTAAAGTTTTTTTATGACTAATGGGTTCTAACCAATATGCGTAGAAATGATCTTTATGTATACCTAACATAACATTGGGAAACAAAGCTACATACTCTGCAATATTTTCTTTTTCTTTGGGCCAGTTAGGAAAGCAAGGAAATTTTTTCTTACCTTTAAATTTTGGATTGTAAACAACTGTGCCTTGGCCTGCAAAGCGGTTTGGTAATCCTTGAATATGATAGTGATCTTCAATTTTTGAATAAGAATTTAAACCTGGATGAACCCATGGCAAATGATAACTTTCACAATAATTTTCAATTGCAAATTTCCAATTACATTTTGCATTTATTTTAAAATAACCAAAATCATTTGCATGATTAATTAATTTTCTATCTTTTTTTTTCCAAAATTTAGCCCACCTATCACTTAAGGGTTTAATATATTTTTCAAATGGAATTTCGTTGTTACTAATATTAATAAAAATTAAATCTAACCAAACACATGATCTTATTTCTTTTAAATTGTTTTTATTTTTTTTAAATTTTGGGCTACTATGTTGGTTCATCCCACCTATATGAGGTGTTGCAATTAGCTTTCCATCTGATGTGTATGACCATGAATGATAAGGACATCTGATAACATTTCTAATATTGCCTTTTTTGTTTACTAGCTTTACTCCTCTATGACTACAGACGTTATGAAAAACTTTTATCTGATCTTTTTTATTCCTTACTAAAAATAATGGCAGTCCTAACAAGTTAAATGGTTTTACATCGCCGATATTTGGCAAAGAACTTGCTACTCCTATTACAGTCCATTTATTTTCAAATATTTTCTCTCTTTCTATTAAAGTATAATCTTTACTTGTATAACATTCGTTGGGGAGTCCATGTGCTTTTGAAATTGGTTTCTTAACTATATCTAATTTTTTTTTATCTATAATTTTATAAATTGCTGACATTTTATTTTGTCACTTCATATAGACCAAGCCATGCATTTACATCTTTACTAGCAATATAATCAGATTTAAAAAACTCTATTTCTTTCCATTTATTTTCATTTTTTAATTGTTTGATTTTTTTATCAAATCCATATTCCTCATATATTCCCTCGTTAATAGTGAAACAAATTAGACCTTTATTTTTAGTAATTCTAATAAACTCATCTAATGCAGGTGGTTTTACATGTCCAAAAGTAAATGTGCCCACACACATTAAAGCATCATATTGATCATCCTTTTCCTTGATTGGTTTATTTAAATCTACTTTATCTAATTTTTTATAAAGGTTATTTGGAACCAAATCTAAAAGTTTTTGGGATAGATCGGCACCAAAAAAATTAGTGAAACCATACTTTTTCAATTCTACACCAACCAATCCAGTTCCACATCCAGCATCATAAATATTAATATCTTTTTCTTTTTGATGTTTATTGAAAACTTCTGCTGTTTCCTTTGGGCCAGTATAATTCCATTCAACCATATCTTTATCATATTTATTATCCAGACCCCATTCGTCATAAAAATCCATCACCTCTTTTGTTTCTTTTAGTTTATAAATTGGAACTTTGTTACCTACATCTTTTTGGGCCATTACCCTCTCATTTTTTCTCCACTTGGATCATAAAGTGGTTCTTTGATAATTGAACAATTGAATAAATCACCATTAATTTCTACTTGTATTCCATCTTCAGATGATAAATTTTTTTGATCTAGATATGAAAAAGCAACACTTTTATTTACAAAATGAGCAAATCCACCTGAAGTTATATACCCAATGCTATTATCTCCCTTCATTACTGCTTCATTGTTTGTGACATCTATGTCGTTTGTTTGAATTATTAAAGGAACTAATCTATTCGAGCTATTGTCTTGTTTAGCTTTTTCTTTACCAATAAATTCTTTGTTCCAATTAATGAAACTTTCTAATCCAGTTTCTTTAGCAGTAAAATCAGGTCGATAGTCTAAAGTCCACGCACCCCAATTTTTCTCTAGTCTCATAGACATTAAAGCTCTTCCACCAAAAGGTTTAATACCAAATTCTTTTCCCGCCTCCATTAACTCCTCATAAAGTTTAATTTGGAAATGTGGCGCAACATATATTTCATAACCAAGTTCACCCGTGAATGAAATTCGGTTTATAATTGCCGGAACACCTCCAACAAACATTCTTCTTGAATCTCTAAATCTAAATTTTTCATTAGATACATCGTCTCTAACTATTTTTTCTAAAACTTTTCTCGAATTAGGTCCTGCTATAGATATTCCATGAAATTCATCTGATCTATTTTTATATTCAACATTAAATTTATCTAAATGGCTTTCAAACCAACGTCTATGCATTTCTTGAGCTGCACCTGAACCAAAAACCATAAATTCGTTTTCATCAAGGCATGAAACTGTAAGATCGCCACATAATTTTCCTCTATAAGATAACATTGGAGATAACGATATTCTTCCAGGATTTGGAAGCTTACCTGCCATAATATGATCTAAAAATTTTCTTGCATCTTTTCCTTTAAATTGATGTTTTGAAAAATTAGCAACTTCAATAAAACCGACATTTTCTCTTACATTAATAACTTCTTTTGATACGTAATCATGCGATCTAGATCTTTTTATAGTTGGCTCTTCGTATGCATCTTTTTTATCATTTGCAAACCACAAGACACTTTCTAAACCAAAGCTGTCTCCCATAACCGCTCCTTGTTCTACAAACCGATCATAAAGAGCTGTTGTTTTTTGTTTTCTTCCTTTTGGTAAAGTTTCATTTGGAAATGTCATAATAAATCTTCGTTCATAATTTTCAGAAGATTTAATTGTTCCGTATTGAGGTGATGCATAATCTCCAAATCTTGCAACATCCATTGCCCAAACATCTATTGATGGTTCTCCGTCAATTATCCATTCAGCAATACATTTTCCAACTCCTCCTCCTTGACAAAAACCAGCCATTACACCCACTGCTACCCAATAATTTTTCATTCCGGGAACAGGACCAATTAATGGTGATCCATCTGGTCCAAAAGTAAAAGGTCCATTTACAATATTTTTTATTCCTGCTTTTTCTAATGCTGGCATTCTTTCAAAACCTATTGCTAATCTATCTTGGATATTATCTAGTTTTGGTTCTAATAACTCATGACCAAAATTCATAGGTGTTCCTTCAACCTTCCATGGTGTTGATTTTGGTTCATAAGTTCCAAGAAGCATTCCTTTTCCTTCTTGTCTAAAATAAATGTTACCTTCAAAATCAGTTCCAATAGGAATTCTTTGATCGCCCATAGCTTCAATTTCTGGAATAGCTTCAGTGATTAAATAGTGATGCTCCATTGGTTGAACTGGTAGATTAATTCCTGCAAGCTGTCCAACTTCTCTTGCCCATAAACCTCCAGCGTTAATAACTATTTCAGCTTTTATATTGCCCTTGTCAGTTATCACATCCCAACTTCCATCCTCTTTTTGTTTTGTGTCTTTTACAACTGTATGTGTATAATATTTTCCACCATGAACTTTTGCGGCTTTAGCAAAAGCATAAGTTACACCTGATGGATCTACTTCCCCATCAATAGGGTCCCATAATGCCAGAAGGTATCTTGATGGATCAATTAAGGGATTTTTCTTTTTTACTTCCTCTAAAGAAACAAACTCTTGATCAAGACCCATGTATCTTGCTTTAGACCTCTCTCTTTTTAAATAATCCGCCCAAACATCATTTGAAGCCAAATAAAATCCCCCACTTGATTTGAATCCAACTGAATGGCCAGACTCTTTTTCAATTTCTTTGTACAATCCGATTGTATAAGCCATCATTCTAGAAATATTTGGGTCAGATGAAATCACATGTACATTTCCAGCTGCATGCCAAGAGGATCCAGATGTGAGTTCATTTCTTTCAAGAAGAATACAATCTTTTAAACCAAACTTTGATAAATGATAAAGAATGGAACAGCCTACTACGCCGCCACCTATGATGACTACTTTTGCATGATTTTGCATGTTAGTATTTTATTTCTTTATTGACGTCTTTCAATGTCTTGTCTGTCCCATGGTGAAAATGTTTAGTCATATCTGGCATGTACTTCATGGCAATTGGTTTTTTACCAACCGCAACAGCCATTTCTCTAACATGATGAGCTTCTGCACCACAACAAATACCAATTAAATTAATTTTTTCTTTAAGACATTCTTTTGCAAATTCAGCCATTTCAAATCTGTTGCAATACAAATTATCTAGAGCAACTGGAAATGCATTTCCTCCTGGAATGCAATCACATCCATGGTCAGTCTGATTTAAAAATCCTGGTTCTTCTTCTGTTGTTCTATATGGAACAGGAAGACCTGCGACATGACAGGATACTTTTTTTCTTATTTTTTTTAAAAGTTTCATAGTCATTTCTGGACCTCTATAACAATTCAAACCAACAACATCAGCTCCAAGATCTTCAATTATTTGACATGCATCTTCTGCTGTATGACCATCTCTTGTTAAATCTCCTCGGGGTATTGCATAATTTGCAACAGCTATTAATCCCTCATCTTTTATAGCTTTTAAAGCTATTTTCATTTCATCTACCCAATTAATTGTTTCTGCAACTATAAAGTCAACTCCTGCCTCTTTTGCCCAAAGAACTTGCTCCTCGTACATCTTTTGACATTCTTTGAATGAGTTTTTGTCTTTTGGATCAAAAATATTTGTATTAGCAACATCTCCACAAACCATTAAGTCTAAATCTTTAAATTCTTTCGCAGCATCCTTTGCAATTTTAAGTGCATTTTTTTGCATCGGCTCTAGCAAATGTTCTTTTCCAATAATTCTTAATTTCTCTCTATGTCCATAATAGGTGAAAGCTTGAACAATATCTGAACCAGCTCTAATAAATTCTCTATGTAATTGTGTAACTACATCTGGATGCTCTAAAACTACTTCTGGCACAAATGGACCTGCAGAAAGATATCCTCTCCTTTCCATCGCAAATAAATATCCCTCTGCGAATATTACGGGACCCTCATCTAATCTTGATAATAAATTTTTATTCATATTTATTTAATAATTTATTTCTAAATAAAGAGAGTATAAAGACAATTTTAACACAACTCAAAGTTGAAACTAGTTTGCAATTTTTCCATCTATATGTTCTGATGATTTATAATTAATTAATTAGGAGAAATAATGAAAATCAAAAAATTACTTCTATCTGCTGCTGTAATATTTGGACTAACTTCTTTTGGAAGTGTTGCCAACGCAGCTTGTGGGAATATAACTATCGCTAATATGAACTGGGCTTCAGCAAACTTCATGGCTGAAGTTGACAAAATCATATTAGAAGAAGGTTACGGATGTTCTGTTGAATTGGTGCCAGGTGCAACAATGCCTACATTTACATCTATGCAAGAAAAAGGTGAGCCAGATGTTGCTCCAGAATTTTGGGCTAACGCTGCAATCATTGCTTTAAATAAAGCAGTTGATGAAGGAAAAATGCACTCACTTAATAAAGCACCTATTACTGGTTTAGGTGAAGGATGGTGGGTGTTACCTGCTACTTTAGAAAAACATCCTGAACTTACAACTGCTGAAGCAATTTTGGCAAGACCGGATCTATTTCCTCATCCAGAGGATCCATCAAAAGGTGGGTTTCATATTTGTCCTCCAGGATGGAACTGTGAACTAAGTAATAGAAATCTTTACAAAGCTTTTGACATGGAAGCAAAAGGTTGGGCTATTGTTGAAACAGGTTCTGCTGCAGGATTAGATGGATCAATTGCTAAAGCTGCTGAAAGAGGTGAAAACTGGTTTGGTTACTATTGGTCACCAACAGCTATCATTGGTAAATATGATATGAGAGCTGTGGACATGGGAGCTTGGGGTGGAAAAGATAACTGGGATAAATGTATAGTTTTACCAGAACAAGAATGTGGAGACCCTAAAGCAACTTCATGGACAAAATCTGAAGTTTACACAATCGTAACTGACAATTTCAAAAATACAGCTGGAAGTGCTGGTATGGATTATTTCAAAAAAAGAACTTATCCAGGTCCAGTAATGAACGGTATGTTAGTTTGGATGGGTGAAAACCAAGCAGAGGGTGCTGATGCTGCAATTGAATTCCTAACAAACCAAGAAGATGTTTGGTCTAAGTGGGTTTCAAGTGAAGCTGCTGCAAAAATAAAAAAAGCACTTTAATAAAATAAAATATTGCCAAACCCACTCTTTAGTGGGTTTGGTTGAGTAAAATTATGGATTTCTTTAATAAAATTCCTGTAATGGATCGAACAGCTTTAAGAGAGCTTAAAAAAGGAATAGACTCTAGTTTTAAAGAATTTTCAAGAGCCTATGGAGATGGAATTGAAGGTTTTTTTGATCCACTTTTGCATTTTTTAATTTGGTTGGAAAAATTATTAGTCAATAGTCCTTGGCCATTAGTAATAGGTGTATTTGCTTTGTTGGCATGGATTGGATCAAGAAGTATTAAACTGGTAATAGGTACAATAGTTTGTTTTATGATTATTGGTTATTTTGGAATGTGGAAAAACTGTATGGCTACTGTTGCAATAATATCTGTTTCAACATTAGTTTGTATTGTAGTCGGTATTCCAATTGGTGTGTTAATGTCTAAATCAAGCAGAGCAGAAAAAGCAATTTTACCTGTTTTGGATATGATGCAAACTATTCCAAGTTTCGTTTACCTTATACCTATAATAATGCTTTTAGGTATTGGAAAAGTACCTGGTTTATTAGCAGTTTGTATTTATGCATTGCCTCCAGTGGTAAGACTTACAAATCTTGGGATAAGAGAGGTGGACAAAGAAACACTTGAGGCAAGTGAGGCTTTTGGCGCAACACCTATGCAAAAATTAAAATCTGTGCAAATACCTCTGTCTTTACCAACAATATTTGCAGGAATAAACCAAACGATTATGATGGCTTTGGCTATGGTGGTAATCGCATCAATGATAGGAGTTAAAGGACTGGGAGTACCGATTTTACAAGCTATTTCTAACCAATATTTAGCACTAGGAATGATGAATGGTCTGGCAATAGTTGCTCTGGCAATCATCTTTGATAGAGTTACACAACAGTATGGTCAAAGAATTCAAAAACACAGAGGTCAGAAAAAATAAACCTGACACTTTGATCTAATATTTTTCTAGACAGTTATTTTAAAATAAATAATTATCCATTAATGAATTTTTCATTAGAAATTGGACCTCACACAGATCTTGATACCTTGCCATCTGTTAAAGATGTATATGTCACAATGCTACCTGGAGGAGATTATAAGGAGACTGCAGATAAATCTGGAGACTTGGTAAAAAAAGGATTTAATCCAGTTCCACATTTTCCTGCTAGATCAATAAATTCTGAAAGTGAATTAAAAAATTATGTTTCAAGATGCAAAGACTTAGGTGTAAAACAAGTTCTGGTAATTGGAGGCAGTCGTGAACCTATTGGAAAATTTGATAGTTCCTATCAGATATTAGAAACAGGATATTTTGATGGGATTAAGATCGGAATTGCTGGACATCCAGAGGGGAGTCCTGATATATCCGATTCAGATTTAGAAAAAGCTATGATAGATAAAAAGCCTTATGCTGATTATATAGTTACTCAATGGTTACTTGATGCTCAGCCTATTGTAGATTTTATTTCTAAACAAACGATACCAGTTCATGTTGGAATAACTGGGCCAATGAAAATTTCAAGCTTAATAAAGTTTGCAAATATTGTAGGGGCAAAAAATTCCATTAACTTTCTTAAATCTAATTTTACTAAGGCATTAGATTTATTGAAACCTAAAGACCCTAATGATCTAATTGGGAAAGTTAAATCGCATACTGATTATTTTCACATTTATACATTCGGCGGCTTGAAGGAAACAAACAAGTGGTTGAAGGAGAATAACTATGTCTAAAGAATTTGACTATAGTAAGCTAAGACACATAACATCAGTAGATCAATCTGATAGAAAAGTGCCTTATAATTTAAGACAAAGCGGACCAACAAAAGTTGAAATGTTAATATCAACACGAGTAAGAAAATCACCATACTGGCATCTATCAATGCGAGAAGGATGTTGGAGAGCAACTGTATATAATCGTATTTACCATCCAAGAGGTTATGTAAAACCTGAGGATGGAGGTGCAATGGTCGAGTACGATGCAATTGTTAATCATGTAACAATGTGGAATGTTGCAGTTGAAAGACAAATTAGAGTGAAGGGACCTGATGCAGAAAAATTTGTAGACTATGTAATTACAAGAGATGCTACAAAAATTTCTCCGATGAGAGCAAGATATGTAATTCTTTGTAATGCATATGGCGGCGTATTAAATGATCCTATACTTTTAAGAATATCAAAAGACGAATTTTGGTTTAGTTTATCTGATAGTGATATAGGTCTTTATTTACAGGGTGTAAACTCCGATGAGAGATTTAATGTAGAAATTGATGAAATAGATGTAAGTCCTGTTCAAATTCAAGGACCAAAATCTAAAGCATTAATGAAAGATTTATGTGGAGATCAAGTTGATTTTGATAATATGCCTTTCTACGGTTTAGCTGAAGCTAAGATTGGCGGTAGAAGCTGTGTAATATCTCAATCAGGATTTTCAGGAGAAGCAGGTTATGAAATATATTTGAGAGAATGCACTTTATACGCTGAAGATATGTGGAATGCGGTTCTTGAAGCGGGTAAAAAACATAGTTTAATGGTAATTGCTCCAGCTCACCACAGAAGAATTCAAGCTGGAATTCTCTCTTGGGGGCAAGATATGGATAATCAACATAATCCATTCCAATGTAATTTAGGTTATCAAGTTTCATTATCAGGTAAAGGAGAGTGGAATAAGAAGGCAGATTATGTTGGAAAAAAAGCTCTTGAAAAAATGAAGGCTGATTTAAAAGCTGGTCACAAACCATACAAACTTCAATTAGTTGGTTTAGAAATGGGAGGTAAACCAATTGACGATTATGCGCCAGATTTTTGGCTAATTTCTGATGAAGGTGGTGGTGAACCGATCGGTTTTGTTACTTCACCTTGGTATCATCCTGAGAAAAAAATAAATATTGCAATGGGATATGTGCCTTTTGATGGAACATTGAACGCAAATGGTTTTCCAAAAGGAAAAGTAGGAACTAAATTCAAGGTACATTTGCCTGAAAAATATTCTGAAACTCCAGGCAAACCAGTGGATGCTGTGGTTGTTGATATACCATTTAAAGAATCTTACAACGCAAATACGAGAGAAGTTGTAAAAGGATAAACTTATGGGGAGTTTTACTCCCCTTAAGAAAACTATGTCAGAGTTTTTAAAAATAATTTTTCAAATTATTTCAATACAAAAAGAGTTCTTTAAAAATAATAAAAATTTTGGAGAGGCTTCGATTTATTTTGCAATATTAATAATCATAATTAGCGGTCTCTTAAATTTAATTCCCCAAAAATCATTATTTGAAGTTATTAATTTAAATTACAATATAGGAATAATACAAGGTCCATCATTGAGAAATGTTGTATTTTTTTCAGTTTTATTTTGGATTATAAAATCATTTTATATATATTTTGTTGGTGTAGTTGTGTTTCCAAATAAAAAAACTAATTGTAGTTTTAGAAAAATTTTAATCCTAATTGGATATGCTAATGCACCAATGTTTTTTAATTTTTTAATTTTTACTCCATCTTTATTGTTTTTGGCAATAATAACATATATTTGGTACAATATATCTTTAATAGTGGGTCTAAATATTATTTTAAATTACAATAATACATTTAAATCTACACTAGTTGTTCTTTCACCAATAATAATTCTTTTGATTTATGTTTTTTCAACGCAGATCCAAATAACTTCAGGAACAATTAGTTAAATTGGAAAAATAGTTTTTGATGTCTTGCAAAATTTACAAATTTTATAACCGTTAAGTATTAAATTCTGAAAAACACTTTCGTGATTATTTAGGCACTCTTCACAAATATCATTTTTATCATTCTCAACTTTTTCTTCTTGATTATTTTCTTTAGTCATTATCGTTTAATCCAGCTCCTGCTGTTCTTGTTTTTGAAACTTCACTTTCTTCAACATAAGTTTTAATGGAAAGTCTATGCATTTCTAGCCAATCTTCTTCCGAAAAATTATTTTTATTATCTAAAAATTTTATATTTATTTTGTCTGATTTTTCTAAAATATCTCCACTTAAATAATTAGAATAAATAGATTCATTAAAGTTAAACAAAAACTCTTTATTATCCATTTTTAAGAATATTCTTTTTCCTGTAATTTCTGATGCCCTACTCAAAAAAGATAAAAATATGATGGGAAAGGCTATTTTGTTAATTTCTATTTCATTAAATTTTAAAATTACAGGTGATTGATCAAAAAAATTTAACCCACAAAGTATTGGGCAATAGTAGCCTTTTGAAGTGTTTGAAGATGAAATCTCTCCAATATTTTCAAAGTTGCTTATATTATAAATTTTAAAATATTGGTTTAAATTTTTAAAACCAGGTAATCCAAACATTTCTAATAACTTTATATTCTTCCCAACTTCCTCTGAAATACCCCATGAAAAACCCATAGCCTTGGTTGCTCTTTTAATTGTAGTTTCTATTTCGCTATAACTTCTCATTCTTAATTAATTATACATCCAATAATTATCAAAATTTGACAGCTCTGAAGGTAAAGGTGCTCCTTGAAACATACATATACGTAACCATTTGTCTGATCTCGGATCAAATTTTATTGCTCCAAAAAATGATAGCTTAAGTCTTAACATATCAATTGGCATCAATTTAGACCCAATTGTATTATCTTGAATTTCTGCATAAGGACATTTTTCAGAAATAAATACTCTTCTTACTACATGTCTTAAATGGTTATTATCCAATAAAAATTTTCCAATTTTGGAACTATTTTTTTTTGTGAATACTATTTCATAAAGCTTTTTGATATCTCTTGCAATTGCAAGTGGTTGTTCTAAATTTGATCCATCATCGATATACCTATCCCCTATTCTTGGCTCCTCTTTATTTTTTGAAATAAACCAGAAATTTTTATTATTTTCTTCCTTATTAAAATCAATTTTCAAAATTTCAGAGTAATTCTTTTCAATGATATTTCTTAAATCTTCGATAGTTCTTTCAACAGGAATATTGAAGTATTTTTCTTCATTTGAACTCATTTTAGATACTAAAGGATCTACTATTTTATCATATGGCTCCATCATCATAGAAACAATATACTCAATACATTCATCATTTAAATTCTCTTCAGCCCACATATAAATATTATTAAATTGATAAGAATTTTCAAAGTTAAACTCATCTTTCATAAATTTTATAAATTTTTTTAAATCAAATATTAAATTTTTAATTTTTTCTTTTTGGAATTCACTGTCAGTATGCCAACTGGTGATATTTTTTAGTGATTTAATTAAACACTGATAAAAAATATCTAAATCATTTTTAGAAACTTTTTCTATTTCTCTTATTTTTTTTAAAACTGTTTCTCTAGCAATTATCCAGTTATTAAGTAAAGTGGGATGGTTTACTATAAATGGTGCCATGCCAAGTCCTGTAGAATTTCCTATTCCTAGAGTTCTGCTGATATTATTATCTAGTTCAACTGCATTCTTTGGACTTATACTTTTTGCAATATGATTAACTTGGTCAAATGTAAATTGTCTAACTAAATAAACCAACATCATTTCAAGTCTAAACGGCCCACAAATTTCATCCCTATTTTTAATCCTAAATCTATCAGCTAAACCAAATTTACCAGATCCATAGACTGCAGTAGTTCTATAAAGATAACCAACTTTAGATAGATATTCTTTATCTGGTTGTTGACCTTTTGATAAATTTTCAACCACATGATTAAACAACCTGACAGATTTATTAGCTCTTGATAGGGTTAGTTCTTTGTAAGACAACCTTCCAACTTCTTGTTTGGGCACATTATTACTAAGTCTATCAACATCTTCTTTTGTTGGGATTCCATCAAATAGAGTAAATGCAGCATCCCATTTAGTGGCAATAACTCTATCTGATCTTTCTTCATCCTTAATTTCATTTGCAAAACAAATTAGAGAATAAGTTTTTTTTTCTTTAGTGAAAGAATAAATGGCTCTTCCAAATCCTTTGTCATTTAATTGAAATAAATCTCTACTATATCTCCAATCTTTAAACTCTTTTAAGAAAGATCTCAAAAAAGAGAGTTTTGATTGATGAAAAGAGCCAAGTTTAGACAACTTCATCAGGAATTTAGGGTCTCTTAACTTAATTTCCATTAATTAATTCCTTTATAAAAATTAAACCAATTATTTCCTAAAATATCATTTACTTCATTTTCATTAAAACCAATTTTTTTTAATCCTTTTTCTAAATTACTAAACCCTCTTGCATCAATAAACCACTCAGGTTGATCAGGAAATTCTGGTTTACTTTTGCTCCCTTCACCATAATTTTTTGTTTTAGTCCACGTTCCATTTCTCATCCACTCGACAATGCTATTTGGTTGGTTCAAACAAAGATCGGAACCAATGCCTATATTTTTTACTCCCATTATATCAACAGTTTTTGCTACCATTTCACAAAAACTATCTAATTTACAATCTGTTCCATCTTTTAGATGATGTGCATACAAAGAAAGCCCAAGTATTCCTCCACTGTTTGATAAATGTTTTAAAAGTTTTTCAGATTTATTTCTTAAAGCACTATGCCAAAAAGACGGATTAGCATGAGTAATTGCAATTGGTTTTTCGCTAATATCTATTGCGTCTAAAGTACTTTTTTCACCTGAATGCGACATATCAATAACTATTCCAATTCTATTCATTTCTTTTATAGCTTCTCTTCCAAAATTTGTTACACCAGAGTCGTGTTTTTCATAACATCCTGTAGCTAAAAGAGATTGGTTATTATAAGTAAGTTGCATAAATCTACATCCATGATGATGAACTTTTTCAATTAAGTTAATATCATCCTCAATTGGAGAACAGTTTTGAAAACCAAAAAATATTGCAGTTTTATTTTCTGACTTAGCCTTTATAATATCCTCAAAAGTTTTTCCCAAAAATATTAGATCCGAATTTTCATTAAATAAGTTTTCCCATTCTTTCAATTTAATTAAAAATTCATCATAGTCTTCATGATATACTACTGTTGCATGTACTGCGCTTAATCCTGCGTCCCTATTAATTTTAAAAATATCTCTAGACCAGTTACAATATTGAAGATTATCAATTCGATAATTCATATTAAAAACACATTATAATTATTACAAATTTTGTCGACTAGTTTTAATTTTAAGACTATATTGAACATATTAATTCAAAAACTTAGCATGAAAAAGAAAAGATATAGTCACAGAGTATCCATAGTAATGGGGAGCAAATCTGACTATTCCACAATGAAATTATGTGAAAAAACTCTTAAATTACTCAAAGTTAATTATGAAACTAATATTGTTTCTGCTCACAGAACACCTGAAAGAATGTTCAATTATGCAAAATCAGCAGAGTCGAGAAGCATTAATGTTATTATTGCAGGCGCAGGGGGATCTGCACATTTGCCTGGCATGATTGCTGCATTAACAAGAATACCAGTAATAGGCGTTCCTATAGAAAGTAAAAAACTAAAAGGTCTAGATAGTCTTTTATCAATAGCTCAAATGCCAAAAGGAATTCCGGTTGGAACAGTTGCTATAGGAGCTGATGGTGCTATAAATGCTGCATTGTATGCAGCATCTATAATTTCTAATTTTGATCCTAAAATTAAAAACAGCTTGATAAAGTGGAGATCTAAACAATCCAAATCTGTTAAGAAAAAACCATATTAAATGAAAAGTCCTATTTTAGGAATTATAGGTGGAGGTCAACTTGGAAGTTTGCTGTCAGTAGCTGCCAACAGAATTGGCGTTAAAACTGTTATTTTAAGCGATGATGAGGATGCACCGGCTAAAAACTTTACGAAAAAATTCATATATGGGAAATATGATAACAAATCAATAACAAAGGAATTTATCGATAGTGTCGATTTAGTTACTTATGAATTTGAGAATATTCCATTTCATATTCTTCAAAGTATAAATAATGAAAAACCAGTTTTGCCTAAACCTGAGATTAATAATTTAATCCAAAATAGATTGACAGAGAAAAATTTTCTAAATGATATAAATATTCAAACTACCCAATATGTTTCTATAAAACATATCGATGAATTAAAAGAAAATGAAAATTTTTTACCAGGATTGCTAAAAACAACTACACTAGGATATGATGGGAAAGGTCAATACAAATTAAATAGTAAAAAGGACATATCTAATAAAATAGATTTCTCTAAAGAATACATATTAGAAAAATTTATTAATTTAAAAAAAGAAATATCTGTTATAATTACAAGATTTGGTAATCACAAATATGAAATATATGAACCAATTGAAAATGTTCATGAAGACCAAATTTTAAAACACTCTAAAATCCCCGCAGATGTTTCAGAAGCAATTATAATTAAATCCACTGAGTGGTCAAAAAAAATTGTTGAAGATTTAGATTATATTGGAACATTATGTGTGGAGTTTTTTATTGATAAAAATGATAATTTATATGCAAACGAAATAGCTCCCAGAGTTCATAACTCAGGGCACTTGACAATTAATTCTCACAATATAAGTCAATTTGAAAATCATGTTAGGGCTGTATGTGGTTTAGAAAAAATTAAAACAGAGAAAATATATAATGCCAAAATGATAAATTTAATAGGTGATGATATTTCAATATATAGAGACAAAAAATTTTCTGAGAATGAATTCTTTTTTGACTATCTTAAAAAAGATGTAAAGAACAAAAGAAAAATGGGTCATATAACAATTATTGAAAAATAATATCTTAAATTTGTTGAATTAATGAGGGGCTATTATTTGTTGGCTTATTTACATCTTTAGATATTTCGTGAAAAGTCAAACTTACTTTGTTACACTCTTTTAAAAAAGTTGAGCTAAAATGTTCAATATTTAAATATTTATCTATATCTTTTTCATAAAGTATTACTGGTTGTCTATGGTGAATTTCTGAAATATTTTGGCTTGCCTCCTCTGTTATCATACAAAATTGGCCTTCATCATAAATTGCAGCTATAAAAATTGTCTTTTTATCATTTCTGAAAAAATAATATGGAATTTTGTTGTCTTTTGTTCTTTTCCACTCATAGAAGCCATCGGCAACAACTACACATCTTTGCGTTTTAATAAGTTTTTTAAATGAGACCTTTTCATCGATTGTTTCTAATCTTGCATTTATCAGAGCTTTAAAGTCTTTCTGTTTTGCCCATGATGGAATAATTCCCCATTTAAGATTTTCAACAGTATTTCCGTTTTTATATTTCTTGACTACAGGAAGATTTTGATATGGGTGTGCATTATAGTTATCACTGTCTTGAACATTAATCGCGGTTTTTACAATATTTTTTGTTTTTGTTACAGCATTGGTAATTACGTATCTTCCACACATATATTTAATATTGGTTTAATTTGTTTTTCGATTATATGTTCTTCAAAATGATTAAATCAATAGAAAATAACTTTGATAACCCACAGGTAAATGAACTTCTTAGAATTCATTTTATTGAATTAAGATCTGTATCGCCAGAAGGCAGTTCACATGTACTAGATGTGCAAGGTTTGAGAGTTCCGAGTATAAAATTTTGGAGTTTATGGGAGAATAATGATTTAATTGGATGTGGAGCTTTAAAAACACTTTCAGAAGAACATGGGGAGTTTAAGTCAATAAGGGTCGCAGAAAAATTTAGGAAAAAAAAATATGGAGAAAAAATCATCACTCACTTAATTGATAAATCAAAAAAAATTGGAATTAAAAAATTAAGTGTTGAGACAGGAGCTGGAGAATTTTTTGCTCCGGCAAGGAAATTATTCAAAAATTTTGGTTTCAAAAAATGTAAACCTTTTGCACATTACAAAGAAGATCCAAATTCATGTTATTATAGTTTAAATTTGTAATCTCATGAAAAAAAATTTAGCCAAACCCTATATACTTTATGTTGCTGAGGTTATTTATATAGCAATAAGTAAAATAAAAAGTAAAGAGCAGAATATAAGCAATATTGATGCTATGGAAAGATTCATAGGTTCACCATTATATGAAAAAATAAGTAGTGGTAAGTATCATGATGATTGGTTTGAAGAGTTAAAAAAAAATAATTATATTGATATTAATTCTGGAGAAAAAATTTCTGCCGAAGTAATTCGGCTTTTAAATCTTCAAAAAGAAGCAATGATGAAGCAATTAATTAAATTTCCTGATTTATACTATGCAAAAAGCCATTTTCCTTTAGATATTTCTCAAAGAGCTATTAACCATCTGTGGAGGGTGTGTGAAAGTTACGAGTTGTGGTGTAATGAAACAAAGAATACTAAGTTAATAAAATTAAACATAATTGAATAATTTTATGAATCAAATTTCTAAATTCGTCGACTCCACTTTGCTAGATTTAGGAAGACAATTTAAATTATCTTATTTACCACCTCTAATGATTTATCTTGCAGCTGGAATTTCGGGTTTAACAGGAATAGTAGGTACATTTTTTGTCAAAGATTATCTAAATCTATCAGCAGCCTTTCTTGCTGGACTAGGGTTTTGGGCTGGTATTCCTTGGGCGTTAAAAATGCCATTAGGTCATTTAGTAGATCTAATTTGGAACAAAAAAAATTATATGGTTTATGTAGGAGCAACACTAATTGGTTTAAGCTTATTGATAATGTATGGATTAATTATCCATACGGAATGGATGTCCACAATTCTAAAAGTAGAGACTTGGTTTGTAATAAGTGTTCTTTTAGCTCCCATTGGATATGTGGTTCAAGATGTTGTTGCAGATGCAATGACAGTAGAAGCTGTTCCAGTTGTTAATGAAGAAGGTCAAAAATTTTCACAAGATCAGATCAAAACAATGCATACTACAATGCAAACACTTGGACGATTTGCAATTATTGGTGGTACTGTTCTTGTTGCTTTAGTGAACGTGATCTTATTTAAAGGAGTGGATAGTTTAGAGCAAGCAGATAAAATAGAACTCTATGGATCAATTTATATTTATGCACTGGTAATACCATTTGTTTCAATTTTAGGAGTAATTTTTGCTAATTATCTTAAAAATAAAAAGAAAAATAAATTAATTGGTCAGGGTTTAGTTGGTAACGAGGATAATTACGAACATGAAAAAACAGATATTAATTGGTGGATTTTAGGTGGTAGTTTAATTTTTGTAATTTTTACACTCAGCGTTGGTTCTTTCGGAGTTCCTTTTGCACAAGAGATAGTTTTTTTAGGATCTATGGTAATTATTTTGTTCCTGATGAGTAAATTGATTAAAGAATTGCCTCAAAATTTAAGATCTACGATTGTGGGAACAGCTGTAATTATATTTGTGTTTAGAGCAATGCCAGGTCCAGGACCAGGATTATCTTGGTTTGAAATAGATGAGCTAAAATTTAATGAGCAGTTTTTTTCTGTATTATCATTACTAGCTTCGGTCTTAACATTGTTAGGAATTATTTTGCTTAGACCTTTTATGTCAAATAATTCCATAGCAAAAATTATTGTAGTTTTGTCAATTGCTGGTGCAATATTATTTTTGCCAAGTGTTGGGATGTATTACGGATTTCATAATTGGACTTCATCAATAACAAATGGAATTGTTGATGCTAAATTTATTGCACTAATTAATACAGCATTAGAGTCACCTTTAGGTCAGGTCTCTATGATACCTTTACTAGCATGGATAGCTAAAAATGCGCCCTCGCACCTAAAAGCTACTTTTTTTGCAGTTTTTGCGTCTTTTACAAATTTGGCGCTATCAGCAAGTGCTTTAGGAACAAAATACTTAAATGAAATTTATACAATTACTCGTGAAGTCAAAGATAAAGTGACTAATGCAATATTGACGACTGCTGATTACTCAGAATTGGGAATATTATTAATAACTGTAACATTGCTGACTTTAATTTTACCAATTTTGTTCGTATTTATTATTCAAAAAACAAGATTTAAAACTTTAGAATAGTTTCTAAATACATTTATAGCCATATTCTAGTGAAGCATCAGTTATTGAGTGGTACATAGACTCCCCAAAACTACGAAGCGAAAAAATTCTAGCTTTTTCAGGATCATCTTCGACCATATCAACTAAAAAAGATATTCCGTTATATGATGAGTTGATACACATATTTTTTCTAAATATATTGAAATTAAACGGACAACCTTTTTTTAAAACCTCTTTAACATTAGGTCCTTCTATTTCTATAATCGCTTTAGAGTGTGAAAGATCTGTAACAGCAAAGTCGCTTTCATTAAAATTTTTTAAAATTTCACTAAAAAGTTCTTTTTTATTAGAAACAACAAGCCAATTGTTTGGTGAATTCCACAATATTCTTAAATTTTCATTTGCAACGACTTTTTGTGTTTCATTAACAAATTGCAAATTATTAAGTTTAATACCATTTATTTTAATTGAAGAGTTTTTGTACTGAACTATTTGAACAATTAATAAATTTTTTAACTCAGAAATTTTTAATAATTCATCTTCAGTTTTATTTTCAAAATTTCCATAAGAGCCTACAGAATGAATATTCTGCAAAGGTGATATCATCGTCATGATCTAACTCTCTTTCCTTCAGGATCTACATAATGAGAAGAGACAATCTCTACAGGTATCGTTTTATTTTTTAAAGGTGACATAGCAAAGAGTTTTTGTCCTATCATATTTTTACCATCTTTAATTATTGCTAAAGAAAATGGGTTATCATATTCAACACTCCAACATGAAGCTGAAACATGACCTAATTTTGGATTAGGAAATTTTGCTTTTGGATCTTTTACTATGTAAGATCCCTCAGGTATACTTGTAGTTTTATCAATTGGAACTACGCCAACTAATTTTTCTCTATCCGTAGATGTAAAGGCAGATCTGTTTAAAGATCTTTTGCCTATAAAATCTTTTTTCTTACTAACTAGCCCTTCTAAAGATGCATCGTAAGGAATTGTTCTTCCATCTAATTCAGATCCCGCAACATGACCCATCTCTATTCTAAGAGTTGATAAAGCTTCAGTTCCATATGGTTGTATTTGAAATTCTTTTCCAACTTCCATGATCTTTTCCCACATGAAATATCCGTTATCAGATTCAACGTTAATCTCATATGCTAACTCACCAGAAAACGAAATTCTGTAAATTTTTGCAGGTACTCCAAATAAATCAGCCTCTTTATAACCCATAAATGGTAAACCTTCGTTTGAAACATCTAAATTAGGGAATAATTTCATTAATAATTTTCTAGAATTAGGTCCTGCGATTGCTGCACCTGCCCATTGCTCTGTGGTTGATACAACGTTTACATTTAATTCTGGCCACACTAGTTGTAAATAATATTCTAAATGAGATAGAACATTTGCTGCTTGAGCTGTTGTAGTTGTCATGTGATAATGATTTTCGGAAATCCTTGTTGTTGTTCCATCATCCATAACAATTCCATCTTCTCTTAACATTACGCCGTATCTTGCTTTACCCACTGGAAGTTTAAGCCAAGCATTAGTATAAACTCTATTCAAAAACTCTGCTGCATCAGGACCTTTAACATCTATTTTACCTAATGTTGTAACATCACATACACCTACATTTTGTCTTACATTCTTTGCCTCTCTTTTTGATGCTTCAAATATCCCTTCATTTCCTTGCTTGTAATATCTTGGTCTTAACCAAACCCCTGCATCAACAAACACTGCATTATTTTTTTCATGCCATGAATGCATAGGTGATTTTCTTGTTGGTTTAGAATGTTTACCAACTTCTCTTCCTACGATTGCTCCAATTGAAACTGGGGTATAAGGAGGTCTAAAAGTAGTATGTCCTACTTGTGGAACAACTTTATTCTCAATATCAGAAACTAATTGTAATCCATTTAAATTACTCGTTTTTCCTTGGTCTGTGGCCATACCAAGCGTTGTATATCTTTTTACATGCTCGATAGACCTGAAACCTTCTCTTAGAGCTAGCTCAATATCAGAAACCGCTACGTCATTTTGAAAATCTAAAAACCTTTTATAAGATTTACCTTTTGGTAAAGGAACACACCAAAATTTGTCATGAACTGTTGATTTTTTTTCTACTACTGTCGGTACTGAAATTTTATTATTTTTTTCAGTTATTTTATTTGAAACGTCAAAACCTTTGTCAAAAGCATCTTTAATTGTTTCCTCTAATGTAAATATTCCATTTGCTGACCCAATTGTACTTTCTTGTTGTTTAGATTTATCTGGTACAAATGCATCAATTTTTTCGTTAAATTTAGATTTGTTTCCTGACTGTGATGCTAAATGAATAGATGGTGTCCAAAAACCTGATACACAAATACAATCACATTTTATATTTTCTATGTTAAATAATTCTTTTTTATCGTCAGATATTTTGGCAATATCTGCTGATTTAACTTTTTTATAGCCTTTTGCAGCAACAACTACATATGAGAATTTAATTTCAATACTTAAATTTTTTGCCTCAGTTATAATGTCTGAAGAAGGATCGCTTCTTGTATCCAATATAATTGGATTTACTCCGTTTTTCTTAAATTCTATTGCAGTTTCATAACCACTATCATTGTTAGTGAAAATTAAAGGTTTTTTTCCAACTAATACTCCATAAACTTTCATGTACTCTTTGGCAGCTGACGATAACATAACTCCTGGAGTATCATTATTTCCAAAAACTAAAGGTCTTTCAATTGAACCTGATGAAATCAATACTTCATTTGCTCTTATGTACCACAAACGTTGTTTAGGTAGATATTTTTGGGTTTTTGGCAAGTGATCGCTAATACGCTCTGACATTACTAACATATTGTGATCATAGTAACCAAAAACTTGTGATCTATTTTTTACTGTAACATTAGGCATGGACTTTAGTTCTGCAATAATTTTTTGTGCCCACTCGACTCCTGTTTGGTTTCCGATATTTACATCACTTGTTAATAAGCTACCTCCAAATCTTGGTTTATCCTCGGCTAATATTACTCGGGCTCCGTTCTTGGCAGCGGCATAAGCACTTGCTAAACCTGAAGGTCCAGATCCTGTTATTAGTAAATCACAATACTCATATTTATGCTCGTATCTCTCTTTATCATGTTTGATTGAAGCTTCTCCAAATCCAGCCGCCATTCGAATAAAAGGTTCATATATTTTATACCAAAAGCTAGGAGGCCACATAAATGTTTTGTAATAAAAACCAGCTGGAAAAAACATTTTTAAAAAATTATTTATCGCTCCAATATCAAAATTTACACTAGGCCAACAATTAACACTCTTAACTTCTAGTCCTTCAAAAATTTCTTGTTCTGTTGCTCTTATATTTGGATCTCTCTCGTTATTTCTGTCTAACTGAAGAATTGCATAGGGCTCATCAACACCAACTCCAAAAAAACCCCTAGGCCTATGATATTTAAAACTTCTACCTACTAAATGAACTCCATTCGCTATTAAGGCAGATGCGATAGTATCTCCCTCGAAACCAAAATATTTTTTGCCATTAAACTTAAACGAGATTTTTTTTTCTCTATTGACCATTCCAACATTATCTAATCTAAAATCCTGGGACATTATTCTATTGCTTCGTTTGCTTTATAAGTTTTAAAAATTTCGTGAGTTGATGTATCTCTCTCAACTTTTATCCATTGTCTACATCCAGAAATATGATGCCATAATTCTAAATGTTTTCCTCTTGGACTTTTTCTTAAGTAAACAAAATTGTCCCATTCTTGATCGCTTATTTCTTTATTTAGCTCAGGACGCTTTACTGTTGCATCTCCGCCATAAGCAAATTCATTCTGAGATCTAAGTCCACAATGTGGACAGTTGATATATAACATTTATGATATCCAGGTTTTAGTTCCTAGGCCTTTTTCATCAATTAAATTTCCAGTGCTAAATCTGTTGAGGCTATAACCAGCATTTAAATCATGAACTCTATCTTGAGCAATTGTATGTGCAAAAGTCCACCCGGATGCTGGAGTTGCTTTAAATCCACCATAGCACCAACCACAATTTAAATATAATCCGTTAATATGCGTTTTATCAATAATTGGCGATCCATCCATGGACATATCCATTATTCCACCCCAAGTTCTTAACATTTTTAATTTGCTAAGAAATGGAAACATCGCAATCCCCTCTGTTAATACGTGTTGAAGAGTTGGCAGGTTTCCTCTTTGTGAATAACTATTATATCCATCTAAGTCTCCACCCATAACCATTTCGCCTTTATCTGATTGGCTACAATAAAAATGTCCTGCACCAAATGTAACAACATGATCAAGCAAAGGTTTAATAGGCTCTGAAACACATGCTTGAAGTAAATGAGTTTCAATTGGTAAAGTCATATTTAACATTTCTGCCAAAATATTTGTACTTCCTGCAACGCATAAACCAACTTTCTTGGCTTTGATATCTCCTTTAGAAGTTCTTACTCCAAGAATTTTTCCATTTGATACATCAAATCCCGTAACTTCACAATTTTGAATTATATCAACACCCATAGAGTCTGCTTGTCTTGCGTAACCCCAGGCAACAGCATCATGTCTTGCTGTTCCAGCGCTTGGTTGCATCAAACCTCCAAAAATTGGAAATCTTACATTGTCAGAAAAGTCTGCCATTGGAATTAACTTTTGAACTTCTTCTCTATTTAACAAAACAGCATCAATTCCGTTCAAACGCATAGAATTTCCCCTTCTTGAATAGGCATTCATTTGTGCATCTGAGTGGGCAAGATTAATTATTCCTCTTGGGGAAAACATTACATTGTAATTTAAATCTTGGCTCATCTTTCTCCATAGGTCCATACCAAATTCACTAAACAATCCATTCTCATCATGCATATAATTAGACCTAATAATTGTAGTATTCCTTCCAACGTTTCCTCCACCTATCCAACCTTTTTCAATAATAGCAACATTTGTAATGTTATGTTCTTTTGCTAAATAGTATGCAGTTGCCAAACCATGGCCTCCACCACCAATAATAATTACATCATATTCTTTTTTAGGAGTTGGGTCTTTCCATGCTACTTCCCAATTTTGATGATCTGAGAATGCATTTTTTATTAGACTAAAAACTGAGTATTTTTGCATTTTATAATTTTATCTAATTAAACTTAAATTTTTTCTTATTTTTTATATATATATTTTTTAGATGTTTAAAATCCTATTAAAAAAGTATAGAAATTTTGCACATTAATTTATTATAGGTTTTAAACCAAATGTCAAAAACAGATATCCAAATTGCAAGAGAAGCAAAGATGAAACCAATTCAAGAGATTTTGGATGGAGTTGGTGTTCCAGATAATGCTGAGGCATATAGTCCAATAAGTAGATACATAGCCAAGATCAAACTCGAATATCTTGAAAAATTTAAAAATAAAAAAGACGGAAAATTAATATTAGTTACAGCAATTACCCCTACTCCAGCTGGAGAAGGAAAAACAACCACTTCAGTGGGATTGTCAGATGGATTAAATAAAATAGGTAAAAAATCTATTGTTTGTTTAAGAGAGCCAAGTTTAGGTCCTTCATTTGGAATGAAAGGTGGTGCGGCTGGTGGTGGTTATGCGCAGGTTGTTCCTATGGAGCAAATAAATCTTCATTTCACAGGTGACTTTCATGCAATCACTTCTGCTCACAATCTATTATCTGCTTTAATAGATAACCATATTTATTGGGGTAATAAATTAAATATAGATGTAAGAAGAATAGTTTGGAAAAGAGTGCTTGATATGAATGATAGAGCATTAAGATCTATCAATATAAATCTTGGTGGTGTTGCAAATGGTTTCCCAAGAGAAGATGGTTTTGACATTACGGTTGCATCTGAAATCATGGCGATCTTTTGTTTATCTAATGATTTACATGATCTTGAAAATAGAATTGGAAATATAACTATTGCTTACACAAGAGATAAAAAACCAATTTATGCAAAAGATTTAAATGCACATGGTCCAATGACTGTTTTGTTAAAAGACGCAATTAGACCAAATGTAACTCAAACTTTGGAAAATAATCCCGCAATAATCCATGGAGGTCCTTTCGCTAATATTGCGCATGGTTGTAATTCTGTATTAGCAACTAAAACTGCATTAAAACTTTCAGACTATGTTGTTACTGAAGCAGGATTTGGTGCCGATCTAGGTGCTGAAAAATTCTTAGATATAAAATGTAGAAAATCAGGATTAAAACCAAGTTGTGTGGTGATTGTAGCAACTATAAGAGCATTAAAAATGCACGGTGGTGTTAACAAAGATGAGCTTAAAAATGAAAATATAGATGCTGTAAAAAAAGGATTGGTGAATTTAGATAGACATATTGAAAATATTCAAAAATTTGGCTTACCTGTCACTGTAGCTATTAATCACTTTGTTTTGGATACAGACAAAGAAGTCGATGAAGTTATAAAATTTTGTCAGCAAAAAGGTGTAACAGCATCAATATCAAAACATTGGGAAAAAGGTGGAGAAGGAGCAGTAGATTTAGCAAATAATGTTGCTGAACTATGTGAAAAAGGAAGTAACTTCAAATTTTTATACGATGATAAAATATCATTGTTTAAAAAAATTGAGACGATTGCTAAGGAATTATATAGAGCAAGTGAAGTTGTAGCGGATACCAAAATAAGAGAACAATTAAAAAATTTTGAAGAGACAGGTTACCAATCCTTGCCAATTTGTATTGCAAAGACTCAATATAGTTTTTCTACAGACCCTAATTTAAAAGGTGCACCATCCGGACATGTCCTACCAATAAGAGAAGTAAGGTTATCATCAGGAGCAGAATTTATCGTAGTTGTTTGCGGTGCAATAATGACTATGCCTGGGTTACCAAAGGTGCCAGCTGCAGATAAAATAAAAATTAATGATAAAGGTGAAACAGAAGGTTTATTTTAAAAGATAATTTAACCAATTTTCAAGTTCTCGCATTCTAAGATCTTTATTTGATTTTTTATTTTCCTCTGCAATCATAGCTACATGATTGTTTATCTCCTGCTCATCAACAAAAGCTTTATTATTTAACAGACGATCTTTTCTAAAATGAATAAGACTTATCATTTTATCATAAGTAATTTCTGGGTGATATTGAATTCCCCAAATATCACTTACTCCAGATTTGAAATTGACCCCCATAACTTTATTTATAGGATTTGAGGCCAACAAGATTGAATTTTTAGGTAATTTTACAACTTCATCAAAATTGAATGCAGGAGTGTTAAAAGTTTCACTTTTATTTTTATAAATTGGATGTTGCAATCCACTACTATTGATCTCAATATTATGGGCTATTCCTCTATGAGATCCAGTCATGCATCTTTTTACTTGTCCTCCAGCAACTGTAGCGGCTACCTGAAGACCCCAACAAATTGCTAGTATTTTCTTTATTTTATTTTGACATGATCTCATAAATTCTATTTGTCTTCTTATTTCTAGTGTATCATTATATATATTTAAACTACTTCCTCCCCAGATCATTCCATCAAATTTTTCTAAACCTTTTGCTACTTCTGAAATATTTTTATCAGATGAAGGATTAACTACATCAATTTCTAAATCATTTGTGAAATAACTAATACTATCTTTTAGACTTTCAGTGTGAGTTTTTATTCCACCTTCAGTAAAACTTTGATTTTCCTCTTTAAGATTACCTTCAACTATTAATATCTTTTTCATTTAAACAATTCTCCAGAGATGCTATTTTTGTAAATTATTTTCATATCAGAAATTGTCAATGTTTTGGGGTTAGATGCAGTTGACGGGTCATTCAAAGCCATTTCAGAGAGTTCATCTATATCGAGCTTATTTATATCAATCACATCTGATAATTTATGAGGTATTTCTAATTCTTTTCTTAAATCTAGTATCCACTCTAAGAAAGAATTAAAACTTTTCGATAAATTAAGATAATCACAAATAGAAATAATTCTCTCTTCTATAGCTTCTCTATTGAAAGTTAATACATATGGCATGAATATTGCGTTAGATAATCCATGATGAATATTGAACTTAGCATTTAATGGATGGCTTAATGAATGAATGGCACCAAGACCTTTCTGAAAAGCGGTTGAACCCATACTGGCAGCAGCTAATAAATCAGATCTTGCATCAAGGTCATTACCATTATGGACTGCATTTAATAAAGATTTCTTTATTAGTTTCATTCCTTCAATTGCAATTCCATCAGCCATAGGATGAAAGCCTGGTGCACAAAACGCCTCTAAATTATGTGCTAGTGCATCCATGCCTGTTGCTCCTGTTAATCTTGGAGAAAGATCTTTTGTTAAAATTGGGTCTAAAATAACTATTGATGGTAAAAATTTTGGATGGAAAATTATTTTTTTAACTCCAGTTTCTTTATTTATTATCGCAGAAGCTCTACCTGTTTCTGAACCAGTTCCTGCTGTGGTTGGAATAGCAATTATAGGAGGTATATTTTCATTATTTGCTCTTTTCCAATAATCTCCAATATCCTCAAAGTCCCATATAGGTCTTGTTTGTGCAGACATAAATGCAATTGCTTTTCCCACATCAAGTCCACTACCACCTCCAAAAGCAATTACCCCATCACAATTATTTTTCTTAAATTCTTTAACACCTTCTTCAACATTCTCACCAAAAGGATTTCCTGAAAAATCAGAGAACACTACTATATTATTAATTCTATTTTTAATTTTTGAAATTACCTCTTTAACCATTGGTAAGTTTATCAAATCCTTATCCGTAACAAATAAAGGATTTTGAATTTTTAAATTTGAACAGGCCAAATAAAGATCTTTTATTCTATCTTTGCCAACCCAGATAGTAGTAGGATAATTCCAATTATTATTACTCATATTTATTCTCTAAAATTAAATCTAAAAATAAGGATGCAGTCCATGAAAAGTTGGTTGCGCCAAATCCTTTTCCAGTTTTGCAACTAAAATATTCATTAAAACCTTTTTGTTTTACAAGATCGATTGTTTTCTTTTTTATTTGATTTGCAAATCTATTATCTTTATTTTTTAATCCTTGATAGATAATCCAATTACAGTTTATCCACACTGGGCCTCGCCAATATCTTTTTTCTTCAAATTTTCGATGATTTGATTTTATACTTGAAAAAAAATATTTTTCTTTATTGCTATGTTTTTTTAGGTTTTTGATAATATTATTATTTAATTTTTTATCTTTTAAATCAGCAATTAAAATAAAATAATTTGTGATAGATGGGATTTTTATTTTTTTTTTATTTTTTAAATCAAGATTAAAAAAACTATTATTTTTTTTATTATATAGTTTAACAATTTTTTTCTCAGATCTCGAAATATACGTTTCTATTTCATTACTTTTCAAATCAAACATTTTTAATAGTTTAACAAGATCTTTATTTGCCCTCAAAAATATCGAATTAAATCCAACATCAACAACATTAAATAACGAAGCTTTGAAAAGTTTGTTTGGATTATAATTATTTTTTCTTAAGTGATTTTTAATTGTTACATATCTATCATAATCTATGTCTAAAGGTCTGTATTCAGGGTTAACCACTTTGTTATCGCCCCTTTTGTATTTTAAATTCTTTGGAATTTTTACTTTACTCATCGGATCATCCCAAAGAGGTGAATTGTCATATCCACTCTCCCATGGATGTAAAATTGAGACTAATCCTGAATTATTTGGGTCTCTAAATTTAATGAACCATTTGTGATATTTTAAAACACATTTAATAATTTTTTTAAATTCAGCTTTTTCTTTTTTAATTTTATATTTATCAAAAATTAATTTTATTATTATTGCTAAAATTGGAGGTTGGGTAATTCCAGATGAATGAATTTTATTTCCACAAGCCCAAACAGAATGGTTTGGATAATAATTAGTATTTAAATCATGAAACAAAATATGTGGTATCATTCCATCTTTCCATTGACCTCTAATAAGTGTATTTAATTCATCTAAAGCATATTTAAGTTTAAAATGTGAATAACCTAAAGCTATAAATCCAGAGTCCCAATTCCATTGAGCTGGGTATAATTTATTATTGGTTGGTAAAGTGTATCCATTTTTTTTATTACCTAATAACACTTTTTTAGCTGAATTAATAAATTTTTTCATTAACCCTTTACACTTCCAGCAGTTAGTCCACTTACTAAATATTTTTCAAAATAAACAAAAATAAATAAAACTGGAATAGTGACTACAACTGATCCTGCCATTAAATATTGTCTAGGGGTTTCTGCATCACCACTCAAATATTGTATCGCTCTTGATAAAGTAAATGAATTTGGATTATCTAGAAACATTAAAGAAAACAAGAATTCATTCCATGCAATCATAAATACATAAAGAGCAACTGAAGAAATGGCAGGAATACTTAATGGTAAAATAATTTTAATAATAATTCCAAACCAGTTTAATTTATCCATAATAGCAGCTTCTTCTAATTCCTTAGGTATACTTTTGAAATATCCTTGAAGCATGTATATCGCAACTGGCAAAGTAGTTGCTGTATATACTATTAAAAGCCCACCTACATTATTTCTTAACCCTAGCTGACTAAATACAGTATATAAAGGTATTACTAAAACTATAGCAGGAAACATATAAATAATTAATATTGAAGTAGACAAAAAGTTTTTTCCAAAAAAATTTAGTCTTGCAACTGCGTATGCAGCTGGAATAGCAAAAATTAATGTGATTATAACTGTACCAACTGATACAAATGTACTGATAAGTATATATCTTCCAAATTTATAAGTATCAAATATGACAAAGTAAGATTTAAACAGTTCTTTAATATCTTGAGCAAAATTAATACTAAAGTCCAAAGGATTTATAAGCAGTGCAGTTTGTGTTTTAAAGCTAGTAACTATCATCATGTAAAATGGAAATAAAATTACAAAAGAAAATAATACAATTCCAAAAAGAGTTAAAAATTCAAATACAACTGTTTGAGATGAATGATCAAGATCTAGGTTTTTTTGATTATATTTATCAATTTTAAAAGAGTAAAAAATTAAAATTCCAAAGATGCCAATATTGTACCAAATAGGCATCGATTGGACTAAATATCCATCAACTAAGGTAAATAAAATTGCAAATATTATTGACTTTATAGCTTTATGAAGCTTGTTTCCAATAATCAAATTTATTAGAGATATTCCAATTCCTAAAGTTAGGATAATTGCGAAATTAAAATTTTCAAGATCTATTCCTTGTAATGTTGATAAAACTTTCCAAATGGAGACTAGGGAAAATAGAAAAATAGATGAAATTAAACAATATAATATTAGACTTTTAATTTTCATCAGCTCGCCTTCCTAATAGTCTAAAATAAATAAACATAAATATTAAAAGAAGCAAAACTATAACTATTGATACAGCAGATCCCATTCCAATATCAGATATTGTGAAACCTTGCTCATAAACATTAATTGGCAATGTCCTAGTACCTGACGCTCCTCCAGTAAGTAAGAAAATATCTTCAAATTTATTAAAATTCCAAATAAATCTAATCATAAACAAAATTGATATTACTGCCATAATCTGCGGCAGTGTTATGCTAATAAATTTTTGAAGTGGGCCAGCTCCATCGACATCTGCAGCCTCATATAATTCTTTTGGAACAGCCTGTAGTCGAGCAAGTATAAATAAAAAAGCTAATGGAAAGTATCGCCAAATTTCAAAAATAATGACAGTTGTTAAGGCTAGTCTAAGCTTTAAATCAAAACCAAAAAAATTAATAGTTAAATATTTTTGACCTAATAAATTTAGAGGTTCCTGAATAATTTGAAAATTTAATAATAGATTGTTTAATGTTCCGCTGTAAGGATCCAATAATAGTTCCCACGTATATGCTAATGCTACAACAGGTCCTACATATGGAAAAAGAAGAATACTTCTCATAAATGTTCTTCCAAAAAATTTTTGGTTTACGAGCTGAGCTGCTAAAATTCCAAATACTATTGATCCTACTGTGCCAAAAAAAGTATAATAAAAAGTTGTAGACAGTAAATCAAAAAATTCATTTTGAAAAAAAACTTTTTTAAAATTTTTTAACGTAAAATTTGTATTTAAAAGAATATTATCTGATTTACCTGATAGTTTTGGTTTGATTGATTTAATTTCTTTTTTATCAATTTTCTCCCCTGAATTGTTGACAAGTATTATTTGAAAATTCTCTTTATACTTAGCTTTCCAATCTCCAAAATTACAATTTATTATTAATGATTTAAGTTTACATCTTTCATCTAAATTTAATGGTTCTGTATTTTTTGGGATCTTGTCTAGAAATTTAACATCCCTAATATCTAATATTAATGAACTATTTCTTAACTTGTAAATTATTTTAATTTTATCAGGGCTTTCTTTTACAGATTTAACTATTTTTTTTGCTCTTGGTTCAGGTATTCTTATATCTTTTAAACCTACTTCCTTAAAACTAATCCAAACATTGGCAAATATAGGAAACAATATTATTGAAAAAACGAGAAAAACTGCTGGTAATAATAAAATATAAGCAGTTCTTTTTTCAATTTTTGAAAGTGTATCGCTCATAATAAAAGCGGATAATACACATTATCCGCTTTCATTAAAATTTAATTTATAATCTAGAATTGAGCCAGTTTTTGATTGATCATGTCTACCGCTTGATCAATATCAATCTGCCCGTCAACGTATAATCTAGTTATTCTATTTATAAACTTATTATTTATAATTTTAGAAGCTCTAGCGAGTTCACCTTCTTTAACACCCCATCTAGTAGCTTTGTCTAAACCAGCTACAATGTTATTAATAACATCCTCAGAGTATAATTCTGATAAAGGTGCTTTTCTATCAACTCCTACAGGTAATTTACTCCATGCTTTTGTAAATGCTTCAGGATCACTTGCATTTCCTCTTCTCACAGGAAATTTACCTTCTGGTGCGATTGATAAAGTTTTTGTGTAACCTTCATCCATTGAATATTTAATGAATGCACTTGCCTCTTCAGTATCTGCATCAGCTGTTATACCAAAATATCTAATATCCGCCCATGCAGCTCCTTTATTATTATTAGGTCCTTTGAATTTAGTAATAAAACCTGTCTTCGAAGCTAGTTCGCTAGAGGTAGGATCGTCATTTATTGTTGGAGGCGCAGAGTCTCTTAAGCCTGCAAGTTCATCCATTATAAATGGTGACCAAATTATCATTGGAGTTTTTCCTGCAAAGTATAATTCTCTAGACTGTTTCCAATACAATTCTCCTGGAGGACTTGCGTTTGCAATAACTTTATAAAACTCTAAAGCTGCCTTTAACTTTTTACCTTGTTTTTTAACTCCACCTTTTTTAACAACGTTTACTCCATTTGCTAAAAGAACATGCTCTAAAACCTGACTCATAAAATTTTCATCAGTTTTAGTAGCAGCAACAAAACCAAACATTCCATCTCCTGAAAGTGCTTCTACTGCTTTAGTTATATTTTCATAACTTGTTGGCGGTTCAAGACCTGCTTTTTCAAATAAATCTTTTCTGTACACAACCATTTGTGTCCAACCATCAACTGGAACTGCTGCTATTTTAGATCCACTTTTAGCCATGTTTAATGCACCTGGTGCAAAAGTTTTTTTGCCAAGTTCTTTCACAACTTTATTATTAGCATCTACATCTAATATTCCAGCTTCAGCCCAAGGTAAAACATATTGTAAAGTATGATATATTACATCTGGGAGATCACCAGCTGCAGCTGCGGCTGTTGCTCTTGTTCCTAAATCTTTTTCTTCTACAGGAATAACTTCAACCTTTATGCCAGTTTTAGCCTCAAAATCCTTAGCCATAGCTTCTTGTTTTGCCATTCTAGCTGGTTGAACTTCTGTAGTCCAAAAAGTGATGTCTGCAAAACTAATATTAGTTACAAAAAATATTAGAGTGCAAACAGTTATTATTATTTTTTTAATCATTGATTTCCCCTCTTTTCGTTGATTAACTATTGAAATGTATCAGCGAGAGAAATGAATGACAATAGGTATAAAAAGTCTTTGTATCTCAAAAAGTCAATAAATATAATATTTTTTAAATAAAGAATTTTTTATTTTTTAGAATTGCTCTAATCATTTTAAACATTAAAGGTATTTTCCTTGAATTAAACTTTTTTAGAATAAAAGGTCCAATTTCTCTTACAAGTTGTTCGCCTTCTACAGTATCATTTGCCATAAACGTTTTTTTAGCTCTTTGGAAAGTAAAACCTTGTCCCAAATAGTTTCCCATTTTACTATTTCTTCCACCCGCAGCACTTACATACAAGTCTCCTATACCTGCTAAACTTAAAACCGTATCTTTTTTTCCTTTTAAACTTTTAGTTATGTGTTTCATTTCTAACAATGATTTTTGAAACAAACTTGAAGATTTATTTAAACTCAAACCAGAGCCTATTATCATAGAATAAATATTTTTTATTGCTGAACATATTTCAACACCAACCACATCTTTAGAATATTCGATTAAATAGTATTTTGTTGAAATCATTTTACCTAACAATTTTGCAATCTGAATATTTTTGTTGGCGATGATCACACTTGTTTGGCATCTTCTAGATAACTCTTTAGCTAAACATGGTCCTTTCAAAACTGATACATTTAATTTAGGATTACTTTTTAAAAGGGTTTGTGAAATAGTCATAATGTTTTTATTTTGCTTCTCATATTTTAGACCTTTTGTAAGTACTAAAATTGGAGATTTTACTTTAGATTTTTTTAATTCTTTCGCTATAAAATCGATACCTGTTAAGCTTAATGCTACAACAATAAGATCGTATTTTTCCAAAAGTAATTCTTTGGAATATTTTTTAAATATTAGTTTTTTTGAAAGATTTAATTTTAAGCCTGAATGAAATTTATTTTTTGATGATAAACTTTTTATAAATCTTTGACTATATGGCTCTGTTATAAATACTTTATGATTATTATCTATACATGGAACAGAAAAGGCTGACCCCATTGCACCACCTCCAATAATCAGAATTCTTTTCATAAACTTAATTAATAGCTTGACTAATTGCTTGTTTCCATCCTTTCAATAAATTATTTCTAACTGATTTATTAATTTTTGGATAGAAATAAGTCTCAATTTTACATTTTAGTTTTATTTCATTGATAGACTTATAGATTCCGTATTGATATCCTGAAAGCAGAGCAACTCCCAAAGCTGAAGTTTCAAGATTTGCAGGTCTTATAACTTTTGTATCCAATATATCAGATAGAAATTGGATAAACCAATTATTTGAAATCATTCCACCATCTACTTTTATAACTTTTGCTTTTAATCCATCTTTTCTCATTGACTCAAAAAGATCATAACTTTGATAAGCTACAGATTCTACTGTTGCTTTAACTAAATCTTTCCAATCTGAATTTCTTGTAAGACCAGTGATTATACCTTTTGATGTAGGGATCCAGTAAGGTGCTCCAAGACCAACAAATGCTGGTACCAGATAAACTCCGTTGTTATTTTTTTTTGATTTAATTATTTTTTCTGTTTCATGAGCATTGTTTATTAATTTTAGTTTATCCCTAAGCCATTGTATACCAGCGCCTGCAATAAAAATAGAACCCTCTAACGCATATGTATTTTTATTATTTATTCTTAACAATATTGTAGTTAACAGTTTATTTTTTGAAAATATTTTTTTTTTTCCAGTATTCATAATGGCAAAAGCACCGGTCCCATAGGTTGATTTAACTGAGCCTCTTTCAAAACAAGCATGTCCAAAGGCAGCTGCTTGTTGATCACCTAATACTGCATTAATAGGTATTACCTCTCCAACTATTTTTTTATCTGTGAAGCCAAATTCGTCTGCAGAATTTTTAACATCTGGCAGAATAGATTTTGGAATTTTTAACTTTTTTAATATTTCTGCATCCCATTTGTTTGAATTAATATTATACAATAATGTACGACTAGCATTAGTTGCATCTGTCAAATGTTTTTTTTTATTTGTCAATTTCCAAATTAAATAAGTATCTACTGTTCCGAATAACAAGTTCTTTTCTTTTATTAATTTTTTTGATTTTTTTATATTTTCTATTATCCATTTTATTTTTGTCCCTGAAAAATAAGAGTCAATAAATAAACCAGTTTTTTTTCTAAACGATTTTTCCAAACTTCTTTTTTTTAAATTTGAACAAATATTTGCTGTTCTTCTATCTTGCCAAACAATTGCATTATAAATTGGTTTTCCTGTTTTTTTATTCCACAAAATTGTAGTCTCTCTTTGATTAGTAATTCCAATTGAAAGTATACATCCTCTCATTTTATGAGCTTTTTTTATAACCTGTTTAAGGGTTTTAAGTGTTGAAAACCAAATCTCATCAGGATCATGTTCTACCCAACCATTCTTGGGAAAATACTGTTTGAATTCTAATTGGGAAGTAAAAATAGAGTTTCCATTTAAATCAAATAAAATAGATCTAGTTGATGTGGTTCCTTGATCTATTGAAACAATAAACTTTTTCATTAATTAATTTTCTCACGCTAATTTTTTTAATTAATTTTTAAACCCTAATTTTAATTTCATTTGTTTTGACCATTCCACTAATAATCTATCAGCAGTTAAACCAATAAAAGCAACACATAAACCAATAATCAATCCTTTTCCCCCATCGCTAAAAGATAAAGCTCTAAAAATTTCTTGAGACAAATCAACTGTTCCAATAAAACCGGCAATCATAACCATAAACAATGAGAACATTAAAGTTTGATTTGCACCTAATATAATCTCTGGAAAAGCTAAAGGCATTCTTACTTTCCAAAGTAGTTGTCTTTGGGTACATCCTGATGTTATGGCGGCTTCGATAATATGTTGAGGAACACCTCTTAATCCAAATATCGTATATCTAATCATTGGAATAGAGGAATATATTACAATTGCGAATATTGCTGATACATCACTAATTTGAAATAACATTATTGCTGGAAGCAAGTATATAAATGACGGAAATGTTTGAAAAATATCACAAATATTTAAAACAATCTTTGTTCTACTTTCTTTCTTAGATGCCCATATTCCTAATGGTATTCCAATTAGAGCACAAATAACTAATGAAGCAAAAACCATGTACACCGTAATCATTGCCCTTACCCAGTAGCCAGATGAAGCAATAAAAAATACAAACAGCATAACTGTCAAAGCTAGTCTCATTTTACCAAGTTTCCATCCAATTGCTCCGACAAATAAAATTACTCCAGTCCATGGCATAGATTGAAATACAGCTTTAAGAGGCATCAAAAAATATATTAACATCCAATCTCTAAATATTCCTAACGGTACAAACAAAGATCTTGTAAATGATTTAATGGCATTATCTAAATATACAGATGCTGAAACTGTTAACTCCTTTGGATATTCATTAAAAAATGGAAAAAGAAAAACTAAGATAGAGCAAATTATAATTGCAAAAAAAGTTGCGCATAAATATGGATTTCTCTTTACAAAATTTCCCTCTCTTCTCTCTGGTTCTTTTAATGCTAAAGCTTGACTATACCTATCAAGTGTAATTGCAATCAAAACAACTGCAACACCTATTTCAAAAGCTTCCCCTAATCTTAAACCTTGTAACCTAATTAATAGATCATGACCAAGACCTGGTTGACCAATAAATGCTGCTATAACAATCATAGCAAGACATTGCATAATAACCTGATTTATCCCTAACATTATTGGAGACCTAGCTGCTGGAATCTCAACTTTAAATAACATTTGCCACTTTGTGCAGCCAGCCATGACACCTGCCTCTTTTATTTCTTGAGATATATTTTGTAAGCCTAATATCGTTAATCTAGCCATGGGAGGAAATGCAAATATAACAGTTGCTATCACTCCGGCTTTTGTGCCTATTCCAACAAATATAACTACTAAAATTAAATATGAAAAATGAGGTAACGATTGTAAAATGTTAAGCATTGGCCATAAAAAGTTTGCAAATCTTTTTCTTTTTACCGCAAGTATACCTAAACACAGTCCGATTAATGCTGCTAGAGGTGCTGAAACAGAGATGGCTGCCAAAGATTTCATAGATAGCTCCCAAATCCCTCTTTTGCTAAATAATATTAAATATGAAAAACATGCGCCTCCCAATAAAGCTAATCTCCAGCCTCTTAAATAAAATCCCAATATAATTGTAAGAGTTAAAATAAATATCCAAGGTAAAGGTCCTACATCATAACTTGGAAAACCTTTGTGTAAAACTGCTTCTGTAAAATCTAAAAATTTATCAACATAGTTGGCAATACCTCTTGTAAAATCTCTAAAAGTAAACAAACCGAATATTTCGTACTTTCTAAGAAATTGAATTAATGCATTTGTCCAATCCACAAAAGGTATAAGACCATCTATTGATCCACAGCCACCTAAGCAACTTTTTGGTGGAATGTAAGCCCAATGAGGTGTTTTAGATGAAATAGTATAATTTGGAATAATATAACGTAAGAGCCACAAGAAAATGAAAGGCGCAAATATAAAAAAAAATTTTCCCCTAAAAATGGTTTTAATTTTATTCATTTTTGTCTTCAGCAAATAAAGCTTTAATTAATTCTTTTTTACTCAATGAACCTATAACCTCTTTGTTGTCATCAACTACAGAAAAAATACTTTCTGACTTTAAAACTTTTGATGCAATTTTTTCAATTTTATCACTATAATTAACTTTGTTTTCGTAAGGTTTTTTATCTTTTTCATTCATAATGCTTTCTGCATTTAATAATTTTGATCTTGGTATATCTTTTGTAAATTCTGCAACATAATCAGTAGCTGGTTTTGTAATTAATTCTTCGGGTGTTCCTACTTGAACAATTAATCCCTCATACATTATTGCTATCCTATCTGCTAATCTAATTGCCTCGTCAAAATCATGAGTAATAAAAACAATCGTTTTCTTTAACATACTTTGAAGTCTTAAAAACTCGTTTTGCATTTCTTTTCTTATTAATGGATCTAATGCAGAAAAAGGTTCATCTAAAAACCAAACATCTGGTTCAACTGCTAAAGATCTCGCAAGACCAACTCTTTGTTGTTGTCCTCCTGATAATTCCCTTGGATAATATTTTTCTCTTCCTTCTAAACCTACTAGCTTTATTACATCTTTTGCTCTTTCCTCTCTTTTTTGAATTTCTTGTCCTTGAACCTCAAGTGGAAATGCAACATTTTGCAAAACTGTTCGGTGAGGCAAAAGTGCAAAGTGTTGGAACACCATACCCATCTTATGCCGTCTTATATCTATTAACTCTTTTTCAGACGCTTTTAACAAATCATTTCCTTCAAAAAATACCTGACCATGAGTTGGTTCAATTAATTTTGACATACATCTAAGCAATGTTGATTTTCCTGAACCGCTTAGTCCCATAATAACTAGTATTTCACCTGTATTAACATCTATTGATGCATCTCTTACAGCAGGTATATAATTATTTTTTTTAATCTCTTCTGTTGTAGGGTTGTTATTTGTATTCTTTAGAAACTTTTCTGGAGCTTCACCGTATAACTTCCAGATATTTTTGCAGGATATTTTCGCTTCTTTGTTCATGCTTAAATTTTAATTTATCATAAAATAAAAAAAAACGAACCGACTTATAAAAATCGGTTCGTTTATATATTTTCAATTACTTATTTTGATGAAGCAACCCAAGGCTCCCACTTAGATTTATGATCATTTAACCATTTCTGAGCGGCAGCAGATACTTCAAGTCCGTCTGTGTCTTTGTAATTTGCCATCTTGTCGATGTCTGGACCAGAAAAGTTCATCTGTTTCAGTAATTTATATCCATTTGGATGATTATTCTTAAAGTCAGCATTTACTGCTAATTTTAAATAACCACTAGCTGGGTTACCACAGTCATATAGTGCTGTTTTATTAATTCCCCAAGCTGGATCCTTTGTACAAGCAGGGTCATGCTTTGGAAACTCAACAAATTTTCCTGGATATTTTGCACCTATGAAGTTTGGCGACCAGTTAAAAACTACAACTGCTTTACCTTGAGCAACACCGGCATCTAACTCTGCCCAAATTGCATCAGCCGATCCTGCATTTTTAACCATAAAGTTCATTCCTAATGCTTCAACTTTTTCAGCATCGTGCTTTAACCAGTCAACTGGACCACCAATGAAAACTCCTTTTCCGCCTGAGTCAGCTCTAGCAAATAGGTCAGCACATTTATTAAGTGCTTTCCAGTCAGGTAAACCTGGACATAATTTCTCTACATGGTTTGGATACCACCAATCTTCTCTTGTTACTGCATCATGTGTAAGAATTTCTTCAATTCCTCCACCAGCTTTAGCTTTTTCGTATGATGCACCAAAAGCACCTTCCCAAATTTCATGAACTAAATCTATATCTCCATCAGCCATGGCTTGGTAAACTGCTTGAGAGTCCATGTTGATATATTCAACTTTCTCTCCAACCATTTTTAAAAGCTCACCTACAACTTCAGCTCCAACTAATTGACTAGACCAGTTATGTGTTGGGATTTTAACAACACCGCTTTTATCAGCATTTGCAGTTGTAAAACTAAAAACAAATGTGATTAGAAAAGCAGAAAAAATTGATAAAAGTTTTTTCATTATTTCCCCTTTCTTAATATTAAGGAGTAAATTATCTTCTCTATTAAAGTGACAGTCAATAAGCAAAATAGATACAAATGTATATATAAAATTTATATATAAATTTGTTGATACTTTATAATAGATTAGGCATATTTAGATTATATATGCAAACTAGTTTAGCAATAAAAGAACCTGGTTTAAATGTACTACCACCTGGAGTTGAAAGATATATTGTCAATGCAGGTGGAATTACTGGAATTCAAATTTTTCCTGATGACGAAATTAAAATAATTAATAATGAAGGAAATCAAATTTGTGAAATCAATTCTTTTGATAAAGACGGAAACTCAGAGTTAGGTCTATTAAATTTAAAAGAAAATAAAAATTCTTCTGAAATAAAAAAAATACTTTTTAAAAAAGAAGAAAGCTCTATGCAGGCTTTGCTTCAACTAAACAAAAGAAATTTAAAAATTGAAAAAGCTAAGTCAGCAATATTGTTTGATAAAAATACTAAAGCTGGAGAAAAAATAAATTTAAAATCTAAAGATAAATGTTATTGCATATTTGCAGCACCTGCAGATGACATGCTTGTTCATGATCAAAATCCACCATCAGATTTAACAATAATAATAAAAAGAGCTAAAATTAAAAATAATGATAAAGAATTTTCATTAATACCAGATCCAATTTATGATCCGGATCATGAAGTAAATATTGATAGAAAAACTGCAACTGGCTATCAAGTCAAAGCTGGTGATTACATTCAAATTATAACACCAACAGGAAGACAGTGTTCAGACTTTGTCGCATATGATACAGCTAAACTAGAAAAAGGTTTGGAGAGAGGTCTTGATTGGCAAACAACTAGAACTTTTATGGGTCACACTTTTCCTGGTCCAGGTCTATATTCAAAATTTTATGACACTGACCATGAACCTTTAATAGAAGTTATAAGAGATACTGTTGGTATACACGATACATTCAACTTAGCTTGTACTTCAAAGTACTATGAGGATTCAGGATATTTTGGGCATGCAAATTGTTCTGATAATTTAAATGTCTCTATGGAAAAATATGGAGTAGAGAAAAAAAAAGGTTGGCAAGCTATAAATCTTTTTTTTAATACATCTGCTGGAGGTCTTAATTCAGTAACCTCTGACGAGTCATATGCAAGACCAGGCGATTATGTAATTTTTAAAGCACTTAAAGATTTAACGTGTGGTACTACAGCTTGTCCTAGCGATATTGATAGCTGTAATGGATGGAACCCTACTGATATTTTTGTTAGAACTTATGAAAAGAGTAAAGAATTTACAAAATCTTATGGATTTAGAATGAAAACAGATTCAGAAAATAAACTTACAAGGAACACAGGGTTTTATGAAAGAACTTCAAAACTAACCAGAAACTTTGTTGATGCCAGAGGTTTTTGGTTACCAAATGATTACACAAAACATGGCGTTATTAACGAATATAATGCTTGTAGAGAAAGAGCTGTTTTAATTGATTTATCTTCTTTGAGAAAGTTTGAAATTCTTGGTCCTGATGCTGAAGAATTAATGAATTACACTTTAACTCGAAATGTTAAAAAACTTTCAGTAGGCCAAATTGTTTATTCAGCAATGTGCTATGAAAATGGTAATATGTTTGATGATGGAACTTTGTTAAAACTTAGTGATCATGGTTTTAGATGGGTTTGTGGAGATGAATATGGTGGGGAATGGCTTAAAGAACAAGCAAAAAAGAAAAACTATAAAGTTCATATAAAAAATTCTACAGACCAAATAAATAACCTATCTTTACAAGGACCAAAAAGTAGAAAAATTTTAGAAAAAATAATTTTTGCACCTCCTACACAGCCCTCTATATCTGAATTGGAATGGTTTAGATTTAGTATTTGTAGATTAGAAGAATTAAATGGAATACCATTAATTGTTTCACGGACTGGTTATACTGGTGAACTTGGTTTTGAAATTTGGTGTCATCCAAGCGATGCACCAACTGTTTGGGATAAATTAATGGAAGCAGGTAAAGATGAAGGTTTGATACCTGCTGGTTTTGCTGCTTTAGACCTTTTAAGAATTGAAGCTGGTTTAATATTATTTGGTAATGAATTTGACGGACAACAAGATCCCTTTGAAGCAGGGATTGGTTTTTCGGTGCCTTTAAAATCTAAAACAGAAGATTTTATAGGAAGAGAAAACCTTGTTAAGAGAAAAGAAAATCCTCAAAAAAAATTAGTTGGGTTAGAATTGATTGGTAGAGAACAAGCAAACCATGGTGATTGCGTACACATTGGAAGATCTCAAGTTGGAGTGATTACAAGCGGGTGTATTTCACCAACGTTAAATAAAAATATTGCCTTATGCAGAATAGATGTAGGTCATTCAGAAATAGGAAATGAAGTTGAAATTGGAAAAATAGATGGTCATCAAAAAAGAATTCCAGCTAAAATTGTAGGATTTCCTCATTACGATCCTAAGAAAACTAAAGTTAGATCATAATGCCTAAATCAACAAAAGATCTATTAGAATTTTGGGAAGATCAAATGAAACTTTCTCATACTTCTAGCAACTACTTTTTTAGAAAATCACCTTCACACTATCATATGATGCTGCTTGTAATGTCTGCATTTAAATTAAAGCAAAATTTATCTGTAGAAGAATTAAAAACAAAATTATTTAAAACTTCACGACCAAAATCTGCTTTAATTATTAATGAAGCATGTGAAAAAGGGTTTTTTTATTTAGAGAAAACTTCAGAAGATCAAAGAAAAAAATATATTAAACCAAGCGCCTCTTTTATTGAGGAATTTAACGATTATTTGTCCACTCTTAAAAATTTAAGTTTTTAATAGTTGGTAAATTTGAGGTTGTATAACTTTTTATTTCTAATTTTTATATATAAAAAAAATTATATATTTAACCTCTGCCAAAAAATAATGTTTTAGAATGTCATTACCGACAAAAGCAAAAGTAGTAATAGTTGGTGGAGGAATTCACGGACTAAGTACTGCTTGGAAATTATCTGAAAAGTATAAAAATCCAGGTGATATTGTAGTCTTAGAAAAAAAAGATACTGCAGCGGGTGCAAGTGGTATTGCTTGTGGAGTTGTAAGAAATAATTATTTTCAACCTGCCATGAGAGAATTAATGGCTCATTCAGTCTCAGTTTGGGAGAGCGATCCTAAAGCTTTTAAATATAATGCAGTAGGTTATTTACAGATTTCTCCAGAAGTAATGCACGCAGATGTCGCTACAATTTATGAACAGCAAAAAGCGATTGGTTATGACTCAGAATTTATAGAAGGCGAAAAAGATTGCATGAACTACATGAAGGGTATGTTTGATGATTGGCAGGCAAAAGGTATAACTTCTGTTCTTCATGAAAAAAAAGGTGGATATGCATTTAATAAAGACTCAATTAAAGCACTTGAAAATAAATCTACCTCAAATGGCGTTGAAGTTATCAAAGGCATTAAGGTAACAGGTTTTAAAAGAGGAAGTAACAGTAAAGCTGTAACTGGGGTTGAAACAGACAGAGGAACTATTGAATGCGAACAAGTAGTTGTAGGGGCAGGTCCTTGGGCAAGAGATTTTTGGAATATGCTAGAACTTCCAAAAACTGCTCACATTAAAGGTAAAGATGGTAAGATGCATGAAACTGACATGTGGAAATATTGGATGCTTCAAGAAGGCGTAATTGGTGTCGAAGCTGATTTTTTAAAAATGAATAACGGTGAGCAGCCACCAGTAATTCATGTTGATTCAACAGCTCCTTTATATTCAGACAAAACTAAAAAATTAATTACAGATAAAATTTGGGGAATATATTACAAACCTGATATTGACGGTCTTGGTGTGCAGGGTGGAACATCACCTTACATTGTAGATAAACATTTTGACGAAGTGAATGTTGATCCTTACGGAATAGAGTCACCTGAATATCAAACAACCGAGGCTTTTAATGACATGTGGTGTTCAGCTTTAGCTCACTGTCAAAAAAGGTTCGAGGGAAAATCAGATTTATATAGAAAAGGACCTTCGGGTGGTCTTGGATGCATGACACCAGACTCATTTCCGATATTTGATAGATTTTTAGAAAACGTTTATATGATTGCAGACTCTAACCATGGTTACAAAATGATTGGAGTTGGAGAACTAGTTGCAAAAGAAATTCTTGGAACAGAAAGTGATTTACTAAAACCTTTTAGATTCAACCGTTACGAGAAAGGGGAATTACACCCTACATCTAATAGTCCGTTTCCTTGGAGCTAATTTATCTAAGTAGACAGATGTTTTATTTTCAGTTAACTTTTTGGTCTAAAAATTCTTAAGGGGGAATATGACTGATCTAGAAAAGCATGTTAATCAACCAGGCAGAGCCAAACTGGTTAAACAAGTTAGAGCTAAAATAAACGAACTTAAAATTGATTATATTTTTTTTCAATTCATATCAGTAACAGGAAGAGTTGTTGGTAAAGGAATTCCCGCAGATCATTGGGAAAGAACTTGTGAAAAAGGTTTTCAATTAGTTTATGGAGCAACTGCAAATTTATTTTTAGATCGTCACAATAACTATATTGGATATGGTCCTGAAGCAAAAGAACTTGTTGGTATTCCAGATCCAGAGACTTTTTGTCAATTACCCTGGGATAAAAAAGTAGCTCGAGTATTTGTTACTTGTTTTAGAAATAGAGAAGAGAGAGAAAATCCAGGTGGACATCTTACATCTGATTGCAGAGGAAATTTAAGAATAATCGCTAAAGAATTTAAGAAAAAACATGGTTACCAACTCAGAGTGGGAACGGAGCCAGAAATGATGTGGTTAACTAGAAATGAGGATGGAACTCCAACAGGGAAAGGGTTCTCTAAACCTTATTGTTATCACATAGATCAATTTGAATCTTTAAGACCTGTATTTATGAGAGTTATGGAGTACGCGAGAGCTATGGGTTTTGACATGATACAGGGTGATCATGAGGATGCACCAGGACAATTAGAATTAAACTGGACGTATGATGATGTTTTAAGAAATGCAGACAGATTATCTACTTATAGACAAATTTGTGCACAGGTTGCGAGAGAGTTTAATTTGATTGCTTGCTTTATGACTAAACCGTTTATGGGAGTCTCTGCAAGTGGTTGTCATACAAATATGTCTTTATGGACTGGTGGAAAAGACAAAGTAAATAAATTAGGCCATAAATCTTTACCAGGTATGGATGAAGTGTTTACTTACGTTGAAGGTGGAACAAATACTTTTATGCCTGATACAAAAGATGTTCAGCTGCCAGGTAAAATCGGCTTAAAATCAATTGGTGGTGTAATGAAACACCTTCCAGCTTTAACTGCTATTGGATCATCAACTGTAAATTCTTATAGAAGATTATGGGACCAAGGTTTTTGGGCACCAGTTTATGCTGACTGGGGATATCAAAATAGAACTTGTGGACTAAGAGTTTCAGCTCCAGGAAGATTTGAGTACAGATCAGTAGACTCAATGCATAACCCTTACTTAATGGGAGCAGGTTTATTAAAAGCTTTTGATGATGGAATTAAAAATAATATTGATCCTGGAAAACCAGAGTCTAGAAATATTTATGAAGCTCAGAAGGCTGGAAAAAACGTTAAAAAATTACCATTAAGTCTTGGTGAAGCATTGGATCGTTTAGCTGAAGATAAAGTTATTCAATCGGCAATGCCAGATGAAATGTATAAAATATTTCATTGGTATAAAAATGATGAGTGGGAGAGATTTCTTGGTGCAACAACTCAATGGGATCTTGATACTTATCTGGATTGTTTACCATAAGGAAAAATTATAGGAGAGAAAAACAATGTGCGGAATTGCGGGACTAATTCATAGAGGAAAATCTTCAAACGTAGGTCAAGAACTTCAAGGAATGCTTCAAGCACTAAAGCATAGAGGTGAGGATTCTACTGGTTATGCTCTTTATGGAGATACAGATGGTCAAAACTTTATTATGCGATTTAAGGTTGGTGAAAATGTTGGTGAAGGTAGTTCATCAGTAATGGAAGATGTATCAGTTTATGATGAAAGAAAAAAAATCGTTGATAGTTATCTTTCTCAAATGGGAGCAAAGATTGTAAAAGAAGAAAGAATACTGCCCTATTCACTAAGATATGAAATTGACTATGATAAAGGAGATTTGCTTGAATTTTCACAAAAAATAGAGAGCATTCCTGGAGTTGAAATCCTATCAATGGGAAAATCCCTAGAAGTAATTAAAGATTTAGGTAACGCAAAAACTGTTTGTGATAGATACAATTTAGGAGATCTTGTTGGTACTCACGCAATTGGACATGCTAGAATGGCAACAGAGTCTGGCGTAGACATAAAATCTGCTCACCCATTTTGGGGCTACCCTTTTAGTGATGTTTCAGTTGTGCATAATGGTCAATTAACTAACTATTGGAATAATAGAAGAATTTTAGAAAATAAAGGAATGAGATTTATGTCAGAGTGTGACTCTGAATTGATTGCAGTATACTTAGCAGAAAAAATGAGAAATGGAGCTACACTTGAAGAGGGTATGAAAGATAGTTTATCTGGACTTGACGGAGTATTCACTTACTTTGTTGCAACAAAAAATTCACTTGGGATGGCTAAAGACACTATGGCAGCAAAACCATTAGTTTTATATGAGTCAGATGATTTAGTTGCAATGGGATCAGAAGAAATAGCAATCAGATCTGTTCTTCCTCAAGAAATTGATACTTATGATCCATTTGATGGAGAGGTTAAAGTATGGCAAATTTAAAAACAACTGAGAAAAAAACAAAAGCTCAATCAATGGGACTTCATACTGAAGTTCTTACAGGAAAAACACAACAAAAGTTTTTTAATCCAGACGAAGCAGAAAACTTTTATTATTGGGGAACATACGATGTAGATTTTAATAAAAGAACCGAACTTGATGTAAATGATATGGATTGCAAAGAAGCAAATAAAAAAATTGATGAATTGATGAGTCAGGGTTTTGGAACAATTGTAATAAAAAATCCTCAAGGAAAACATAGTCTAGGTGTTGGAATTTTGAATAAATTAAACTTAATTTTTGAGGGGAGTTTGGGTTATTTTGGAGTTGGTTCTATAGATGGTCCTACGGTAAGAGTTAATGGAAGAGTTGGATGGTCATGTGCAGAAAATATGATGGCTGGAAAAGTTGTAATAGAAAAAAATGCAGGATCGTGTTTTGGAGCAGCAGTAAGAGGTGGAGATTTAATTTGCAAAGGAAGTGTTGGTGCAAGAACAGGTATTGACCAAAAAGGGGGCACAATAATAATTGGTGGTGATGCTGGCGCTTTTACTGGATTTATGATGCAAAGAGGAAGAATAGTAGTTTTAGGTAATGTGGGTATAAACCTTGGGGACTCTATGTATGATGGAACAATCTATGTTGGGGGAAAAATTGGATCATATGGAAGTGATGCGATTGAGTCACCTATGACAAAAAGTGATATAGATTGGTTAAAAAGAAAACTTAAAGTGGCTGAAATTGGCGAAAATTTTGATGTTTCTCAGATGACTAAGGTCGTTGCGGGTAAAAAACTTTGGAATTATGACGCTTTAGAACCAACTGAGAAAAAAGGAGCTATATAATGGCAAAAAAGAAAAATGGAAAAACAAATGGTCATTCTAATGGCAATGGTCAAAGTGAATTTTCAAAAAGAAATAAAAGTTTATTAGGTTATAATTCAATATTTACTCCAGAAGTAATCGACGACATACATATAAAAGCGCAATTAGGTAGATACAGAATGCGTGGTATGGCATTGATGAAAAAAATTCCCACATTTGATGACCTAGTATTTTTGCCTGGTACACTTACAAGATTTGTAATCGAAGGATACAGAGAAAAATGTGAAACTAAAACTGTTATAGGACCAAGATGTGAAAATCCAGTTGAACTTGATATTCCAGTTTATATCACTGGAATGAGTTTTGGAGCTTTATCTTATGAAGCTAAGACTGCATTAGCTAGAGGTGCTACGATGGCAGGAAGTGCAACATGTTCTGGTGAAGGAGGAATGATCCCAGATGAAAGAAGATATTCTGAAAAATGGTATTACCAATGTATTCAATCAAGATATGGTTTTAATCCACATCATGCACAACTTGCAGATGGGATAGAAGTATTTATTGGACAAGGTCAAAAAGTTGGAATGGGTGGTCACTTAATGGGTCAAAAAGTTACTGACCAAGTAGCAGAAATGAGATCATTGCCTGCTGGTATTGATCAAAGATCTCCAGCTAGACACCCTGATTGGCTAGGTCCAGATGATTTAGCATTAAAAGTTCAAGAATTAAGAGAACTAACAAAAAATAAAGTTCCAATTCAATTAAAACTTGGTGCAGCAAAAGTTTATGATGATGTTCGTATGGCAGCAAAATGTGATCCTGACTCAATTTATTTAGATGGTATGGAAGGATCAACAGGTGCAGGCCCTCATATAGCTGCAGCTAACACAGGGATTCCTGGGATAGCTGCTATTAGAGAAGCAAGAAGAGCAATTGATGATGTTGGTAAAACTGGAAAAGTAACTCTAATATATGCTGGTGGTGTAAGAGATGGCGCTGATATGGCTAAGGCATTAGCATTAGGTGCTGATGCGATCGCAATTGGAACTGGAGCAATGATAGCTTTGAATTGTAATAAAGAAATTCCTGAGTCTAATTTTGAGAAAGAGATGGGAGTTCCTGCAGGTCATTGTTATCACTGTCACACAGGTCGTTGTCCAGTTGGTGTTGCTACGCAAGACCCTAAACTTAGAAAAAGATTAAATCCTGATGATGCTGCTCTAAGAGTGTATAATTACCTACATACAATGACTTTAGAGGCTCAATTATTAGCAAGAGCGTGTGGTAAAACTAATATTCACTCACTAGAACCTGAAGATTTAGCCGCTTTAACAATGGAAGCTTCTGCTTTAGCAAAAGTGCCACTTTCGGGAACAAATCATACTGTAGGAGTTGATGATTTTCATAAAATTTAATTATGCCTAAAAAGAAAAACAAAAAAGCAAAAAAAGAAACTAAAGGTCAATTAGGTAAGAAAAAAGAGACTGCTAGAGAAAAAATGATAGGTCAAACTATTGGCTATCGTTATGATGTTAACCTGCTTCCAGACTATTCAAGAATTACACCATTCTTAAAAAAATACATAGAAGCAATGGGATGGGATGATTTAAATTGGTTAGAAGATGTTCACATGGGATATGAAGAAGATAGACCTGCAGTTTTTGACAGAAATGCTAATGGGTGGGTTACAATTCCAAAGAAGATTAAACTTCCAAATAATCAACAAGATAGGGATATGATTGCTAGAGAATTGTTAGTAAAATTCCAAATGTCTCCAAATCATCCACTAGTAGATCTTAAAAAAGCTTACAGAAAATTCTAGAATCACTGAAAATTTATATATACCAGAGGTTGTTCTCTGCAAAATAAACAACATTTATCATATATAATTTAAGATTGATCATGTTGTGCCATTTATTAATATTTATTTAATTTGTTTAAACAATTGGAGGTTAAATGACTGACGAACTAGGTGCATTGACAACCATATTCACAGAATTTTACTATTGGATAACAGTAGTACTTATGTTTCTGATCCACGTAGGATTCTGTATGTATGAAGTTGGAGCTTCCCGATACAAACATCATCAACATACTTTAATGAAAAACACAATGCTGATACCGTTGGTAACAGTTACTTGGTTTTTATTTGGTTGGTGGATTTATTGGGCATTTCCAACTGGACCAGGTCTTGCACCATCAATAATGACTGAGAGTACAGCTCTGATTACGGATGACTCAGCTTTTAGTGCTAAATGGTATTTACCAAATAGTGAACTTATGGCTATTAATTTAGGTGATCATATAAGCGGAGTATTTTGGGCTGCATTTTTATTATTCTCTTGGACAGCTGCTTCAATAGTATCAGGTGCTGTAATTGAAAGAATTACAACTTTTGCATTTGGAATTCTTGCGATTGCAATTGGATCTGTATTTTGGAGTATAGATGCTGCATGGGGATGGCACTTTGACGGATGGATGTTAAAATTACTCGGATATCATGATGCTTATGCATCAGGAGTAATTCATGCTGTAGCAGGAGGATTTGCTTTAGGTGTTTTAGCAGTTTTGGGGCCAAGAATTGGAAAATTTTCATCAAGTGGAGAGCCTAGAAATATCGGACCAAGAAATCCTTGGTTGGTAACTGTTGGATTATTCTTAATTTATACAGGTTTCTGGGGTTTTTACGCAGCGTGTAATATTCCAATTTATGACCTAGGACCAGAGTATGGCATGGAAGGTGTAACTTACTTTACGGCAACAAACATATATGTAACTCCTACAACACTTAGTGGTATTACAATGAATTTCTTAATGTCACTTTCTGGAGGATTGCTAGCAGGATACGTAATATCTAAAGGTGATCCTTTCTGGACTTACTCAAGTGGACTTGCTGGAATAATATGCGCTTCTGCAGGAAACGACTTATATCATCCAATTCAATCATTAATTATTGGAATGATAGGAGTAGTTATTGCTTACAAATTGCATTACTGGGTTGAACGAAGGTTCAAAATTGATGATGCAGTTGGCGCAGTAGCTGTACATGGTTATGCTGGATTTGCTGGACTTGTAATATGTGGGTTTGTACTAAATGGATACCCTTCTTCAGGATATAGCGTAGGTGCAATGTGGGATGGAAGCAACTATGCTGCGATAAATCCTTTAGGAATGTTTATTGGTGCAATAATCATGTTCTTTGTTCTGGGTATGATACCAGGTTACATAATTGCGAAAGTGTTAAATGGAATGGGCAAACTTAGAATCCCTAGGGAGGTTGAGTTGGCCGGTTTAGACTACCAAATAATGGAGGAGGCAAAAGAAGATGAAAAAGCTGTTGCTTCTTCGAGTAGTTAAAGGAGGGTAATATGGCTACAGTATCAAATTGGATAGATCATCTAAATAAACCTGCTGAAGAAGTTGCAGGCGCAGTTTATCCAGGAGTTGGATCAGAAGGTATATTAGTTCTTATACTTGCTGTTATTTGGATTGGTTGGACAGTTGTAAGCGCTAAACAAGAAAGTGATAAACTTTCTGAGCTTGCAAGAAGGAAGCCGAGTTCCAATGCATGGAAAAGCAATATGACTGACGGATAAAAATATAATCTTGAGGGCGCATTTTAATAAATGCGCCCTCGAATAATCATGGAAGAGCAAAATAAAAATCACATAAATAAAACACCGAGTAAAATGGCAAGATTAGCTTGGCCAAAGGCAAAGTATGGATTGGTTATAGCTATCTTGATAATTATTTTTGGTAATATTGTTTACTATAAAGATTTCTTTTTATCATTTTTATAAAAAATATGATAAGAAGTTAATGTGGCAAAAAACTTATATAAAATTGCAAAAACAAAAAAAATAAAATATTTCCTAATAAGTTTTGTAGATTTGTTCGGAGTTTTAAGATCAAAATTAGTACCAACTAGAGCTATAAAAGAGATGCAAACTAATGGTGCTGGGTTTGCAGGATTTGCTGCTTGGTTAGACATGTCTCCGGCAGACTCAGATATGTTTGCAATTCCAGATCCAAATAGTTTAATTCAACTACCTTGGAATAAAGAGGTAGGATGGTTAGCGTCTGATTTGTGGATGAATGGCAAACCAGTGGATGCATCTCCAAGAATAATGTTAAAAAAACAAATAAAACTGCTGCAAAATGAAGGATTCATTATGAAATCTGGTGTGGAATGTGAGTATTTTTTAATCTCCGCTGACGGCAAAACAATTGCAGACTCAAAAGATACTCAACCTAAACCATGCTACGATCAATCTTCACTAATGAGAAGATACGAATTAATTAAAGAGATATGCGATTGTATGATCGAAATGGGATGGAATCCTTATCAAAATGACCATGAAGATGCTAATGGTCAGTTTGAAATGAATTGGGATTACTCAGACTGCCTAACTACAGCAGATAGACATACTTTTTTTAAATTTATGGTTAAAACGATTGCTGAAAAACATGGACTTAGAGCTACGTTTATGCCCAAGCCTTTTGAAAATCTAACTGGTAACGGGTGCCATACTCATGTTTCTCTTTGGGATAAAAGAAAAAATAAATTTTTGGATAAAAATGATAAACTCGGACTTAGCAATCTAGCTTACAATTTTTTAGGTGGTATAATTAAAAACGCAGGATCTTTATCTGCATTTTTTAATCCTACGCTAAATAGTTATAGGAGGATAAACGCACCTCCTACTAAATCAGGAGCAACTTGGTCTCCAAGTAGCATCTCTTACACAGGAAATAACCGAACACACATGATAAGAGTTCCTGACCCTGGAAGGTTTGAATTGAGACTTATGGATGGATCAGCTAATCCATATTTGGTACAAGCTGGAATTCTAGCAGCAGGTATAAACGGTATCAGAAAAAAAATAAATCCAGGCAAACCTTTGTTTTGTAATATGTATACAGATCATGAAAAATATCCAAATCTAAAAAAATTACCAAATACTCTAGAAGACTCGATTGATATGTTAAATTCAAATTCAGTATTAAAAAATGCTTTTGGCAAAGATGTTTTAAATAGTTATATGAAACTTAAAAAGTCTGAAATTGAAAGTTTCAAATCAAAAGAAAATTTTAATAAACTCAAGCCTATTACAAAGTGGGAAAGATCGAATACCTTAGATTGTTAAAATATGCCTATTGACTATAGTCATATTAAAAAATTTTCATCTTTTATCAAAAATAATAATTATTCATTTAGTAGAGAGAAAATATTAAATGTATTAGATAAAAGTGCAATAGATAAAGCATACAATACAATTTCTAATTGGGAAACTTATAAACCCACCCCTCTCCTTAATTTAGATAAGCTCTCAAAAAATCTTGGACTTAAAAATATTTTTTACAAAGATGAGTCAAAAAGGTTTGGTCTCAAATCTTTTAAAGCTCTTGGTGGCGCTTATGCTGTAGAGCAAGTCTCTGCTGGTAAGAAAAATGTAGTCGTAGCAACTGCAACCGCAGGAAATCATGGCAAATCTGTTGCATGGGGAGCAAATAGATTAGGAATTTCTTGTAAAATCTTCATTAGTGAATTTGTTAGCGATACACGTGCTGATGAGATGAGAAAACTTGGCGCTGATGTCGTTGAAGTTAAAGGAAACTATGAAAACTCTCTAAATGAATGCATTAAACAATCTAAAAAAAATCGCTGGGAAATAGTACAAGATGTGGCTTGGGAAAATTATCTTACGGTTCCAAAACTAACAATGGCTGGATATTCTGTGATGATTGAAGAAATATCAAAGCAAACTGATCAATATATTACACACATTTTTTTACAGGCAGGTGTTGGAGGTATGGCATCTGGGGTAATAGCAGGTGTTGCTAGATATTTTAAAAGAATTCCAAAAATTATTGTTATTGAACCAGAAAATGCAGATTGTGTTTTAAAAAGCGTCGATGCTGGTGAACTCACCAAAGTCGAAATTGAAAAAGAAAGTATCATGGGTGGAATGTCTTGTGGAGATGTATCATTGGTCCCATGGCAAATTCTCAAAAATTCAGTAAATAATTGCTTAAGTATTCCTGATGAAGACATTCCATTATCGGTCGCAATGTTAGCAAAAGGATACTTTGGTGATGATAAAATTATTGCAGGAGAGTGTTCAGCACCTGCTGTAATAAGTCTAAACGTAAGTTGTAATAACGAACAAATTAAAAAAGATCTTGAATTAGATATGAATTCAAATGTTTTACTAATCGGATGTGAGGGAGATACGGACACCAAATTATATAAAGAACTTCTATCTAAAGGATCAGAAAAATTATCAAATGTCTAGTAAAGCTCTTGTTTGGATTAGAGATGATTTTCGCATAAACAATAATGATGCATTAATTTATGCAACAAATAATCATGATGTTGTAACTGCAGTTTTTATTTTTAATAATCACATTTTTGATAATAAAAGAGAGGCACAAAAATGGTGGCTAAGTAAATCTTTGGAAAATTTTAGATCTGATTTAAAAAAATTCAATATTGGATTAGAAATAATTAAAGATGATGAAATTAATTTTTTTTCTAAATTAAAATATAATAATAAAATTTCTATTTATTGGAATAAAGTTTATGAACCTGCTGAATTGAATAAAGATAAAGAAATTGGAAAGGATTTAAATAATAAAAAAATTGATTTTAAATTTTTTAAAGGGAATGTGCTAAATGAATATAATAAAATTATGAAAAATGATGGAACACCTTTTAAAGTTTATAGTCCTTTTTGGAGAAATGCAGAGCAATATTATTTAGAGAGAATTCCAGATAAATTCAACAAGGTCAAAAAATGTAAAAAGATAGAAGTACTATTTAAAAAACAAATAAAAACTGAACAGATTTTACCTAAGTCAAAATGGTATATGAAGTTTGAGAAATACTGGATACCTTCAGAAAAAAAAGCTCACGAATACTTAGATAACTTTGTAAATAAAAAAATATTAAATTATAGTTTAGATCGCGACTTTCCATCTATTGAAGGAACATCAAAACTTTCTCCATATATTAGAAATGGACAGATTAATGTTGGTGATATCTGGGAGAAATGTAAAAAATTAAAGTCTAAAAATATAAGTGTAAAAAAATATACCAATGAAATTGGTTGGAGAGAGTTTTCACATAGTCTTATTAATTACTTTCCAGAAATGCTGAAGGGAAATTTAAGAAAAGAATTTGATAATTTCCCATGGGTTAATAATACTAAATTTTTAAATGCATGGAAAAAAGGAATGACGGGCTATCCAATTGTTGATGCTGGAATGAGAGAATTATATGAAACTGGTTGGATGCATAATCGAATTAGAATGGTTGTTGGCTCCTTTTTAGTTAAACATTTAAGAATTAATTGGAAAGAAGGAGAAAAATTTTTCAGAAATTGCCTACTTGATTTTAATGAAGCAAATAATGTTGCTCAATGGCAATGGGTAGCAGGATGTGGAGCTGATGCTGCTCCATATTTCAGAATTTTTAACCCTATTTTACAGGGTGAAAAATTCGATAAACAAGGACAATATGTAAAAAAATGGGTTCCTGAATTAAATAAAGTGCCTACAAAATTTATTCATAAACCTTGGGAAATGGAAAGAAAATACCAAGAAGCAATAAATACTATTATAGGTTCTGATTATCCTATGCCGATTGTGATCCATGAAAAGGCTAGGAATGATGCTTTGAGTGCTTTCCAATCTATTAAAAAAAAAACTAATCCCCTATAAAATGATGTATTACGATTCGTGTAGTTGGATCTAATCTATGCTCAAATAGATAAATACCTTGCCAAGTTCCTAAAAGAATTTCATTTTTTCTAATGCTGAAAGAAATTTGATTATTGGTTAAAGTTGATTTTATATGAGCAGGCATATCATCCTTACCTTCGGTAGTATGGATATATAACGAATTGTCCATAGGTACCAACTTATTAAAATAATTTATTAAATCAGTTTGAACATCTGGATCTGCATTTTCTTGAACAATTAGAGATGCGCTTGTATGTTGAATTGATAAATTCAAAATCCCATTTTTAAAATTATTTTTTTTAACCCAATCAATTGTTTCATCTGTAAATTCATAAAGTTTTTGTCCATTTGTGTTGATTTTTAGATTATAAAACTCTTGTATCATATATTAATTAAGCTTTTGCGATGTCATTTCGTACAAACGACTTACAGTTCTTTTAAATGGCTCTTTCAGGCTGTTTGCTGAGCAAAGCATGTTTAGATCTACTTCAGATTTAATCATTAAAGGTATTTTTTTTTCATAAATAATATCTATAAAAGTCATAAATCTATGTTGTTGATTAGAGTTACTCTCATTAAAATTAGGCAAATTTTCAATAAAAATTAAATCACTTTCTTTTCCAATCTCAATATAATCCTCAGATCCTAAGTTTTTATTACATATTTCATCAAAAGTGAATTTGACAACTCTGTCATAATAGTTCTCAATTGTTAGTTTGCGGCCCTTAATATCTAATATTTTAGATATTTTGTTTTTACCCTTAGTCATTTTTCTAAAAAACTTATTAAATCTAAAATTTGACGATTGATCTATTGGAGATAAAAATCTATCCAATGTTATATTTTTATTAGTTCTATAATCTTCCTCAATATTAAGTTCTATTTCTGAACAATTATCACCTAAAATTTTAATGAATGGTAAAAATTGGTCTCTTTGAAGCCCATTTTTATACAAATCTTTCACATTTATGTTTGAGGAAAAAATCACTCTTAACTTATTTTCAAATATCTTTTCAAATAATTTACCTAATATCATTGCATCTACAATGTTGGTTACTTGAAATTCATCAAAATAAATAATTTTTGTTTTTCTTGATAAATCTTCAACAAATTTGTCTAAACCATTTTCTTTTCCACTTTCTTTGTTTTTATGTACATATTCATGAAATTTGATCATGAACTCGTTGAAATGTAATCTTATTTTATTTTCTTTCAAAGAATTAAAAAAAAAATTTAAAATCATAGTTTTACCTACACCTACATCTCCAACTAGATAAAAACCTAATTTATATTTTTTTTTTGTAAATATTGTTTTAATAAAAGATTGTTTGAAGTTTAGATTGTAAAACTCACTTAATTTTTCAATAACATTAATTTGGTTTTCATTAATTTCATATTCATTATCTTCACAAAATTTAAGGAAAGATTTATTTAAATTCATTTTTTAGTTTTAAAGTCTATTCCATATTCTGATCTTGGTCCTTTTCTAAGTCCATATGGACCAGCTATAAAAATAGTTAGAGGTCTAGTGCCTGGTTCTAAATCTACTCTATGAAAATTATTAGCAGATCTAAATCCTATATAGCCTGGCGCTCTCCAAAATTTACCTGATTTTAATGTTTCCCAATATCCTCCTCTAAGTATTATTGTAATGAAAGGAAACAAATGATTGTGTACTCCATTTCCATGATCATCATCTAACATTTCATGAATTAAAATATTAAATGGAAACCATTTAGGTCGATGCCGAAATAACAAATAGTATCTATTCATCCAGGGTTTAGCATTGCTATACTCAGGGTGGGATGGCCCTCTATCCAATACAACTTTTTTTCTACCTAATTTTTCTAATATTTTTAAAAACATCAGTTTATTTTAACGATAGCACTATCTTTTATCAAATACATGCTATTATTAAATACTGATGGTCTAGAAATTTTTGAACCATGAAGCTTAATTATTTTTTCTTGAGACCCTGTTGATGAATTTATAACTAATAATCTCCCGTTGCTCAAGGATACAAATAATTTTTGTTTTCCATGTATAAACCCTGTCGGTTTAATATTATCTCTATTTTTCAAGTTTGTTAAAACATCTGTTATTCTCAAAATATTTCCAGTTCTGTCATCTATTACAAATAGATAACCTTCATTAGACACTGTAAAAATTAAATTTTCAATAATTGTCGGTCTTAAACTTGAATTAATAGATTGTGTCCATTTAATTATACCAGTTCTTGCATCAATCGAAAAAAATTCATTTTTGTTATTTGAGAAATAAATAGTATCATTCTCAAAAACTAGATCTGAGTTCTCTAAACTAAATGCATCTTGATATATAAGATTACTTTGTGTAGGTGTCTGCCACACCAAACTACCATTATTAACATCAAGTGCTGTAACATCTCCTAAATTATTTATAAAAAAAACAATTTCATCTTTTAAAATAATAGAAAGTTTTTTTTGAGATTTAATAAATGAGTTCTCTGTTTTAAAATTCCATAATTCTGTGCCATCTTTTGATGAAATTGCTCTAATTACATTATCAAAATCAATTGATATAAATTTGTCTTCATAAACCTTGATATCAGAGTTAAAAGATGATGAGCTATATTTTGACCAAATTACTTTTCCATCATCTAAATTAATAGAATACATTTTTGATAAATTATCATTTACAATTAAGTTTTTATCAACTTGAGCAAAATACAATATTGGATTTAGTTTTTTTTCTTTTTTATTATAATTATTGACTTTCCATATCTCTTTAAGATTTTCACTGAGTTTAAAAATTGTCCCTTTTCCGTCAAAGAAAATAATATTTTTATCTTGCGTAAAAAATAATTCTGGTTGATTCGATTTAAACTTTTTTATCTTACTTATTTTAAAATTTGAAATACTTTCAAAATTTGAGACAAAGTTTATGTTACCATTATTGTTACTATTATTTTTTAAAAAAGGTTTTTGTTTGAAAGATTTTAACTTTTTTATTTTTAACTGTTGATTGAATTCTTTTTCAATAGGTGAGGTTTTTTGGAAAATATCTACTAAATTTTCATTTTCATTGTTTTCATTTTTGGTAAAGCTACAATTAGATATAAATAATAAAATTATTATATATTTAATACATTTACTCACTGAAATCTGAACGTAATCTTTTTTGAACTTCTAGTTTAATTTTTGGACTAATATTTTCCATCTCTGCTATCTGATTAAAAAATTCTTTAGATTTCTGCTTTTGATTTTTTGACAAATAAAATTCAGCCATTAAATATAAGGCTTGCGGTTTCCACATACTTTCTGATTTAATTATTGGATTTAGTATGTTTAATAATTCATTTTCTTGAACATAATCAGAATTAAATAATCCTTTTTTATAAATAGTTAAGTTTTTAATCTCTTTTTCAAGAGGTATGTTGTTTATTAAAATATCAAAGTATGAATTAATTTCATCTTTTGATGATATTAAATCATTGTCTAACAAAAAGAAAAAAGCCAATGGTGAGTATGTTTTATCTTTGACATTTATAATGTCTATCAATTCATCATTTACATTTTTTTGACCATTTTCAAAACTTATTACAATATCATTAAATTTATTTGCCAATTTAATTTTATTCCTAGAGTTAAATTCCTGATACGCAAAAAAACTTATTAATATTAATATTAATATTATTAATAAAGTTATTATTTTTTTTCTTTTAGCGACTAAAAAATTTTTAAGTTTCTCAATTCTTGTATTTGTATTGATAATTTCTATTTCCTCATCCATTAATCATATTCCTTAAAACATATTGTAAAATACCACCATTCTTATAATATTCTAATTCATTTTTAGTATCAATTCTGCATAACATTTTAATTTTTTTAATATCGCCAGTTAAATATTTGATTTCAACATCCAATTGATCTCCTGGATTTATACCTTTTTCAATATTAATAATTGAAATTAATTCAGATCCTTTTAGATTTAAATTTTGTCTATTCATATTATTTATAAATTGTAATGGCAAAACGCCCATTCCTATAAGATTTGATCTATGAATTCTCTCGAAACTTTCAGCTATTACAGCTTTTACACCCAATAACTTTGTTCCTTTTGCTGCCCAATCTCTTGAGGATCCAGTTCCATACTCTTTACCTCCAAAAACAACTAAATCAACGCCTCTTTTTTTATATTCGACAACTGCATCATAAATGGGCATAACTTTTTTTTCAGGATAGAGTGTTGTAAAACCTCCTTCTGTTCCGGGAGCCATTTCATTTTTAATTCTTATATTGGCAAATGTACCTCTCATCATAACCTCATGATTACCTCTTCTTGAGCCATAAGAATTATAATCTTTTGGCAAAATTTGGTGCTTCATAAAATAATTTCCTGTTGGACTTTCTTTTTGTATACTTCCCGCAGGAGATATATGATCTGTAGTCACCATATCCCCCAATATTAATAATGGCCTTGCATCTTTTATTTCCTTAAACCCCTCAGGTTCATCTGGCAAATTTTCAAAAAATGGTGGTTTTTTTACATAAGTTGAGTTTTCCTCCCAATTATAAATACTGCCTTTATTAACTTTAATTTTTTGCCATTGCTCTGGTCCTTTGGAGACATTTGAGTATCTATTAAGAAACATTTCAGGATTTAAAGATTGAATAAGCGTGTCTTCTATTTCTTTATTTGTTGGCCAAATATCTTTTAAATATACTTCATTCCCATCGCTATCTTTACCAAGAGGATCTTTGTATAAATCCATTCTCATTGAACCAGCGATTGCATAAGCTACTACCAAAGGAGGAGAGGCAAGATAGTTAGCTTTGACTAATGGAGAAATTCTACCTTCAAAATTTCTATTACCAGACAAAACTGAGACGGCATATAAATCATTTTCTTTAACTGCCTCAGAGATATTATCTGGCAAAGGTCCTGAGTTACCAATGCATGTTGTGCATCCGTAACCAACCAAGTTAAAGCCTAATTGATCTAAATATTCACTTAAACCTGCCTTATCTAAATAATCTGTTACAACTTGTGATCCAGGGGCAAGCGAAGTTTTAACCCATGGTTTAACTATTAATCCTTTCTTTATAGCATTTTTAGCCAGCAACCCTGCGCCAATTAACACATTTGGATTTGACGTATTAGTACAAGAAGTAATAGCTGCGATTAATATATCGCCGTCTTTTATTTTAAAATTTTCGTTTTTAACTTTAGCCACAGTAGGTTCTGTTTTTTTACATACATCTTCAAAGACTTTTATAAAATTTTTGGAGGCATCTGTTAAAAGAACTTTATCTTGAGGTCTTTTTGGTCCAGATATTGTCGGGACCACTGTAGACATATCTAAAGACAAAGTATCGGTAAATATTATATCATCACTTGCCCATAAATTTTGTTCTTTTGCATATTGTTCTACAATCTGAATATTTTCTTTAGATCTACCAGAAAATTCTAGGTATTTTAAAGTTTCTTCATCTATTGGAAAGAAACCACATGTTGCTCCATATTCTGGTGCCATGTTCGCAATAGTTGCTCTATCTGCGAGTGTTAAATTTTTAAGTCCTTCACCATAAAATTCTACAAATTTTCCAACAACACCCTTATCTCTTAACATTTTTACGACTGTTAACACAAGGTCAGTCGCAGTTGTACCTTCGGGAAGTTTATTTTTCATTTCAAATCCGATGACCTCTGGTATCAACATAGATATTGGTTGACCTAGCATCCCTGCTTCTGCTTCAATTCCTCCTACTCCCCAACCAAGTACTGATAAACCATTAACCATTGTCGTATGACTATCAGTTCCAACTAGTGTATCAGGAAATAAGTATTCTTTTTCTTCAAACCTTTCATTCCACACTACTTTTGATAAGTATTCTAAGTTTACTTGGTGACAAATCCCAGTTCCAGGTGGAACAATTCTAAAATTATCAAACGCTTGCTGCCCCCACTTTAAAAAAGAGTATCTTTCAAAGTTTCTATCAAATTCGATATCAACATTTTCTTTTAATGAATTCTTTGTAGCAAATTTATCCACTTGAACAGAATGATCTATTACCAAATCTACTGAAGAAAGAGGATTAATTTTATTTGGATCCTTATTTTTTTCTTTGACTGTATCTCTCATTGCGGCAAGGTCAGCAACAGCTGGTATACCAGTATAGTCTTGTAAAAGTACTCTTGCAGGTCTATATGCAATTTCAGTTTTTGATTTTTTTGTATTTAGCCAATCTTTAATTGATAATATTTGTTGTTTATTTACAGTGATATTGTCCTCATACCTTAGAAGATTCTCGAGTAAAACTTTAATTGATTTTGGTAATTTATTGATGCCTTCTAAGCCATTTTTTTCAGCTTCTTTTAGAGAATAAATAGAATAGTTTTTCCCATTTATATTTAGTTCTTTTAAAGAATTGAACGAATTTTGATTTCCAGGCTTCATAATACTAGTAATAAAAAGTTGCTATACAGCTTAGTAAAAGTGCCGACATAACATAATTAAACCATTTAATAAATTTCTCATTTGTCGCGAATTTCCTCATAAATTTTCCAATTATTGTCCAAAAAATAATACTAATAACTGCAAATACAAAAGCAATACCTAATAACCAAATTGAATAAGAAATGAAATTACTACCTGATTCTACATATGTTGAAACTGCAATAATTGCAACTATCACACCTTTTGGATTTAAAAATTGATAAAGAAAAGTTTCCATAAAATTTACTGGTCTTAATTTTTCATTTTCGTCTGATGATTTCGAAAATGATATCTTGTATGACAAATAAATTAAAAATGCTGTACCAGTAAATATTAAACCTTTTTGAATTATAGGATAAAGCTTAAAAATATTTATTAAGCCAAAATTTATAACTGCCAACATGAATGTAAAACCAAAAATCACACCTAACATTAAAGGAATTGTTTTTTTAAACCCATGATTAAATCCTGAATGTGACGCTACAATATTATTTGGTCCAGGCGAACAGCTTGTCACAAACATAAATAAACAAAGAGACAGCAATTCAGGATGCATTACTATGCTACAGGCAAACCATTTTCAACTTTTTGAGATGGATGAACAAGTACAACTTTTCCTTCTTTATCAATAGAGCCAAGAATTAAAACTTGAGAAACAACACCTGCTATATTTTTTTCAGGAAAATTACAAACTCCTATAACTTGTTTTCCAATTAAGTTTTCTTCATTGTAATAATGGGTTATCTGTGCAGATGATTGTTTAACCCCTATTCCTTTTCCAAAATCTACTTCAACAACTAGTGATGGTTTTCTAGCTTTTTCATTTTTTTTTACTGATATTACTGTTCCTACCCTAATGTCTACTTTGTCGTATGTATCGTATGTTATTTGTTCTTTCATAAATTTAATATATAATTAATAATTGATGAGTACAGGAAATAATTTAGAAGATATATATAATAATTCGATAAGAATTCTCAAAGATTTAATTGCATTTAAAACAGTATCTGGCGAAGATAATAACCAACTTATAGATTATTGTGATGATATATTAAATTCTTTAGGAGCTAGTTCTTTTAAAACTTATGATGAGGAAAAAAAAAGAGTAAATCTTTTCTCAACTTTAAAAGCAAAAAACAAAAGTAATAAAAAACCAATTATTTTATCTGGACACACAGATGTTGTTCCAGTTTCAAAAGGTTGGTCAACAGATCCTTTTGATGCAACAATCAAAGAAGATAAATTGTTTGGCAGAGGATCGTGTGATATGAAAGGTTTTATTGCATGTGCATTAGCTTACGCACCAATTTTCTCTTCATCAAATTTAGATAGAGATATTCATTTTGCATTCACTTTTGATGAAGAAACAGCATGCAAAGGTGCACCAATTTTGATTACAGAACTGAAAAAAAGAGGCATTAAAGATTGTATTTGTATTGTTGGTGAACCAACAAATATGAAAATTATTGATGCACATAAAGGATGCTATGAATATACAACCTATTTTGAAGGTCTTGCTGGACATAGTTCGGAACCAGACAAAGGTGTAAGTGCAGTTGAATTTGCTGCAAGATATGTAAATAAACTTCTCGAATTAAAAGAAAAATTGAAAGAAAGAGAATTAAAAGACTCTATCTTTGATCCTCCATATTCAACTTTGCAAGTTGGTGGAATTTTTGGTGGAATTGCTCATAATGTAATTGCTGACAAATGTCATGTAAACTGGGAAACAAGACCTGTTGTGAAAGAAGATGGAATTTTTTTAAATCATGAAATAGATAAATTTACTAACGAGACACTTTTGCCGGAAATGAAAAAGATATATCCAAAATCTAGCATAAAGAAACATATCATTGGTGAAATAACTGGTTTTGATAGAATTTCAAATTCCGAGGCATGTGAATTTGTGTCTAGTATAACTGGAGATAATTCTAGAGAGGTAGTCTCTTTTGGAACCGAAGCAGGGTTATTTCAAGAAATAGGAATAAGTACAGTTGTGTGTGGTCCAGGGTCAATTAAGCAAGCACATAAGATTGATGAGTTTATAAAACTTTCTGAAATAAAAAAATGTATTAGTTTTTTAGATGGTGTAAAAAATAAGTCTTTGAATTAATTCCAACCACCAACAGATTTAACTTCTAAAAATTCAAGCAAACCTTCTTTTCCAGCTTCTCTTCCAATCCCTGAATGTTTAAATCCCCCAAATGGTGCATCTACTGCAATACCTGCTCCATTAACATCTACCATTCCTGATCTAAGTTTTCTTGCAACTCTTTGTACCTTGTCATTATCTTGAGTTTGAATATAATTTGTTAATCCATAATCAGTATCATTTGCAATTTGAATAGCCTCTTCTTCAGTTTCAAATGGAATTACAGATAAAACTGGACCAAAAATTTCCGTTCTTGCAATTTCCATATCGTTATTAACATCTGCAAATACTGTAGGTTTTACGTAATAACCATCTTTTAATCCTTCAGGTTTTCCTGGGCCGCCAGCAACTAATTTTGCACCTTCATCTATTCCTTTTTGAATTAATCCTTGAATTTTATTAAATTGTACATCTGAAATTACCGGGCCTATATGCTCACCCTCTTTATTTGGATCATCTACTTTAAATTCATTTGCATACTTTTTCAGCCTTTCAATAGCATCATCATAAATTGGTTTTTCGACTAACATTCTTGTAGGTGCATTACAAGATTGTCCAGAATTTCTAAAACATCTTAAAGCACCTCTCTCTATAGCTTCTGTATCAGCATCTTTAAATATGATATTTGCACCTTTTCCCCCTAACTCTAAACTTACCCTTTTAAAATCTTTAGCTGCATTTTGTGAAATTAATGCTCCCGCTCTTGTAGAGCCAGTAAATGAAATCATATTTACATCAGGGTGGCTTGTTAATGCATCACCGGTAGTTGCACCATCTCCATTTACTAAATTAAATACACCTTTTGGAAACTTTGCTTCATCTATTAATTCCGCAATTATCATTGCAGATAATGGTGCTAACTCTGAAGGTTTTAAAATCATAGTACACCCAGATGCTAAAGCAGGAATAACTTTTAAAGTAACTTGATTTATAGGCCAGTTCCAAGGAGTAATTAATGCGCAAACACCTTTTGGTTCATAAATTAATCTTTGATTTTTAGCATGTTCTCCAAGTGGTTTTTCAAACTCAAACTCTTTTAAATAACGAATGAAAGATTTTGTATGACTAGCACCAGTTCCTGTTTGAAGTTTTGAAGCAAAATCTTTTGGTGCGCCCATTTCTTGAATAATTGCATCTGTAATATCGCTCCATCTTTTTTTATAAAGTACATAAAAGTCTTCCAATAATTCGACTCTCTCTTGTTTTAAGGAATATCCCCAAGTTTTAAAAGCCTCTTTAGCTGCTAATACTGCATCATTAATATCCTCTTTGCCCCCTAAGGAAATTACTGCGCAACTTTTTTCAGTTGCAGGATTAATAACTTGGATATCTTTTTGATTTTTTGGTGCAATCCATGAACCATTAATATAAAAATTTTTCTTTTCAATCATGCGCGCAAACTATCCTTTATTTATGATTTTGCAAATAAATTTGTCAATTCGTAAACAATCGTAGCAGCTGCAAGAGAAGTAACTTCAGCATGATCATATGCGGGAGCAACTTCTACAACATCTGCAGAAATTAGATTTAGACCTGACAATCCTCTTAAAACATTTACCATTTCTCTTGTTGTCATACCTGCAATTTCAGGCGTTCCTGTCCCTGGAGCAAATGCAGGATCCAATACATCTATATCAATAGATAAATACAAAGCATTATCTCCTACTCTTTTTTTTATTCTTTCAGCAATTTTATCAGTTCCTTCTGTTTGAAATTCATCACAATGAATTATTTTAAAACCAAAACTCTCATCATTCTTTATATCATCTCTGCTGTAAAGTGGACCACGTATCCCAACATGCATGGAAGCATCATCTAAAAATAAATTTTCCTCACGCGCTCTTCTAAAAGGAGTTCCATGAGTATATGGAGCTCCAAAATAAGTATCCCAAGTATCCAAATGTGCATCAAAATGAACTAATGATACTGGTCCATTGTTTTTTTTGTTAGCTGCTCTTAGCAAGGGAACTGCAATGGTATGATCCCCGCCTAAACTAATTATTCCACCCACTTTATCTAATAAATCCGTAGCACCAACTTCAATTTGTTTTATTGCTTCATCAATATTAAACGGATTACATGCAATATCTCCCGCATCTGCAACTTGCTGCACTTTGAAAGGCTCTACATCATAGCTTGGATGATAATTTGTTCTTAAATGCCTTGAAGCTTGTCTAATACTTTGTGGTCCAAATCTTGCACCGGGTCTGTAACTAGTTCCTGAATCAAAAGGTACTCCAACAATGGCAACATCACAACTATCTACATCTCTGAGTTCAGGCAACCTAGCAAATGTTGAGGGTCCAGCATATCTAGGAACTTTAGTACCGCTCACTGGCTGTTTTGGGTTTTTATTTTTTTCTTTTTTCATTTTTAATTTTCTAAAGTAATATTATTTTAGCATATAGTTCTATATTTATTTAATGAGAATTTTGTTTATTTTATTGCTGATATTTCAATTTAATTTACTCAAAGCTGATGAGATTAATTATCTATTAAAGATTCCAAACCTAAAAACTTTTAGTTTAAATAATAAAAACGGTCTTAAGTACTTAACAGCTAAAAAAAATTTTAAAATTGGCGTTCAGAATAATATTAGTTGTAATAAACTAGGAGAAAAAAACTTAGACAATAAATTTTCATTGATAAAGAGAAATTTAGATATTTACGATTATGAATTTTTAAAAAAAATAAATTTAAGATTTATAGTTCTTTGTCAAAATCTATACATATCAAAAATAAATACAGCTGGGATACCTGATTTAAATAAAAGAACATTAATATTGGATCTAGAGTTTAATGAGAAACATTTTGAAAGAGTTATACATCATGAAGTGTTTCATCTAATACATGATAGTTTTCCAGAAATATTTAATGAAGAAGCTTGGTCAAATTTAAATAAAAAAGGTTTTAAATATGCAGATTGTTCTACATGTACAGATAAATTAGGCTTAGATATTTACAAAAATACAGATGGTTTTTTAACCGAATACTCTAAGACAATACCATCAGAGGATATGGCTGAAGTCTATTCTTTTTTAATTACAGATAATAAAAATTTAGAAAAAATTAAAAAAATCGATCCAATAATATTTAAAAAAGCTGAATTCATAGAGTCCAAAATAAAAAAGATAAATAATTTATAATCATTTATGATAAAAAAAATAAAAGCATCAACAGGAGAGAAAATATTATTTATTTTTTTAATTTTACTTGCAATTACTTCGTTTGTATTTTTTTACACAATTAAAAATAAGTGCCTTTTTGTTGATAAAATAGATTTAAAAAAAATCAATTTCCCAAATAAAAATAATATTGCAATTATGAATGTAGAATGCGGTATGGTTATTATTGAGCTTTTACCAAATTTATCTCCAAATTCTGTAGAAAGGTTTAAATTTTTTATATCAAATGGAGATTATGATGGATCAGCTTTTTATAGAGTTATCAAAAACACATTATTGCAAGCAGGGGATTTAGAATTTGGTAACATAGAAAATATAGATTATTTCAGAGTGGGTAGTGGTAAATCAAAACTTGGTCCAATTAACTCTGAAATAAATATTAAATTTGAGTTTAATGCTGGTAGCGTAGGTTTAGTTAGAGGTGATGAATTCAATACTGAAGATAGTGAATTTTTTATTTTATTAAAAGATGTACCTTTATTTAAAGGAGAATATACACCAATTGGTAAAGTTATTTATGGATTGGATGCATTAACTAAAATTAAATCCTCAGATAAGACAGAATATGTTTTAAGACCAGATTTCTTAAGTGATTTAAAATTATTGGAACAATACAATTAAAAAAACTATTATTATTGCAGTTGCGTAATAATATGGCATTTTCTTTTTCCAAGAAATTAGAATTTTTGTAGCTGTATCTACTTGTTTTTTTGTTGGTTTTTTCGACATAATAAATTTAATTAACTAGTGGTTTTCCAGTGGCTAAAGTGTGTTTTATTCTATCTTGAGTTTTTTCTGTTTCAATTAATTTCATAAACGCATCTAACTCAAGCTTATACAAGTCATCCTCTGATAAAGTATGTTCCAAAGTAGTATCTCCACCACTCAAAACTTTTGCCAATTCTTTTCCAACTTCCATACCATGATCAAGTATAATTTTATCATTATATAATTTCTCTAACATTTGTATCATTTTTTCATAAACTTTTTTTCCAGATAGATTGAAAGAAACTTCATTTGGTGGAGTAAAATCTTTATTTTGTTGAATAATTTCTTTTGAAACTGATAATAAACTATTTCTACTCATTATTTTTTTATCCTCAGGTCTTAAGTATTTTAATGGCTCAGCTTCAATTGGAGAGGTTGCAGTTTTTGCGTAACCAATAATATCAAATACTTTAAGAGGTGCATAATCAGGATCATTCTTGGCTTCCTCTGTTTGAGACCATCGCCATAACATCTCTTTGCATCCACCGCCGGCTGGGATTAATCCAACCATTGTTTCTACAAGACCAACAACAATATTTGTATGAGAAGCTACAAAATTACTTTGACATAAAACTTCAAAACCACCACCTAATGCTAAGCCAGATGGAGCTGAAACAACGGGAAATTTTGAATACTTTAAATGTTTACAAGTTTCTTGAAAATATTTAACAAACTTTTCAATAGATTTAAAATCACCCTTGTCTGCAAAATTCATTGTATAAGATAAGTTTACTCCAGCAGAAAACTGCATTGCTTCATTTATAATTATAAGTGGTTTATCAGTTGCATTTTTTAGACTATCCATTGAGTCATAATCTAATGCATTAGCTTTTGTGGTGAATTCAACAATATTAAAATCATTGAATCTATAAATTTCAGCTGAGTTGTTTTTATCTAATTTGAGTGCTTTAGGTTTAATTTTTCCAAGAGTTTCTAAATCAGTATATTGTTGTCTTTCCCCATAAAAGTTTTCGTCTTTACTTTTCGATAAATCCTCAAGAAACTTGTTATTTTCAAAATTATCTAATCTTTCAAAAAAATTCTTTACTCCAATTTCTTTTAACATTTCGAAAGGTCCTTTAGACCAATTAAAACCTAGTCTCATTGCTTCATCAATATCATTAAATTTATCAGTTATCCCTGGAACCAATGAAGATGCATATTTAATAATTTTTGATAATACAGACCAGGCATATTCACCATATTTATCTTTTCTATTGATTAAGTTAACTATATCCATCTTTTCTGATCCTAGATTAAACTTATGTGATATTGAGTATTCACCAGTTTCTAAATTGATACCTTCGAGAACTTTTTTACCATCAGTTTTATTCATTCTATAAAATCCACCTTTGCCTTTTCTTCCTGTATAACCAGTTTCGATAAGTTTTTTTACAAGTGGTATTTCTTTAGCAACAACTTGAAAATCATCTGACTCGGGAAGTTCTTTTATAAAACTTTTTAAAACATCAGCCATTAAATCAATACCGATCAAATCATAGAGTCCAAAAACACCAGTTTTTGGTATTCCCATTGGTCGACCAAAAACTGCATCAGCTTCTTCAATTGTTAGTTTCATTTTGAATGCTTCTGTCATTGCTACTTGCATGGCATAGACACCTATCCTATTTCCTAAGAAGCCTGGCGTATCGTTACAGATTAAAGTTCCTTTTCCTAAATCTTTTTCACAAAAATTTTTAAGTGAATTTATCTGTTCTAAATCATTATTTTCATTTTTCACAATTTCTAATAAATCCATATATCTAACTGGATTAAAAAAGTGAGTTATACAAAAGTCTTTTTTTTCTTCATTTGAAAGTTTTTCCGAAAGTACTTTGATTGGAATAGAAGATGTATTTGAGGATACAATTGAACCTTTTTTTCTTTCTTTAAAAATTTTTTCATAAATATTATGTTTGATATCAATTCTTTCTACAACAGCTTCAACAATCCAGTCAGCCTCACCAACTTCATTAAAGTTATCGTTTATGTTACCAACATTAATATTATTGATTTTAGATTTATCGACCAATAAAGGAGGTCTTGATTTTAGAATTCTTTCTCTAGCTTTCTCAGATATTTCTGTTGTTAAATCTAGTAATGTAACTGGAACATTTGCATTACATAGTTGAGCAGCTATTCCGCTCCCCATCGTCCCTGAACCTATTACAACAACTTTATTAATTTTCATAATGAGAATAAATGCTTATAGTAAAAAACTTCTTTAAGAGCAACTTAAAGCCGTTAAATAGCTCTCAAAATATTATCTAATAAATTTTGTAATTGAAGGAATAATTGCAACAGCTAGTGCAATTTTAAACAATTCACTCGGTAAAAAAGGATATAAACCACCAGCAAGTGCCTTGTCATATCCAATAACTGAGCCTAAATAGCCCACCCCAACTATAAAAATAATTGAAGTTGCAATCAGTAGTGAAATTAAACTTTTAAAGTATGAGTCGTTAAAATTTCTTTCAGCTAAATAACCGATAACCCCTGCTGCGATTGTCATTCCATAAAGATATCCTGCGGTAGGTCCAGTTAAATAAAGTAATCCTCCTCCTTTAGCAAAAACTGGCAGTCCAATGGCTCCCTCGAATAAGTAAAGTAAAAGTGTAAATAAAGCTAATTTAGAACCATATGTCATTCCAATTATAAATACTGCAAATGTTTGCATAGTCATTGGCACTGGCCAGAATGGCACTTGTACTTTTGATGAAAATGCTAAAATTAATGTTCCAATCAATATTAAAGAAATATTTTGAAAAAAGGCATTTATTCTATAATCTGAAAGTAAATTTTTTATTAATGTAGAATTATTTTTCATACATTATTATTTAAGCACAAATAAATAAATTTTAAAATAATAAATTTAATCTTTTAAAATTGTTCTTTTTGTAATTCTTTAATAGGTATATGACATCTGATAGCGTTACCACTATCTGTTAATTGCCATGGTGGTATTTCTTTCTTACAAATATCTCCAACAATTCTGGAGCATCTGCCTTGAAAACTGCAGCCTTTTTCAGGAGGTCTTTCTTCAACAATATCCTCTGCAACTAATTTAGGTTTTATATCTGGATCTGGTTCTAAGACGGCGCCCAACAAAACCTCTGTATAAGGGTGAGACGGAAACTTATAAACATCATTTGAAGGTCCAACTTCACATAACCTTCCTTGATATAGGACTGCTACTCTATCACTAATTGCTCTTACAACTGCTAAATCATGTGATACAAAGATATATGTAGTTCCAAAATCTTCTTTTAGTTGTTGTAACAAATTTAATACAGCAGCTTGTACAGAAACATCTAAAGCAGATGTCACCTCATCACATAAAATAATATCTGGTTTTGCGGCAAAAGCTCTTGCAACCGCTACTCTTTGTTTTTCACCTCCAGATAGTTGTCTTGGATATCTAGAAGTATAAAATTCTCCAAGTCTTACTTTTTGTAATAGGTCAACAATATTTTTTTTTAATTCTTCACCTTTTAATCCAAAATATAATTTTAATGGTTGAGCAATAATTTCTTCTACTGTGTGGTTTGGATTCAAAGACTCATCTGGATTTTGAAATATTAATTGAATAATTCTTAAATCATTGGGATCTCTTTCTTTCAAATCAGATGATAAATTTCTATTTTCATCAAACCTTATTAGACCATCTTTAGTTCTAAGTAGTCCAGCAATTGATTTGAGAATTGTTGATTTTCCACTTCCTGACTCTCCTACTAAAGCTATTGTCTCTCCCTTTTTAATATTAATATTAATATCTTTAACTGTAGGGTTGTCATCAGAAATTCTATTGAAAATTTGATCTAAAAGTTTTTGTTTAGCGTAACTTATAGATACTTCTGATAAATTTAATATTTCTTTATCTTGTGATTTATTCTTAATTTTATTAACAGTTTGACTAGCCTGACTCTCGTTCACAAGTTTTTCATAATTGAAACATCTAACACTAGTATTTAAATCTTTTAAAAATTCTAATTTAGGAGAATTATTTTTACAATTTTCATCTGAAAAGTTACATCTATCAAAAAAACTACAACCACTCTGAATTGTACCCGGTTGAGGTTGACTACCAGGCATCGACTCTGGAAGACCAGCTAAAGATAATTTTGGTATAGATTTAAGCAATCCGTGGGTATAAGGATGAATTGGTCTTTTAAGGATATCTCTTGATGGACCTTCTAAAACGATTTCTCCTGAATACATAACAATAATTCTGTCACTCACTTGAGCAATAGCTCCAAGGTCATGGCTCACATAAACCATTGATGTTCCAGTATCTTTTGCAATAAAATTGAGAAGTTCTAATACATGTGCTTGGGTTGTTACATCTAGTCCAGTTGTTGGTTCATCTAAAAGAAGTAAATCCGGAGTCCCAGCTAAAGCCATAGCTACAGCGACTCTTTGCTGTTGTCCTCCTGAAAGTTCATGAGGATATCTAAGAGCAATTGTTTCAGGTGAAGGAAGTCTAACTTTATTCAATAGTTCTGAAATTTTTTTTTCTCTCTCTTTTTCATTTAAATCAGAGTGTAATTGCAAAGCTTCGTCAATTTGATAACCTATTTTTAAGTTTGGTGTCAATGCTTGACCTGCATTTTGTGGTATCATTGCTATCTTTCTACCTCTAATTTTTTCTAAATCTTTACTTTTCATTTTTAGTAGATTTGATGAATTAAACTGACATTCTCCTTCAATAGTATAAAGTCCATGTTTGACATATCCCATCATTGCTAATGCTAATGTGCTTTTTCCAGAACCAGACTCCCCTACTATTCCAACTGTCTCACCCTTTTTAATATTTGTGCTTATATTTTTTAAAATTAAGATTTCTTCACCCTTTTTACTTCTAAATCCAATAGATAAATTTTTTACTTTTTGAATTATATCAGTCATAATTAAACTGGAGCTTTAGTTGATCTATCTATACCTAAAGCTTTAGCAAAAGCGTCTGCTGTTAAATTAATACCAATAATTAAACTACTTAATCCAACTATTGGTGCTATTACTGCCCAATAAGCAAAAGACATCAAACCTCTTGCATTTGATATCATTAATCCCCAGTCTGGTGTTGGAGGGCTCACCCCAAAACCTAAAAAAGAAAGAGAACTAAAACCAAGCAGCATCCATGACCAACGCATAGCACCTTCAACTAAGATTGCATCTCTTACATTAGGAATTATCTCATTCCAAATAATTGAAAAATTACTATGTCCTCTTGCTCTTGCAGAAACTATAAAGTCTTTTGCAATGACATCATGCGTTGCTGCTCTTGCGACTCTTACAATTCCTTTGCCATAAAAAAAACCTAAAGCAGGTATCAATACTTCAGTAGATGTGCCTAACAAAGATACTATCAATAACATTGCTAATATCCATGGAATAGATAAGAACGCATCTACAATTCTCATTACTACATCGTCAATTTTTCCTCCAACCAATCCACAAAATATTCCTAAAAGACCACCCCACAGTAATGCTATTAAAGATCCAAAGAAAGTTATTGTAAGAGCCGTTCTTCCACCCAAAATTGTTCTAGTAAAAACATCTCTTCCAAGATCGTCCGTTCCAAACCAATACTCAGCTGAAGGAGCCTGAAGCATTAATGTTGGATCTATAGCTTTAAAATCGTGAGGTGCAATATAAGGGCTTATAAATGCAAGAATTATATGAAAAACTAAAATACTAAGGCCGATAAGCCCAGATGGTCTTGAAGCCATTGTTATTATAATTTCTGATAATTTTGCAAAAGCGCTTTTCTTCTCCTCTTTATATATATTATCTAATTTCATATTATTTTCTTATCTGTAGTGTTTTTAATCTAGGATTAAGCATTAGTGTCAATAGATCTGCTAATAAATTTATACTTACATAGATAGATGCAAGAATTATAGCTAGTGCTTGAACTGTAGGTAAGTCTCTATTTGATATAGACTCAATAACTAATCTTCCAAGACCAGGGTAATTAAAAACAACTTCAGTTACTACAACTCCACCCAAAAGCCATGCAATAGTCAATGCCACCACATTAATAGCAGGTAATAAAGCATTTGGTAAAACATGTTTGAAAACCATTTTCCAATAAGGAACTCCTTTAAGAATTGCCATTTGAACATATTCACTTGCCATTACTTGTATTACACTTGACCTTACCATCCGAGCCATGTGAGCTGTCATAATCATCGCTATAGCAACAACCGGTAAAATTATATTTGGAAGCAACTCTAGGAAAGATACATCAGTCGGAACTATAACAATACCAGGTAACCACTCTAACCATATGGCAATTATCAAAATTAACAAAGTAGCACTAATAAATTCTGGAATAGTCATAGCAAATATTGTTACTGTTGATATTGCAACATCCGGCAACTTATCTCTCCAAAGAGCAGTAATAATTCCTAAAATTAAAGCTATTGGAATTCCTATAAAAATTGCAGCTGATGCTAGCACTAGTGAATTTTTAATTCTAGGTCCTAAAACATCTTTGATTGGCATCTCTCCACTTAAAGAATAACCAAAGTCTCCTTGAATAGCATTTAATGCCCACGATACATATCTCTCATATGCTGGAACATTTAAACCAAGTCTTCTATAGCAAGCTTCTAATTGCTCCCCAAAAGCCTGTCTTTCTAAATAGGTTGTACAAGCATCCCCTGGCAAAACTTCTGTGCCAACAAATGTAATTATAGATACAATAAACAAGGTAATAAAACCTAATAAAATTCTTTTTATAATTAAAAAAAGCATAAGAATTTTAAATTTTAAATTATTTATTTAGAAATGAAAGAGGTTTTACAGGCCTACTTAAAGGCCTGTAAAACAAAAATTATTACTGAACACTAACTGTGTGCCATCTAATTGAAAAATACTCAACTTCGTCAAGATTTTTCACTCTAGAAGATGTAACAACAAGTCGAGACACATGGTAAGGAATCATTGTTCCAGACTCTTCCCATAATGTTTTCTGAGCATTGATGTATGCTGCTTTTCTTTTGCTAAAATTTAACTCACCTCTTGCGTCAGCTAAATTCTTATCAAAAGAAGCACTTTTATAGAATGACTCGTTCCATTTTGCTTCGCTATGATAAGCCTCATGCAAAATACTATCTGCTGGTCTCTCATTCCAACGCGTCATTGCTACAGCCTTTTTCATCCAAGTTTCATTCCAATAACTTTTTGATGGTGTCATTTGAATATCTGCTCTGATATTAGCTTTAGCAAATTGTTGTTGTAAAACTTCAGCTATAGTTGGCCAAGTTGGTTCTTTTGTAGATACATGAATTGTGAAATCAATACCATCTGGGTAACCTGCCTCTGCAAGCAATTTTTTAGCTGTAGCTGGTTGTGGTGGACAATTCTTTTTCATTCTATATTGATCTGAAGGTGCAACAGGAGTATCGCAAGATACAGTTGCTGCTCCAGCCATAACAAGATCAACTAGTTCTTGTCTATCAACAGCTATTCTTACAGCCTTTCTTACTCTAGGGTCATCAAAAGGTGCAACATCAGTTCTCATTACCATACCTCTCCAGTTTCCTGTAGGTATAACTGAAACATTAAACTTTGAATTACCATCAAATATTTTTTTCTGATTGAATGGAACATATCTATTCATATCTATTTGACCTGTCAGCAAGGCTTGAATTCTAGCTTGACCATCTGGGATAGCTATTACATGTACCTCAGCGAGTTTCGGTGCTCCTTCCCAATAATCTGGGTTAGCTTTAAGAATTGTAGTTCCTTCAGCATCAAACTTATCAACCATAAATGGTCCAGTTCCAATACCTGTTTTCCCAATAGTGTCGCCTGATCCATTTGGTATCATTCTTAATCTATAATCAGTTAATAAAAGTGGAAAATCTGCGAATGATGTGTTCAACTTTATTTTTACTGTATGTGAGTCAACAACTTCAATATCTGTTACTGCACTCATGCTCTTCTTAGCAGGCGAACCAATTTCAGGATCTTTAACTCTCATCAATGAGTATTTTACATCCTCTGCATCAAAATCAGATCCATCATGAAATTTAACTCCTTTTCTTAAGTTAAATGTCCATTCTGTTGCATCTGCGTTACCTGACCAGTCTGTAGCTAACTCAGGAGAAGTAACTCCTTTAAGATCTTTTCTAACAAGACGGTTTTGAGTCATTATTACTACTTGAAATAGTCTTCCTTTAGTAATTGCATCTAAATTTGTATCTTTTCCAAAACCAAGATCATGAGATAACTTAAAAACCCCACTTGATGCGTTGGCAAATGAAAATGTTACAAATAGTGATACCAATGAAATTGATATCAATTTTAAAATGTTTTTCATAATTTCCTCTCTTTAAAAAAACAAAAGGTAACAATTAGATACTTATATAGCAACAGTCAAAATGGACATTTTTTATTTGTTTTATTGGTGTATTCTAATTATCTAAAAAATAATGAATGATTTAATCAATAAATATAGGTTTACTGTAAAGCCTGTTTGCCTTGAAAATTCTAATTCATTAGAGCTTGCAAGATCAATTCAAGTTCATCCCTTAACTTATCAAGAATTGCCATATGATCCAGAGTATTCAAATTATGCAGGAAGATTAACTCTTGAAAAATTATCTAATGTCAGTCCTGAAGAAATGTATTGGAAAGCAAGGAGAGAAATAATTTTTAGGCATACTGGAGAGCATCCATTTGAAATATCAGGACCAGATGCCCTTAAATTTTTGCAAAAAATATTTCCAAGAGATATTTCAAAAATTGCTGTTGGAAGATGTTCATATCAATTTGCTTGTTATCATGATGGTGGGATGATTACTGATGGTATACTTTTAAGAATTGACAAAGATAAATATTGGTTTGCACAAGCGGATGGTGACCTATTTTCTTGGTATAAAGCACATTCTAAAAATTTAAATGTAGAGATTAATGATCCAAATGTTTGGGTAAGCCAGGTTCAAGGTCCATTGTCCATGAAACTACTTGAAAATTTAAGTAATGGTTTTTCAGAGAATGATTGGAGATATTTTGATTGGAAAGAGTTACAAATTTTAGATCAAAGAGTAATAGTAAGTAGAAGTGGTTTTACTAATGAACTTGGTTGGGAAATTTATTTTAGGCCTGAAAATGAAACAGAGAAAATTGGAGATTATATTCTTGAGCAAGGAAAAAAATTAGGTATGATATTGGTGGCTACACCAGGATTTAGATGTCGAAGAATTGAAGCTGGACTTTTATCTGCTGGACAAGATTTTTCAAAAAATACTAATCCTTTTTCAGTTGGACTTGGAAGATTTATAAATTTTGATAAAGAAAATTTTATTGGAAAAGAGGCACTTATGTCATCAGATAAAAAATGTAAGACTTGGGGAATTCGGATTGTGTCTGGAACAGCAATTAAAGGAGAAAGTATTAAATTAAACGAAAAAGAGATTGGTAAAATAACTTCTAGCACATGGTCACCTTATCAAGTTTGTGGTGTAGGTATAGTGCACCTTAACAATAGTGAAAATGGACCAGGTGATGTAGTTGAAGTCAAATGTACAGATGGAAAATTACATAAAGGTCAAATCTGCAAATTGCCAATGTATGATGAACAGGGAGAAATAGTTAGAGGTATAGACAGAAATATCCCAAATGAGCCAAAACCTTGGGTTGGTGTTTAAGCTTAAATTGTCAAAAATATAATTAGTGAACATAAAAAAAAAAATAATTACTATTGGGGGTGGAGGGTTTACTCATAATCAAGATGATGATCAGGAACAATTCATTTTAGAATGTATTAACAAAAAAAATTGCTCATTAGGATTTTTGCCTACAGCTAGTAACGATGACACAAGCAAAACTAAGCTCTTTTATAAAAGATTTGAAGTTTCAGGTTTAAATGTGTCTCACTTTAATCTTATCTCTAGCGTAAAAGGTTTTGAAAATTGGCTTTCAAATCTTGATGTAGTTTATGTTGGTGGTGGAAATACAAAATTCATGCTCAAATATTGGAAAG